>JABHLH010000019.1 GCA_018692925.1 archaeon
AAACTGATACAGGGACAAATGCTTATTGTAATGCAACAAATGTTTGTTCAAGTTTAGGAAGATGTTCTTATGATTCAGACTGTGGAGAATACCTTTGTGATACAAGTATAGGTTATTGTTATGATAGCTGTACTGATGATTCAAACTGTGATACCAGTGCAGGAGGAAATGCATATTGTAATGCAACAAATGTTTGTTCAAGTTTAGGAAGGTGTTCTTATGATGCAGATTGTGGAGATTATCTTTGTGATACAACAACAAATTTCTGTTATGATAGCTGTACAGATGATTCAAATTGTCAAACTGATACAGGGACAAATGCTTATTGTAATGCAACAAATGTTTGTTCAAGTTTAGGAAGATGTTCTTATGATTCAGATTGTGGAGATTACCTTTGTGATACAACAACTAATTTCTGTTTTGATAGCTGTGTTTATGAAAGTACAGAAACAGATGAATTAGATATCGATGTAGTAGTTGAATCAGAATGTGATACACCTAGAGATTGTGTAGACCTTTATGATCCAAGATATAGATATGTTTGTGACGAAGGTGAATGTTTACAAAGAGGATTATTAGGAAAAAGACCACCTCGAAGTACTAGCTCAGGTTCTGGTATGGGTGCTGCAGAGAATGAAGGTTTCTTCTCAAAACTCTGGGAAAAGTTATTCTGGGGAAGATCAGATTCTAACTTGGAGACATATGCTGTTGAAAGTGGATGAATAATCCATTTTTATTTTTTTTATGTTAATTTCTACACATTTATTGGCAGGAATGATTCTTTCTTTATTGATAATAGATCTGTTTAATATTACAAATGCTTTAATGTTCATAATAATATTTTCTTTCTTTTCAATACTACCTGATATAGATTCACACAAAAGTAAAATTGGAAGTAAATTAAAACCTTTGTCTTATGTCTTTGAAATCTTATTTGGACATAGAGGATTTTTACATAGTATGTGGATACCTATGATTATATTTATTTTATTTTGGCTCTTTGGATATTTTACTCTAGGACTAGCTGCAATGTTAGGATATATCTTACATTTGTTAATGGATTCTATGACTTTAGGAGGAGTTAAATTCTTTGGAATTAAAAAAAGAAGAGGATTTGTAAAAACAGGAGGAGCTTTTGAAATTGTTTTATTCTTTGTTTTGGTTTTATTGTTGATAAAGATCTTATTTTAGAATAAATCCCTTAACATTTCTAATATCATTTCTATCATAGAATAATTCTATAGGAACATTAGAATAATTGTTTAAAGTTTTAGCAGCCAAACCTCTAATAGCATTAGCACCATAAATAGGATATCTAAACTCAAGATAGGCTGATCTAAATTTTAATCCAATCTTAAGATCCTGAGCCCAAACAACTTTCTCACCATCACTTAAACTGTATGGCTTTGAAGCAGCAAGAATCTCTGCATCTGCCCCCAAATAATGAGGATTATTTAAGTTCAAATTTAGAGTTTTGAAATTTCGCATATAATAAAGAAAAAAGTTAGAGTTTATAAAATTTTATAAAATTAAAAAAAAAAGAAAAAGTTTATCTTCGCACGATTAAAATCAATGCTAAGATAACGATTAATACAGCTAAGATACCGAATCCAAGTCTTAAAGCAGTTGAAAAGTCTGTGTTTTCTACTTCTTCATCATCATTAGAATCGTCTGTTACAACAACTGTAACTGTGCTGTCATCATCTTCGGAACTAACTTCACAAGCTGAACTATCAACATTAAAGCTTACAGTTTCTTCTAATGTGTCGTATCCTTCATTGTATGATACTGTAACTACAGCTTCATAATCACCATCATCAGCACAATCTGGAATCTGGTATGTTAAGGAAACTTCACCTGAGGATTCTTCATCTTCATTGTCAATTTCGTTGTTTGTTAATTCGTTCAGATATTCTGAAACTTCAATATCTAGTTCTGCAATGGTTAATGTAACTTTGATATCTTCTTCTTTGTGGTCACCCATGTTTTCTAATCTAACTGTAGCACTTGCGTAATCGCCTGCTTCAGCATCGTTAATTAGAACATCCTGAACACTTAAAAGATGTCTCTCATTACTAACCAAGATTGTAGTTGTAGCTGTGATTGAGTCTGTTTCGTCGAATACTTCTACGTATAGAGTGTATTCTTGATCAGCATTCAAATCTGAAGGTAAAGCTAAATCTAAAGTTTTACCATAGATAACACCTGCTTCAACATCGAACATACTTGATGTTTCTTGAACAGTATCATATTCGTATCCACCTAACCAAGTCTTAATTTGAACGTCTTTTGTTTCGTCCAGACCTTGTACATATACACGAACTGTAATTTCGTCTCCTCTTTCAACATAGATTGAACTATCTACTGTATAACCAACACCATCTACATAGATGTTTCCGAAAGCGTAATTTGTGCTTTCTTCAGCTAAGGTAGGTACAGTTAATAGACACAATGCCATTATCAATATACTTAATATTTTTTTCATTTTTTTTATGTCCTCCTTAAGGAATCTGTTACCACTCTGCTGAAAGATCATAGTATTTAAAGCTTATGGTTTTGTTGTAACTTTATAGTGGTTGCTAGGCCCCTTTTTGAAGAAATAAGCTTAAATTTTGCTTTTTTTTAAATTTAAAGCTTAATTTGTAAAGTGAAATAGGTGATTTAACATGAATGTTGGACTAGTCTTGAGAGGTGGAGATCCAGAAGTAAATTGTTTCTCCAGAATCTAAGTCAATAATAACTTTAGCTGAATCAAAGTTTTGAGAGATTACAAATGACTCCTTTATGATTGCTTTTGAAGAATCTTCTAATGTAATACTTGAAGAACCTAATTCGCCTATATCTTCACCATCATCAAATTCAATGTAAACATCATATGTATATGTATTAGTAGTTTCTAAGTTATTTGTTATAGAGAATGAAAATTCATACGTTTCTCCTAATTCTATCTCTGAAGGTAAAGCTTCAGGATTTTCAAAGTATAATTCTGTGAAATTTGCTTCAGTTCTATCTACAACATGAAGTAAAGTGATTACTAGTAATACAATAATACAAGAAACAGCTATTAAACTCCATTTATCAGATTTCATGAAAAACCTCCTGAGTACAATACTACATCTCCAGAATCATATAATCTATTCAAAGATTCATAATCATCATCAATAGTCAAAAGAGTTACAGAATTTTTACTTTCTGTTTCAGCATAGAATATATACTTAAGGAATTTATTGTAATTTAAATCTAACCTATCACTTGATTCTTCTACTAACAAATAATAAATTTCATCTGCTTCAGATACATCAATGATCCAATCACCAAAAGCAAAATCATACTCATCCCAATAAACCTTTGTATCAAAAATAGAAGGATCTTTTGAAGTTACTATCATACTTGGAATTATTAATAAAATCAATAAAACTACAATCAAAGTTTTTCTTTTTATTAAATAAGGATATAATCTTAATACCATAAAAGGTATGATAAAGAAAAGAGAATAATTAATGACCCTAATCATCCAATTATCAAAATTGGTAGTCATTACTAGTGAAAGAGCTAAAGTTATTGCCCCTAAAATAATATAACAAAAAGAAATATTCATAAAAAAAGAACTATTTAGAACATCATCCTTAATTTTAATCAAATAAGTTAATACATAAACAAAAACTAATGTAATAATAATATTAGGGATTTGTAATAATAACATCAAAAGAAAAGAATTATTGTAAACACCTAAGTATATATCGCTCCTAATTACAAATTGAAAGAAAAATGCAAACAAGATAATGTAAGTTAGGAAAATGAAAAAATAAAATTTATTTTTATTAATAAAATTTGGAACAAGATTCATAATTTTTTTAGCTTTATTCTTCAACAAGATAATACAAATAATTAAGACTAATGCAGTTATTAAATATGCCAATATTAAAGGTAAAGGATAAGCCATATTTAATGTTGTAAGAAACAAACTTGAAGACTGATTAAAGGAATATTTTACATTCTGACTAACCTCACTATAAGGAAATGCTTCAAATCCAAATAGAATAATCATAAATAAACCATAAGAGAGTAAAGATATAATGTTTGATAATTTTTCTTTTTTATTATTTAGATATATAATTGCTGATAAACAAATACAAATAGCTATAGTAATTAGAAAAGAAATCATATGGAAATAGTAAAGAGCTGTTAATAAAACAAATAAAAATATTTGTTTGAAATAATCATTTGTTTCATTATAAATAAACCAAAAGTAATATATAACTAAAACTACAAAAAGCATTCCAATTTGTTGTGGTCTTCCTTCAATAAGAGGATAAATCAAATAATTAGTACTTAGTAAAAATATTGTAGCTAAATAAGAAGCAGATATATTTTTTGTAACTCTATTAATTATTAAAAATATAAAAGGAAGAGTTATAGTTGTAATAATTAATGAAAAGATATATAATCCTGAACTCAAAAAACTTGGAAATAAAGAGTAAAATAACTCAAGTAAAGATCCATATCCTGGACCAGAAAGACTACAATCAGATTCTACATTACATTCATAATAATTTGCAAGATAATTTGCTTCATCAGTTGTTGCTAAAATAGATCCACCATAAACCATCTCTCTAACATAAAGACCTACAAAAAGACCAATTAATAATAAGAAAATTATTGCAATTATAGTAGAATACTTCTCTTTTGAGTTATTATGAATATACATAAATGAAGATACTACAAATAAGACAAAAAATACTAGATATATAATTCCAAATGCTTCAACCATAGCCATATGCGAACACCACTCATTTATAAGGTTTTTGCCCCTGAAAAGGAGTAATGAGAACTATAATTCCAAAAAGATCTTTTTTTTCTTTGAAAACTCAAGAGCCTTCCTGTAATCTTTTTCTAAAATCTTAGATAATTCAGAAGGAAGTTTAAGAGAAGAATAAGACTTTTTACTTTTTTTTGTTAGAGGTAAAAAAGAAATAAATTTAGAAAATAAAGCTAAAGGGTTAACTTTCTTTACCCATTTATGGCCATAAAATAACCCTAGTTTAGATAATATTTTCTGAGCTAATTTCATAAACCAAATAATTACATGTTCAATGCTAACAATAATTTCTCTATAAAATACAGGTTGTGTTGCTGAAATAATAGTTGGATTGGCACTTAATTCTTTAATTTTAATTTTTTCAAGATTAAGCCAATCAAATACTTGATCTAAAGTTTTATTAGGATTTTTCCATAAATCTTTACTATCAATTATTAATAAATTATTTCCGAAAAGATCATAATAATCTTTTATTACTTTCTCATAAAGAAAAGTATCTAAATCTTTCATCAAATATTCTTTCATATACTTATTAAAATCTTTAACTCTATGATTCCTATAAAAAAAGTTATAAGTACTATGTGCTCTAGCAATAGGATTCCTAAGAACTAAAATAACTTTTGCATCAGGAGAGAATAACTTAATTTTTTCAGCCATCTTTTTTCCAGTAAAAATGTAAGGTTGACTACCATCAATTCTAAAAGAAAAATTTTCTTTTTCTTGATATATTTTTTTGTATCCCTCCATATTTATCCAAGGAATATTCTTTTTTTTATTTCCTCTCCACCAAATAGGAGAGAGTATTGGTTTTGAATATAATGAACTTGGTTCTTTAGGAACACCTAGAAATATTTTAGGATGTTGTCCTAAATATTCACATAAGGAAGTACTTCCAGTTTTAGGAAAACCAGGTACAAATAAATTAGGTTTCCAAGAGGTTATTTTCATAATTTCAAATTAAAGCAGAAGGTTTATATATTTATCCCTTTTTAGGGAAAACAAAGGAATATGAGAGAGAGAATAAAAAGAACAATAATAAAAAGTAAAAATGACGATTTAATAAAAAGCTCTTTTTTTCTTATAAGTAATACTGGAACAGTTTCAATTTTAGGTTTTTTATTTTGGACATTGGCAGCATGGTTATTTACGGTTCAAGAATTAGGTTTAGCAACAACAACAATTTCTGCCCTTAGTGTTATTTCTTCTTTCGCTTCATTAGGACTGAGTGTTGCTTTACTAAGATATATGCCTAATGAAAAAAATAAAGATAAACTATTTTGGAGTGCTATTTGGATTTCAGTATTATTATCAATTATATTAACAGGGGTATTTATATTTGTTTTAAAATGGATCTTTCCAGAATTAACTTTTATTCAAGAATCACTTATTTTTATAATAATCGTATTAATTTCAGGATCAAGTGCAGCCCCATTTAAATTAATTGAATCCTTGTTTCTTACAAAGAGAAAAAGTTCCTATGTACTAAGTAAAAATTCACTTTGGGGAATCCTAAGACTTTTAGGATTAGTTATTTTAAAATCATTTGGAATGATTGCATTAGTTATTGCTTGGTTTTTTTCACAAATTATTTCGACAGTTGTATATTTGAAATTAATGAAAGAAAAAGTTGTTTATGGGATTGATAAAAAATCTATTAAAAAAATGCTCCCTTTAGGAATGGCAAATTATATTTCAATGATTTCTACAAAATTTCAAGAAATAGGTTTCCCATTATATGTTGCAATCTTATGGGGAGTAGAAAGTACAGCTTATTTTTATATCAGTTGGATGATTGCAAATAGTTTATTTGCGGTATCAAGATCTGTTGGGATGAGTTTCTTAACTGAATCTTCACATAATAAAAATACTTCATTTAAAAAAGCCCTTGGGATTACTTATGGGATTACAATTTTAGGAATTGTTTTAGGATTAATTTTTGGGAAATCTGTATTAAGTATTTTTGGTGAAGCATATGTGAGTAATGGATTAGCACTCTTCAAAATATTATTGTTCTCTAGTGTATTCTTTGGATTTAATCAACTTATGTTAATGTATTACAATTTTAAAGAAGAAAAAGGATCAGTCCGTTGGATAAATTTTAGCATTGTTTTGTTAACTATCATATGTAGCACTTTCTTCTTATCAAAAGGTGTAATTGCGATTGGAATAGGCTGGCTTATTGCAAATTTTATTGTTTTTTTAATCTTAGGAATAAAATCAAAAAAAATTTTATTTAATCAGAAAGCTTAAAAAGTGAGATTACTTATTGAAAAATTATGACAGTTGAAATTGTGGTTAATGGATATTATAGAAGTGGAACAACCTTAGTCTGGAATTTGATGAAGGAGGGAATAAAAAATCATGTTAGTTTCTATGAGCCCTTACACCCAGACTTACCTCAAGTTATTAATGAAGATAAAGAAAATAGAATTCATAAGTATAAATTGTGGCAAGAATATTTAAAATTGAAACCAGTAGTATTAGATAAACTTTTTAGATGTCATCCAAATTTAGGAAAAAATACAATTGATAGAGATTCGGAATTAAAAGAATATTTTGATATATATCATAATATGAATGAAAAGATCATATTACAAACTAATAGATCTCATTTCTTTTTAGATTTAATAAAGAAAGAGTATAATCCAAAAGTTGTACATATTATTAGACATCCAATAGATGTTTATTCCTCTATGACAAAAATGTATTTAGATGTTGAAATTAATTATTTAAAAAAAGGATTAAAAAAATCTTTATTTTCTGTTGCATTCAAAAAAGCGAGTGGTTTTGACCTTGAAAAAGAATATAATTGGATTTACCAACACCTAGGATATCCGAAAAATGCTTATACTGATTGGAAAATTAAACATTTAAATAAAATATCTAATTTTGAGAGATTTATGGTTGTTTGGATTATCTCAAATTATTATGCATTAAAATCTATTGAAAGGAATAAAGGATTATTATTAAGTTATGAAGAGATATTAACTAAAAAAGGGATTGAAAGATTAGAGAAATTTTTAAAAATAAAAGTAGATAAGAAAACAAAATTAAAAAAAGAGAATTATTATAAATTTAATAATAATAAATTAAAGAATATGAAAAAAGTTATTGACAAATTTCAATTAAATGAAGAATGGAATTATATTAATAAAAGTTTGAAAAAAATAGGAATTGATTATATTAATTTGAAAAAATCTTAAAAGTTTTTTCAGCTAAATTATCCCAATCCCAGTTTTCTTTTGCTTTTTGAACCCCATTCTTAGATAATTTTGAAGATAAATCCTTATCATTAAATATTCTCTTAATTGCTTTAGATAATTCTTTAACATCTTTTGGAGGAACTAATAAGCCATTATATTCATTTTCAATAACTACAGGAATACCACCTATTTTTGAACCTATAACAGGTGTAGCACAAGCGTTTGCTTCAGCAAGAACCATACCAAAACCTTCAGCAGTACTATAAGTTGGTAAAACAGCTATATCAACATCTCTATAAATTTTAGGTAGATCTTCATCAGGAACAAATCCTAAGAAAGAGACATTATTTTCAATATTTAATTTTTTCACTAATTCTTTATATCTAGGCAAATAATCACCTTTACCACAAACATATAAATGAACTTTAGGAAACTCTTTTGAAACTTCTTTTAAAGATGAAAGCAAATAATTCAACCCTTTGTGAGCATGAGTTTTATTTAATTGACTAACAAATACAATCTTTTCATTTTTATTTTTTAAAAATCCTTTTTTAATCTTATTATTAAAAACATTTAAATCTACACCAGGAGAAACAATAGCAATTTTTGATTTAAATTTCTTCAAATAAGGAGATTTGTTTACATAATAATCACTAGTAGCTATAATCCCTTTAGAAGTTTTTAATGTCCTATTTCCTAAAAGTAAGTAATAAAGTTTACAAATATAATCTACCCAATTAGATTTTACTAAATCATTATGATAAGTAATAATTGTTTTCTTAGGAGCAATAAAATTAACTAAATCCGCAATAAATGGAACAGGCAAATGAGCATTAATTATATCAGGATTTTCTTTTTTGATTATTTTCTTAATTTTGAAATACCAAAAAGGATTAACAGGAGTATGTGAAACTGTAAAAAGAATAGGTAATCTGTAAATAGTTAAATTTGCAATTTTTTCTTTAATTTCTTGTTTATCCTTATGATTAGATGTAATAACAACAACTTCATTTGTTTTAGCTAACCTTTTAGCAATATTATAAGCATAATTTTCTAATCCACCAGTCTTAGGATAGAAATAAGGTGTAACAAAGATGATTTTCATTTCAAAGCCTCCATATAATTACTCTCTAGGTTATTAATAATATTTTCCCATAAATAATTTTTTATTTCAAAGTTTATTTTTTTAGGATTTTTAAGAAATTTATCAATCTTTGCTTTAAAGTTTTCTTTAGTAGCAATAAATTCTTTGTCCACTAAATACATTGAAGCATTATCTCTTGCTTTCAAAACTAAAGTTGGAGTGCCACAAGCCATAGCTTCTAAAGGTGCAATACCAAAACCTTCCCTCTCCGAAGGGAAAGCAAATAATTTTGCAGATTTCATATATCCATAAACATCTTCAATTTTTGGAAGCATACCTAAGACTTCAATATTTGGATATTGTTTTGATTTAGCTTTTATTTTTTCAAGTTCTGGACCTGAGCCGATAATTCCTAAAGTATAATCAGATTTTACTTGATCAATTAAAAATGAAACATTTTTCTCTTTAATCATTCTACCAGCAAATAATAAGTCAAAAGATTTTTTCTTTTTAGATTTTTTAATCAAATTAAAATCAATACCGTTTGGAGAATAATTCATTTTATTCTTTGTAACTTTTCTTAATCTTCTTTGAGTTAATCTGGATACTACATTAATGTTAGTGGATAATTTTGCAGAAAGGTTTTCAATAATATAACCAAAAAGACCTTTTGAACCTAAATAATCAAACCAATAGTTCCCCCAGTATTCATGCCAAGTTACAAAAAAAGGTTTTCTTTTAATTTTTGAAATAAGCCAGGTTGGAAAAATTGGAAAGTAAGGCATGTGATCAACTTCTATAATGTCAAATTTTTCTGAGATTAATTTTGGTAAATGTGCAGTAAATAGTAAAGCTTGTGTAATAGATCTTGTTCCATCCTTTTTGTATAATTTATAGTAAGGTGAGATTGCGTGAAGAGTTAATCCATTTTCTTTTTTTATCTGAGGACCTTTCCACCACTTCATTGTATAAATGTGAACATCATGTCCTTTCTTAGCTAAACCTGTAGAAATTTCAAAAATTCTTTTCTCTTTGCCACCTTTATGATAAGGGTAAACAGCATCTGATACAAAAGCTATTCTCATTTTGCTTGATATTTTGCATATGGTTTCCAAGTTAAATTTTTCATCCAAGCATGCAAAATTTTCTTCCCATCACCAATTGGTTGTAATGCAGTATCTCCAGCTCTATGTTCATAAGAAATTGGAACAGAGTAAATATCAAATTTCATTTTAGCCATTTTTGTGATCATTTCCATTTCAATTGAGAAACCATCAGCTTCTAAATGTTTTGAAAGTTTTTTTAGAACAGGTCTTTTCCAAGCAAAGTAACCTGTACAAACATCAGTTACATTACCATGATAAAACATTCTTACTAAAAATGTAAAAAACCAATTACCAGTTCTGTTGAACATAGTCATACTACCTTCTTTGATTTTTCCACCTAATCTTGAACCAATAACAACATCACAGAAATTTGAATCAAGAGGTTCAATTAATCTTAACATTTCTCTAGGATCGTAAGTATCATCACCATCAAGCATAACAACTAAGTCTGTATCTGTAGTAATACTTTTTACACCTTTTCTAATAGCATGACCTTTACCTTGCTTTCCTTCAAAAACAACTCTAGCACCAGCTTTCTTAGCTACTTCTGTAGTTCTATCTTTAGAATTGTTGTCAATTACAAGAACTTCAACTTCATAACCTAAAGCTTTTAATTTTGCTCTAGGAATTTTTGATATAACCTTTGTGATACCTTTCTCCTCGTTGTAACAAGGAACCATTACTGTTAATTTTTTCATTTTCATATCCTTTATATTATTTGAAACAAGTGTTAAACATTCCTTGAAAACAGTTGGAATATTATGAAACCAGTTGAAACCAGTTAGTCATTCTGTGTAGTCATGATTTATAAGTCTTTTGTTTTGTTACTTCTTAGAAGTAGTGGAAATCTTGCTAATTAAATTAAAAAAAATTAAAGTTGATTAGGTAAAAAATGATCGTAAAAATCACTATTCCCAGAATAACAAGGACCTAATGAAGCAATTGCACGATCAGCAGCTGAAAATGTAGCTCTATCTTTGTCACCTAAAAAAGTTTGAATATCATCAATATATCTGTTATCTGGATCTAAACCTTCATCTTGTAAAAAATGAGGAACAGCCATTCTTCCACCAGTAATATATATTGGATCAAAAGGACAAGTGGTTCCATCATCATAAGGGACTAATACACCTAATTGTTCTGCTATTGTAAGTAAGTCTGTTGTTTGTTCTAATATTTCGTAATCTCCCATAAAGCAAAAGATCTCAAAATAATTTAAAAAGCTTTGGGTGAAAAAAAGTTAAACTGAAAATATTTCAAAAAAAGCTTAACAATACTTATAAAATTGGAGAATATTCTTTAGGGTGGTCACTGGACATGGCTGCGCAGCCCTTTTAAATGTCTTGGAGATATTGAAATATAGGAGGAATTTTGAAATGCCGGCACCTTTGAAAAAAATAAAATCTGGAAACTATGAGGTTTCTATTTGGGAAAATGAGAAAGACATGAATGATGGAGGTATTGTTACTTTCAAAACTATAAGTTTGAAAAAAAGTTGGAAAGATAAAAATAATGTAACAAGAGAACAATATCTATCATTGAGAAAACAAGATGTAGAAAAAGTTCTTGTACTAATGAGAAAAGTGCACGAACATTTAATATTGGAGGAAGAAAAATGAAAAAAGAGGAAATGAAAATTGAAGATTTACCTGGAGTAGGTGCTGCGACTGCTGAAAAACTAAGAGATGCAGGATATAATGATTTAATGTCCATTGCTGTGGCAAGCCCTGGAGAACTAACAGAAAGTGTGGGTATGGGAGAAGCTGCTGCAAGAAAAATAATTAATGCAGGAAGGAATAACTTAGATATGGGTTTTACTTCTGGAGAAGAATTATTAGAAAAGAGAGCGAAGATAATTAAAGTAGGTACAGGCTCAAAAGCTTTTGATGAATTAGTAGGAGGAGGTTTTGAATCTGGATGTATAACTGAATGTTTTGGATCATATGGTTCAGGAAAAACAGCTCTAGCAAATCAATTAGCAATCAATGCTTTAGATATTAATGAAGAAGGTATTCCACAAGCATATGCAATTTGGATTGATTCTGAAAATACATTTAGACCAGAGAGAATTAAACAAATTTGTGATGAAAATGGTTATGACCCTTTGACAATTTTAAGAAATATAAAAGTTGTAAGAGCTTTTAACTCAGATCACCAAATGATGTGTGCAGAAAAAGTTGAAGACCTAATTCAAAAAGAAGGTTTGAAAATCAATATGATAATAGTAGATTCTTTGATGACACACTTTAGATCAGAATTTATCGGTAGAGGAACTCTGGCAAATAGACAACAGAAAATTAACAAACATATGCATGTATTAATGAAAATTGCAGACCAGTATAATTTAGTTGTTTATGTGACAAACCAAGTTATGTCAAGACCAGATACTTTCTTTGGAGATCCTACAGAAGCAATTGGTGGAAACATTGTAGGACACAATTCTGCTACAAGATTATATCTTCGAAGAGGAAAGAAAGGAACTAGAGTTGCAAAATTAGTGGATAGTCCTTATCTGCCAGATGGTGAATGTATCTTTAGAATTACTGATAAAGGTATAGAAGATAATTAATTCTTTTTTTTATTTAAATTATCTAAGAGATATATCTGTTCAAGAACAGAATTGTCAACAATAAATATGTCACCAATAGATTGAATATTCTCTTTTTTGACTAAAATATTTTTTCTAAAGTTATATTTTTTATCAGTTTTTATTATCCAACCATAAACTTTTTTATCTTTTATAATTGAATCCTTGATATAACCAATAAATACCCCATCTTCACTATAAACTTCTTTTTCAGAAAAATCTTCTAAATAAAGATAATCTTTTCCAAGATTTATTTTTTCAGGTTTCTTTTTAGAGAGAGTTATAGATTGTTTCAATAGAGGCCTTTCAGGTAATTCTTCAGAATCAGAAGGGGTTTTTCTTTTCTTAGATCTTTTTTTCTTCTTTTTTAACTTGGTAACTATTTTTTTAGATTCAAAATTATTTAATAACTTATTATAAATTCCTTCTAAAGCAATTCTAAAAGACAATAATTTTTTATTTAAATCAAAGCCATTATTCTTTTTGTATACAAGATCAAATATAATTAGACTTAAAATAATAAATATAAAAAACCAAATAAGACTAAGAGAAGATTCTGAACTTTCAAGTTCTATAGCTTCTTCTTCAAGAATTATTTCTGAATCAGGAGCTAATTCAATTAAAGAATCTTTAAGAGCAATATTCATTTTTCTATAAGATTCAGCATTATAGTTTTCAAAATTTACCTGAACATATAAATCATAACTAGCATCCTCTAAATCAGAAGGAAGATTCAAAGTAGTAATTTTAGTTTTTTCTTCAAAGGAACCTAAATAAATTGTATCTTGACCAAGATTGATTTTATTATTTCCTTCCTGAATCCAAAATTTAATTATTACATCACCATCTATTTCAGCCATACCCTTGATTAAATATTCCAAATTAAAACTTAATTCTTCAACTAAAGATTCTATACTTAAAATTTCTACATCAAATAATTTTACACATTCATTTTGATAACAAGTATAACCTTCTTCACAATCTAAATCTATTTCACATTCGGATACTGAGCCTAAATTATAAGACCCAGAACTACCAGAACCACTACTGCTACTTTCACTTGAAGAATCTTCAACAGGAGTTTCCCTAGCTGAATAAACTGAAAAACCTTCGACTGTAAAAGTTAAAGTGCCTCCAGTATAAGTTTCTTCAACACAATCATCACAAACAACTCCATCTTTCAAAATTTGAGGAGTTGTAAAATCTAAATTATAAAGTTTTAATCTTGCATCAACATTTAAACCAGATAAAGCTGTTGAGTTTACTTCAATCCTATTTTGAGAGATAAGGACATGTTTACTAAAATTAAGAGTGAAATTATCAATATCATTTGAAAGATCAACAGAATCTAAAAAATCTAATTTCCCATAATCAGTCCTAGAAAAAGTTAGATTAACTATGTTTCTTAAGTCACTTACATTCATTCTAAGTTGAAAATCTGTAGAGTTCCCATCAAACATATAATCATCAATCAAAATAGAATAATTGATTTCAAAAGTTCTAATTTCACTAATGTTAATATTATTTGCTTGATCAGTACAATTTACAGCCCAAGCATAATTGCTATTTAGAAGATATGAAGTAAAATTATTTGTAGTATCTTTTTCGGGATTTTCAGAGGATGAATTAATATCATTTTCAATTATCAAACTACAATTTAAAATATCATTAGCATCGGAGACATTATAATAAAAATTTATATAATTTGAAGAACTATTTAATATTCCATCTAAAGGGGTTATCAAATTAATTGAAGGTTTAGTTAGATCAATTGTAAAATTAACATTGTCACTTCCTTGAAGATTTGCAGAATCATTAACCCATAATTCAACTACATGACTTGATTCAGATAAGTTTAAAGTGAAATTTTGACAATTATTAATTGTTTGATTATTCCCTCTATCAAGATTATACCAACAACTACTAGTGTCATCAGTTAAAATACTATAATTCAAAATAATACTCTCATTGTAATTAAAATATTCGAAACTGGAAGGAGAAATAATATTTAAAACAGGATTTACAGTATCTATAGCAAAACTAAGAAACTCAGTATTATTTAAATTTCCAAAAGTATCATTACAAGAATATCTAACAATATAAGACCCATCAGATACAGAACTGTCAGTATAAGTTGCCCCAGTTAAACTATCATTAAGAGAAAGAGAAGAACTAGTTGACCAATTATCAAGACTATAAGAACAAGAGCTTAAAGCTTCATTAGAACTAATATTAAAACTTATTAAAGAGCTAATATAAGTTTGAGAAATTGGAGAAATAATAGTTATCAAAGGATTTGTGGTGTCGATGGAAATACTTCTTGTTGTAGTTGATGCAGAATTACTAGAGTTGTCATAAACAGTAACATTAAATTTATAACTTGCATCAGAAAGACTAGTCCAATTAATTGATCTTGTTGAAGCTGAAAAAATGGAACTGTTTACTAAAGTGTGATTTGAATAATACAAATTAAAAGTTATATTTGCCTCATCAGTTTCTACCACATTAACATTAACATAAATATTGTCCCTAGTTAATTTAGCTTCATCAGCTTCAGCTTGATCTTCATAATTAATTACAGGTGAATTTGTATCAATAGTAAAATTAACAGACCTGGTATTATTAATATTACCAAAGGTGTCATTACACCAGAATCTTGCAGTATAAGTACTGTCAATTACAGAGAGATTAGTAAAAGTAGCACCTGTTAAACTACTATTCAATGTCAAACTTGAATTTGTAACCCAATCATCAATACTTACAACACAAGAACTTAAATTTTCATTTGAACTAATATTATAACTAATTGAAGAGACAATATAATTCTGATTAAAAGGAGAATCAATTGTTATCAAAGGATTAGTTGTATCTATAGAAACAGTTCTGGTTAAAGTTGATGCAGAATTAGTAGCATTATCATAAACTGTAACATTAAAATTATAATTGGTCTCAGAAAGACCAGTCCAATTAATAGATCTAGTTGTATCAGTAAAAGTTGAACTGTTTACTAAAGTGTGATTGGAATAATATAAATTATAAGTAATATTTACTTCATTTATTTCAGTCACACTAACATTAACATAAATATTATTTCTAGTTAATTTAGATTCATCAGTTTCAGCTTGATCTTCATAATTTATTACAGGTGAATTTGTATCAATAGTAAAACTTGTAATAGAGCTTGCTTCATTACCTAAAGTATCATTTGCCCAAACTGTAAGATTATGGCTTCCCTCATTCCAAACCACATTAGTTATATTTGAACAATTACCACCACTACCTAAACTAATATTTACACTCATAGTATCATTAGAATACCAACAAGCATCAAGATTGAGATCTGTTACAGTATAGTTTATAATTAAATTAACATCTGAAGAAAAAGAATTATTTTCAAGATTAACAAAATTTATTATTGGTCCATCAACATCAACAGAATCTATAGTAATAGTACTAATAGTAGTAAGATTTATATTCCCAACATTATCTTTTGAAGATACAAAATAAGTGTAATCACCGTCAACAAGCCCAGTTGTTGAATTAAGACTTTGGTTAACATATAAATACCATTGAGTGGAATTAATTTTATTTAAGTTTGATACATACTGTTGATAAACATCATTTGCACTTAAAGAATTATTCCAGATTTTAAATTCATCCAAAGAACCATTATAATAAGGTTTAGCAAGAGGATATACACCATATCCAATTATAATATTATTTGAAGCAGAAGCATCTGAAGAAGTTTTTGAACCAGTAACCTTAAGTGAACCATCAACATATAATTTCATTCCATTTTCATCAACTAAAGCAACTGTATGGTGCCATAAATCATCATTATAAGTATCAGTAGTTGTTATTGTTTCTTCAGCCCATAACCTAAAATTCAGATTACCATTCTGTAAGTAAATATTTCTATCATGATATCCCCAAGATCCGGTTTGACTTGCATCAAAAATACCTGTATTAGGATCTGAAGTTTTAAACCAA
Source organism: archaeon (assembly GCA_018692925.1). Lineage (GTDB taxonomy): Archaea > Nanobdellota > Nanobdellia > SCGC-AAA011-G17 > GW2011-AR17 > BS150m-G60. Next base: position 16,790 of record JABHLH010000019.1, read on the forward strand.
AATGAGACTGCAAAATTAGTTTCAGGCATATCAAAAGAATTCACTTCAATATAATCATCAACTCCATCAAACATAAAAGAGCCACCATATTTTCCAGAAGAGTTATACCTAGCATCAGATGAACCAAGACCATGATAATTATTAGAACTTAAATCTACTACATAAGAACTATTTTCTCCTAAAGCAGAAACATTATCAAAATTATACATAATCATTAAAGAGTTATTATAATAAGTATAATTAGTATTGTTCCAACTATAAATAATTTCATTTAAATTAGCTTCTGAGATAGATAGATTAATTTCAAAGGAAGAGTTTGTTGTTGTTGAACCATTACCCAAAGTAGGAGAAGTGAAATTTATTTGAGGAAAAGTTGAATCAATAGAAATATTTCTTAACACAGTATTATTTTCATTTCCAAAATCATCCCTTGCGGAAACAAAATAAGAATAAGTAGCATCATCTAAACTAGTAGTTATATTTTTACTTTGATTAACATATAAATACCATTGAGTTGAATTAAACTTTCTTAAGTTTGAAACATACTGAGGATATATTTCGCTGGAATCTAAACTTCGATCCCAAATTCTCAATTCGTCAACATTACCATTCATAAAATTTGAAGAAGTACTACTATGCCAACCACTTAATACTAAAGGATTACTATTTGAAGCTGTAGTCGTAGGAACATTTGCATTATAAGTTAAATCTCTTTGAATACCATCAAAATAAAATTTTAACCTTGTCTCATTTGTTGCTTGAGTTCCATCATAAACCATGGTCCAATGATGCCAATTAGTATCAATAATATCATCTGTAGTATGTGCCCAAGCACTAGAACCATTAGTTACTCTCATAAATACATCATTAGAATCACCATAACCAGCTCCACCAGTACCCATCACTAAAGAATTGGTAGTATAATCAGAATCTCTCTTTGAAATTACATAATCCCAAGAACCTATGGAATCATATTTAACCCAAGCACTAATAGTAAAATGTTCAGTCCCATCTAATTCATCAACATCACCCATATCTAATTGGCCAAGAGAACCATCAAAATTAAAAGACCCACCATACTTACCAGTTGAAACATAAGTTGCATCAGATTCAGCAAGACCATTATTTCCATTCCCAGTTAAATCTACAACATAAGTATTATTCTCTCCTAAATCAGAATTATTTTCAAAGTTGTACATTAAAATCATAGAACTATTAAAAATAGTATAATTTGTTTCATTCCAATTATAAATCACAGTATCTAAATCAGATTCTAAAATAGATACATTAATTTCAACATTAGTTTGAGATTGAGTTAGCCCAGTTACAGGAGTTGGAGAAATAAATTCTAATAAAGGAGGAGTAGACTCTATTGTAAAACTAAGTGAAGAACTATTTATATAATTCATACTATCATTTATCCAAATTGTAAGATTATGATTTCCTTCTAACCAAACAACAGAGCTTATATTTACACAATTATCTAAACTAGTATTTCCACTCATACTATCATTGCTGTACCAACAAGTACCTATGTTTTCATCAAAGTAAGTAAAATTAATATCTAAATTTGGATCTGATGAAGTTGTACCATTTAAAGGTAAACTAATATTTATAGTCGGATAAACAGTATCTATTGCAAATTTAATTGAGCTAGAATTTTCATTTCCGGCACTATCATTTGCCCAAATCGTAATATTGTGATGGCCTTCTATCCAAATTACATCAGTTATATTTGCACAATTATCTAAAGTAGTATTTCCACTCATACTATCATTACTATACCAACAAGAATCTAAAAAAAGATCTGAAACAGAATAATTAATATCTAAACTAAGATTATTAGTAAAAGTATTATTTGAAGGATAAATAATATTTATTGCTGAAGGAGTTGTATCAATAGTTACAGTTTTATTTATAGATACAAAATTATTTCCAGCCCAATCAAAAATTTCATAGAACCAAGTATAAACACCATCTACAAGATTTATAACAATTCCCAAAGTTCTTTCTAAAGCACTCTCTGAAAAATTAATAGAAGTTTGATTTACTAAAACCCCAGAAGAATTATAAATAAATAAAGTTGCATTTTTAATTCCAATATTATCTGTTAGATTAACTGTGAAATTTTGTGAGGAAGAAGATTGATAAGTATTATTATTAGGTGAGACTAAAATCTCTTCAGGAGAAGTTAAATCAATTGCAAAAGTAATTACACTAGAGTTTTCATTTCCAGCACTATCATTTGCCCAAATAGTAAGATTATGCTTCCCTTCAGTCCAAATAACACTAGTAATATTTTTTCCACAAGTAATACTTGTATTCCCGGTATATGTATCATTAGAATACCAACAAGAATCTAAGAAAGTATCAGAGACAGTATAATTAATTGCTAAGCCAGTATGATTTGCATAAGTATTATTTAAAGAAGTCAGAATATTTATTGCAGGTTCTGTTGCATCAATAATTACAGAATTATTTAAGTTAGAATAATTATTTCCAGCCCAATCAAAAACTCTATAGGACCAAGTATAATTTCCATCAGGAAGAGCTACAAGAATCCCAGTATTGGAAGATAAGACATACTCTGAAAAATTAGTAAAAGATTGATTAACTAATTCGCCTGTGACATTATAAATAAATAAAGTTGTATTTTTAATCCCTCTATTATCTGTTAAATTAACTGTGAAATTTTGAGAAGCTGGAGTTTTAAAAGTATTATTTTCGGGGGAGATTAAAGTTGCATTAGGATTTACTAAATCAACTGTAAAAACTATTGAAGAAGAACTTTCATATCCTCCACTATCATTTGCCCAAATAGTAAGATTATGTTTTCCTTCAGACCAAATTACATCAGTTATATTTGCACAAGTCCCATCATCACCTAAACTAAAATTTCCAGTCATAGTATCATTGGAATACCAACAAGAAGACAAATTAAAATCAGAAGTAGAATAATTAATATCTAATTTTACATCATTAGTATAAGTATTATTTGTAGGTTTAATAAAATTAATAATAGGACTAGTTGTGTCAATAGATAAAGTTCTATTTTCAGTTATGAAATTATTTCCAGCCCAGTCAAAGAGTTTATAGAACCAAGTATAAATCCCATCTGCAAGATCGACCATTATCCCAATTGAATCTCCAAGGATATTTTCTGAAAAAGATCTGAAAGTTTGATTTACTAAAACTCCAGAAGAATTATAGATGAATAAAGTAGTATTCTCTACTCCAATATTGTCAGTAAAATTCATTGTAAAATTATGAGAACTTGAAGTTAGATTAAGAGTATCATTAACTGGACTTATAATAGTTGCATTAGGATTATTTACGTCAATTGTAAAAATTATAGAACTATTTCCAATATTTCCAGCTGTATCATTTGCCCAAATAGTAATATTGTGTCTTCCTTCTGTCCAATTTATATCAACTATATTATTACAAACACCAGCAGTACCTGAACTGATATTGATACTCATTGTATCATTTGAATACCAACAAGAATCGAGATTAGAATCAGAAACAGAATAATTAATATCTAAATCTGTATTTGAAGAATAAGTATTATTTGTTGGTGAAAGAAATGTAATAGTAGGAATAGTCTCATCAACCCCACTAACATAAGTTCCATTTGATAAAATAGTTAAATTTAATTTGGAAGTAATATCTCCTAAATCTTGCTGAGAAGTTTTATTTGCAAATACAAAAAACTCATAAGTCTCATTTACAGTTCCAGTTGCATTTACCCACCAGCTTATTGTTGTTGACTCATCTTGATTTAAAGTTAGATTATAAGGATTAGTTCCATTTGTATAAAAAGGAGTAGTTCCTTCAATAGTTGAAATAAGACCAGATTTACCTGAGGCATATCCAGGAGGCAAAAAAGTTACAGCCATCTCATTATAAGAATCAGGTGCATCAGTATCTAAAAATAGATAGTTTGAAGAATCATAATTTAATCCAATATTTCTAGAGGCATAATAAGACATACTATCTGGATGATATTGAATTTTGATCTTACCATCTTCATATAAAATTACTTGATAAGTCAAGAGAGTAGATCTGTAACTATAATGAGCTAAATCAGTATATTGAATAATTGCCCTATTAGGATTTGTAGCATTTTTGTAATAAACCTGTGTTGCAGAAACAACATACATGTCATTATTTACTGGAGAAATTAATTTATAGGAGCTACTAGGTATAGATAAGGATGTACTTCCTGCACTAGTAGTAGTAAAATGAATTCTTCCATTTGAAGAAACATAAGCTGTTGAATAATTGGAATCAAAAAATGGAAAATCTATATCTAATGTTGCAGTCTTATAACTGTCATCTGAAGTTTGACCTGTTGCCCATAATGCTACACCACCATCTCCAATAATTTCTTCCCATTCATATGCGTCTCCTAATGACTCTGTATTATTATAGGCAGTATAATTTGTACCAGTCCCTAAGATAGGATCTAAACTAATATTAACTTCACCACAATCATTATTCAAACAAGTAACTTTTGCTTGAACTTGAAAAAATTGGTTTTGAGTAACATTAAAATGATCAGTAGGAGAGATCCAAGTTAGATTAATTACAGGTATAGTACTTGTAAAAACTACAGATTCACTTGCTAAATTACCAGAACTATCATTACAAAAAACTGTCCAATTATGAATTCCCCCTCCACTATCAAGACTAGTAAAATTAATTCCTGCAGTTTCTAAACTAGAATTAGTTGCACCATTATCTTTTGAATACCAACAATTACCACCACCATTAGTATCAAAATAAGTATAGTTGAAATCATTTATTGAAATATCATAACTTAAATTTAAAGGATAAGTAATGTTAAGAATTGGTGTAGTTAAATCTCGAATAGTAACATTCCACTTTGAAGATATATTACTTATAGACATATCAGAAGTTTTATTTGCGTAAATAAAAAAAGAGTGTTCAATTCCAATATCACCAGTTGAATTTACCCACCAAGTAATAACTTGTGATTCTCCAAGAGTTAAAGATAAATTATAAGGATTTGTAATATTTGTATAAAAGGGTGTATCTCCTTCAACCATGGAGATTGTTCCAGACTTTGTACTCTCGACAACAGTAAAATTAACATCATCATTATCAGAATAAGTTGTATCAAAACAAGTATCGTCTACAGCATCATTTGGATAACTATTATAACCTATAGAACACCTAGCATACTGCTCTCCAACATCTCCACTTACAACAACAAGTGTAGAATAATTACCATCAGTACAAGCACTATCTTGTCTCCAAATTTTATTCCAAGTCCCATTATAATACATGATTGCTAAATCATTCAAACTGGATGTAGAATAACAGTCATAAGTACAAGTAATATTTAATGTCTCTCCTAGTGCAATAGATGTTGCACTAACAGTTGTTTCGTCAACCCAAAACCCACTACTATAGTAAGAACCAGCAGAACAAGAGTCATAACTATAATCACTAGTAGTAGGATCGCTCCCTTCACAACTAGCACCCCAAACATCCGAACAAGATCTAGGTGCTGAATTAGTTGGATCTAAAGTTATATTTATTGCATCACAATCAGCATAATAACAAGAAACATTAACACTGATTCCAAAAAAAGAATTTTGTGTAACATTTAAATTAGCTAAAGGAGTTAAAAAGTCCAAACCAATTGAAGGAACAGCTGTTACATTTACCCACATCAGAGAAGAATTAAGATTATTAACAGTATCATTTAAAGTTATATTCAACCAATATAAACCAACATCTAAATATGTATTATTTGATAAGACACCATCACAGCCTAAATCGAAGTTAGTAGAATCATTTACACTATAACAATCAAATTCTATTGTATCGGTTCCATTTAGAGTATAAGAAAAGGGACTACCAACAGAAAGTGTTTGATTAGTAATAGAATGAAAATAAGGTAAGATATTATCTATTGCAAAACCAACATCAGAATTATAAACAGTATTATCAGAATTATTACAATAAACAGTCCAATTATTCCAACCTTCTAAAGGACTTAAATTAGTAAAATTTGTCCCAGCACTTATTGGATCAGAAACCCAGTCACCAGAAGAATTAGACCACCAACAATATTGTGCCTCTAACTCTGCTTCAATAGTATAATTGATTTCAGACAGACTAGTATAAATTCCATTATCAGTTGGAGAAATTATTTCTACTCCCTCTAAAGGATTATAAGATCCTAACTGATACAATTTATTATCATTACTTCCAAAATAAATATATCCTTTTGCAATAGCTACAGGACTATTAATTGTTCCGCTAGTAGCATAAGTTCCAATTAAATTACTAACATTAGAAGCAGATAACTGATACATAGTTGAACCTGCAGGAACATAAACATAATCATCATTTACAGCAGGTGCAGCACTTATTGAAGTAGCTAAAGTATAAGTTGCATATTGTTGTGAAATATTTGTAGCACTTAACTGATAAAAAGTTGTACCAGATCCAAAATATAGATAATTCTCACTTAAAGCATACCACCTACCAGAAGCTGTTGAAAAACTTGCAATTAACTGAGATACAGCTGATGCATTACGTTGTTCTACACGTGCATTACTACCATCACCATCAGTACATTTCTTATAAACATAATTATTAGATACAGGAAAATAATCTTCAACACTATTTGCATAACAAGTTACAGAATCTATTGTTTGAGTAATGTCCGAAACATTAAACTGATACAATTTCCCAGAAGAAGCACCATAAGCATAATCCCCTAAAACAGGTGTAGATTCATAAATTCTACTAGGACTATTAAATGTTTCAAATACATGACTAATATTAGTTGCATTAAACCTGTCAATATCAGAATTATAATTTCCAGTTCCAACATAAACCGCATTATTAAAAATAGTTGGTGCAGCATAATATCCATAATCTCCAATACTTTCAGTATCTAAAAGTTGACTTACATTTGAAGCATTTATTTGATACAAACTACCACTACTGTGCATATAGATATTACTATTATAATAAACCAAAGATCTACCATCTAAAGTATAAGTTCCAGAACTATTTGAAAGATGTTCACTTATGTTTAAAGCATTTAACTCATAAATTTTTGCAGAATAATAATTATAAGGATGAATAAAAACACTATCACCAACTACAATTGCACCACCAGTAACATCACTTGGTAAAGTTGTAGTATAAACAGTAGTATCAGAAAGATTTGCAGGACCATTTGCATTAGTGTATCTAGTATAACCTGTATCTTTACCTATCATCCACCATTCATCTCTTGCGGAACTTGAACTCCCATCAGTTTCATCAGCTATTGCAAAAACCATTGTTAGAAGAAAAATTAACAAAATTAAAAGAATAATTTTCTTATTCATTTTCTACTCCTACAATTAATTTTATTTTCTTACCAATATTATTTTTAGGAATAATTATATGATAACCAGTTCCAAATTTACTTGGTTTTCTCTCCAGAATTTCATTACCAAAAATACTAATTTGGATTTTATTATTTTGTACCTTTACAGGTTTACCTACAATAACCTTAATTTTTTGTTTAGAATATTTTTTAGGAATTAATAAGTGAGCACCATTCCCAAACTTAGTGGGAACTAGCTCAATAATTTCAAATCCAAATAAATCTAGAATTATACCCTGATTAACCATATATACAAGTATATATAGAACTAACTTAAAAGCTTTTGGGTTAATATATACAAGTATATATAGATTTATAAAAGTTTAGTATTTAATAATAACAAATTCAAGCCAAAGACTTATAAATACTTGTTATTTTTGTGAAAGCTATGGAAAAGATACCAAGATGTTCAGCAACTAACAAAGAACTTGTTAATGATAAAGGATCTGTAATTTTTAAGTGTCCTAACTGTTTAGATGCAGAAATTGTAAGATCATTCCAATCAAGAGTTTTGGCTACAAAGTATGTATGCCCAAAATGTGGATTTGAGGGACCTAATTAAAATGGCAATGGCAATGTTAGTAGTAAAAGTAATGCCCGATAATGTAGAAGTAGATTTGGCAAAACTAAAAGAAGATGTAGAAAAAACAATTACTGAAATATATGGTGATGTTGGTGAAATTAGAACTGAAGAAGAACCAATCGCATTTGGATTGAAAGCTTTGAATTTTACATTCATTATGGATGAATCACTAGGTGGAGATATTATCGAAGAAAAATTAAATGGCTTTGAAAATGTTGCAAGTGCAAAAGTAATTGATTTTAGAAGAACCTTAGGGTAATTTTTTATTTTTTTAATTAGTAAAGTTTATAATAGAATTCTTTTTTGATTGAATTTATGATTGATGTATTATTAAAAAGAAATGGTTCTGCAATAGGAGTAAATCCATATTTTGCAAACGGAAGAAATTATCAAGAGATTGTTGAAGAATTAAGAGACCAAGTATTTGGAGTCGAGATGTGGTTGAGAGATCTTGATGGTACAGATGCTAATCCAGCAACAGATATTGCATTTAGAGCTGTGGGAACTTCTTATACAGATTTAAAATACATCAATTGGTGCTTTGCTACTGCTTTTGCTTTGGCTAAAGACAAAAAAAGTGCTGAGAGTTCAAGATGGAATGAATATGTTGACCAATTTCTAAAAGATAAAAGTCCAAGAGAATTAATCAGACAATTTTCGGAGGAAATAGTAGAAAAAAGTTTGTATCCAGGAGTTAAAGAATGGAATGAAGGATTAAATGGTGCAGCAAGATTTTATGTTACTAGAAATATAGGACCGATCACATTTGCATTTGCAAGAAGTTTAGGAATACAAGCAGCATATACAGAAGTTCAAGATAAAAGTAAAGTTGTAAAAGAATTATTAGAAAGATTTAATGGAGACCTTCAGAGAGTTGGAGTTGAAGGAGATACTATTGAAGATGCAGTTATGGTTGATGAAGTTAGAAGATTAGGTAAAAAAGTTTTAGGGATACAAGTTATGAAAAAAATAAATGGAACTACATTAGATAGTTTTGATATTTATACTACAAGAGATAGAAGAGCACTATTAGAGATTTTAGAAATTAATTAGTATAATTTTTTATTAGTTTAATGTAATCTTTGTTTAAACCACCAAGACGAAATAAAGCTACTTCTTTTAATTTATGTTTTTGTGCAAGATCAAAATCTCTTTTTAGTAATTCTAAAGACATTGGTTTTTCCCAGCCTAAAATACCAACAGCTAAAGTTCCGTAACCCATGATGAATTTATCTCCAAATTCTTCTTTACCCTTAGTAATTTCTTTTTCCATTAAATAATTTCCAAAATCATGTAAAGAACTATAAGCCATCCTCATTGGAGAAATATTATATGAAGGTGGAAAGTTTAAACATAAAAGCCTGAATAAAGGTGACATCCAGTTGTTTACAAAAAAATATTCTGCAACATAAACCTTTTTGTGAGATTTTATGAATTTGTTGATTAATCTTCTGTTTGAAAGGAAATTTAAAAATTGTGTAAAGTATAATAAGAAATTTGGATGAGTAGGTAATTCAGCATCCCACATTATAGGAACATCTTTTCCTTTTAATTCCTTAATTGTTCTTTTCAAAGCTTTTCTTTGAGTGAAAGCAGAAAACCAATAACCTTCTTTTTTAGTTAATACAGGCCAATAAACTATCTCTTTAATATGTTTTTTTTGTTGAGGATAATCTTTGATAATCTTTTTTTTAATCTTTTGAAATTCATTTAATGTAGAAGCAGCAATGTAAAGTTTTGTTGGAAAATTAATTAGCTTAATTTTATCTAGATTAGACTTTTTTGGAAATTCTTCATAAAAACTTATAATCATAAGAAGAGAAAAGCTTTTATTCTTTTAATAGTTTTTTGTTCTTATGTTAACTCCAGAAAAGATTGAAGAAATTAAAAAAGAATTAATGGCTTTGCCACCTGAAGAGCAACAAAAAAAGTTGCAAGAAGTTCTAGCTAATTTAACAGCAGAAGAGAGAGAACAGTTAGTAGGTAAGCAAGAGTGTCCATTCTGTTTAATGAGCCAAGGTAAAATCCCTGTGAAAACTGTATATGAAGATGATAGTATTATGGGAATCTTAGATATTCATCCAGCAAATCAAGGACATGTATTATTATTTCCAAAGGAACATGCAGCATTAATGGCACAAGTAGCAGATGAGACCTTAGGACATTTGTTTATTGTAGCAAATAAAATAGCATCAGCAATTTTTGAAATAACTGGAGCAGAAGGAACAAATGTAGTTGTATCAAATGGACAAGTTGCAGGACAAACAGCTCCACACTTCATGGTAAATATTATTCCAAGAAAACAAGGAGATAAAGTATCAGTAGGATGGCAACCTTGTGAAGTTAAAGAAGATGAACAAGATAAGATAGCAAATGCAATTAGAGATAAAGTTGGAAGTCTTGGAAAAAAGAAAGTTGTGAAAAAAGATCCAAGTAAATTTGATAAAGAAGAGAAAAGGATTCCTTAGATTAAGTAAAGAATGATTGTGATTAAAAACCCAATAAAAATTGCAGGAACGAAAGGGATTCCTATTTTTATCCAAACTTTTCTGATATTATGTTTTTTTAGATTTTTTATTTGTTTATTGTCCAAACAAGGTTTCTTTTTTGAACAAATGATTTTGTTGTTATGAATAACATCCTCTGCAAGCCAATCACCCTCAGTAACTTGAGATAAAGGTAAGAATTTTTTGAAAGATTGTTTTTCTACAACTTTTATGAAAATGAATAAGTAAAAGATTACTAATAAGGATAAAGCAAGAATTGTAGAGATTAACCTGTAATTAAGATTGAATAAAGCAATTAAAACAAAAGCTGATGAAAAGATTAATGTTGAGTACCTGTAATATTTGAACTTAATTAATAATTTTTTAAAGTTTTTGAAAGAAGTTTTACTATTCTTAAAAAATAAAACTGAAGCCCAAGTAAAAGCATAAAATGCGCCGAAGAATAAAACTATAATTATTAAAATAGCTAAAAAAGGAATTTCAAATATGTAAAAGTCTGCAAAAGCTGCACCCAAACCCATGAAAAGTTTGGCATCTCCACCACCCCATTGTTTTAGATAGTATAATATGAATCCAAATAAGAACATTAATACAAATCCTAAAACCCCATAAAAGAAAAATGAAAAATCTGTGAATATAGAATAAATTAATCTAATACCTAAAACTGAAGCAATAAAAGAATAACTTAAGAGATCAGGAATTTCACGAGTTTTTAGATCAAAGATAGAGGCAACTAATAGTACTATTAAAGATAAGGAAATTAAAATGATTTCTAACTGCATTATTTATTTGAAGAATTAAGAGTTAAAAAAGGTATATGCTCAACAAGATATATAAATCCCTAAAATTACTTGAATAAGATGATTAGTATTATTGGTGGAGGACCTATTGGAAGTTATCAAGCTTATCTTCTTGCAAAGAAAGGAGAAAAAGTAAATGTTTATGAAGAGCATGATAAAATAGGTAAGCCAATACAATGTACAGGAATTCTTACACATGAAATTCATAAGTTTCTAAAAATGAAAAATAGTTTTGTTGTGAATAAAATAAAGAATGCTAAAGTGTATGCACCAAATGGAAAAAGTATAACTGTAAAATTTGATAAAGAAGATACTATTGTTGATAGAACTAAGTTTGATTCTCATTTAGCAGAGATGGCTGAGAAAGAAGGTGCTAAAATCTTTTTGAAAAGTAAATATAAAAGTAATGATGGAAAAGAATTGAAGATTGGAAATAAAAGAATTAAAACTGATATTTTAATTGGAGCTGATGGACCACATTCTAGAGTTGCAAAAAATAATGGCCTTTGGTGTAATAGAAAGTTTGTTGCAGGAAACCAAGTTGTTTGTGAATTAGATGATTTGAAAAAAGATACGATGGAAATCTGGATGGGACTTGGTATGTTTGCATGGTGTGTACCAGAAAGTAAAAATATTGGAAGAGTAGGAGTTGTTTCTTATGATAAAGCAAATGAACATCTAAAAGAATTGATGAAGATTAGATGTAAAGGTGCAAAAGTTTTAGAAAGACAAAGTGGTTTGATCCCGATATATAATCCTAGACAAAAATTAAAAAAAGATTTTGTGTATTTAGTAGGAGATGCAGCAACACAAGTTAAGTCTACCTCTTACGGAGGAATTGTTTTGGGAATGAAAGCTGCAAATGTTTTAGCAAGAAATAAAAAAAGATATGTTTTGAATTGTAGAAAAGAAGTAGATAAAGATTTGTACCTAAGTAAAATAATTAGAAGAACAATGGACAATTTTAAAATTAAAGATCATAATGAGTTTGTAAAGTTGGTTAATCAAAAAAGAATTAAAAATATTTTAGAAACAAAAAGTAGAGATTATCCAAGTAAAATGCTTTTAGAGTTGTTAATTAAAGAACCTAGATTTATGAAGTTCGCTTTGAAAACTTTATTTTAATTGAAATCTTAAAACTGCTCCAACACCACTAATACCCTGTAATTTCTTTCCAGCTTCGTGATCTGTAGAAATAATATGGACTTCACCATTGGATCTGTCAACATCTTTCATTATAGCATCAAGTTCATGGAATTTTTCTTTTTCTCTTAAATCGTGAATAAGCTCGTCAGTAACAAGTAAAGATTTTATTGCATGTGCTTCTGATGCTTCTTGTACTTCTTTAATACCATAAGCAGCTTTTGCTTGTTTAGAAATTTCTTTGAACAATTCTTCAACATATTCTGTCTCTTTAGTTGTTCTGTCCTGTTTTAATACAGTTTTTACTTCGTCTCTTTTTAAAATTTCTTCAACACCATTTCCACCTGTTGAATTACAAGTAGCTAAAGTTATTTTTTTTATTAGATCAGGATTGTTCTTCTTAATTATTTTCATTAAGTCTTCTTTCCAGAATGCTGGACTTGCAAGTATAATATATTGTATCTTGTGCCTTTCATGATAATCATGGATTTGTTTTGCAACCTCAGAAAAGAAATCTTTGCCTTTAGTTTCTTCGTAACCCTTTTTACTTACATCACCAGAAACATCAGAAAGTATTTTGAAACCAGATTGAGTTAGTAAAGCATATGTTGCAGTTGATCTGTCAAAAGCAATAATAAGAATTTTTTCTAATTTATCTTGAGAAGCTTCAGTTAATTTTTCAATTTGGTAATTTAACCATTGTTCTTTTTTTATTGTGATAATTTTGCCCTCTTCTAAGTCTAAAGTGTGATAAGAAGCCCTAGGCACATCATCAGGACCATCAGTTATTTTTCCTGAAACTCTTAAAGAGTTAGAAAATTTATGAAATTCTAATTTTTCAACAGCAATTTCTAAAGTAACTAATTTTTTTATAACTTTTAAATTCCTGTCAGTTTCATCACCAAGTTTAATTTTTCTAAGAGTTTTACCTTTAAGGTGATCTCCTTCATCAATAATATGTGACAAAAACCAGAGGTCATCTAATGTATTTATTTCAATTTTTACATTTCCTTTCTTAAAATCCTTAGTTAAGAGTTTCATGATATTTTGAAAAAGTTTATATATTAATAAAGTTATTTATCTTGTATGTTTGCTAAGAGAGGTCAGTCAGCGGTTGAAGTTTCAGTCTTTATTTTCTTGATTGGAGTTTTTGTTATTGGTTATATAATATTACTTCCTGCAGAGGATAGAGCAGCATTATTAGACGACGACTTCGGAACAGATGATGGAGATACAGAAGATATTGCTGGTACTTTATTATCAGAAGCAGTAGGAGATGTTAGTTCAAGTAAGAGTTCTTCAAAAGTTTCAGAGTTAGAACCTATGAGATTATACTCTACAACAGAATCAAATACACAAAATCTAGCTTCATCTTTGACAGTTTCTAGAAATATTTTACAAAATAACTATAAAAACATTTATTTTGATGTTGATGATATTAGTAACTTAGAATCACTAAGGGTATTATTTTTAATTACAGAATCTAAAGGAGATTTGTTTATTGAGTTAAATGGTAATCCTGTTTATGAAGGAGAATTAACAAGTAGTGAGTTACCTGTTGAATTATCAACAAGTTATTTACAAGAAAGTGATAATATTTTGAAAATGTATGTTGATTCACCAGGTATTTGGTTATTCTCTAGCCATTATTATTTATTACAAGATGTTGAGTTGCTATTAGATTATACAGTAGCAGATACAAGCTCTACAAGAACATTTTCAGTTGATGATGCTGATGATGTTTCAAGTGTTGGATTAAATTATTTTATTACATGTAATAGTAATGAAGATGGAATCTTAACAATCAATTTGAATAATAGAGAAGTTTTTAGTGATCAGATTTTTTGTGACTATTTGAATGAAAGAGAATTAGGTTTGGATGAAGATTATTTACAAAATACAAATACTCTAAAGTTTGAAGTTACAGAAGGAGATTATAATATAGAAGAAATAGAAGTTTCAGTTAGTTCAAGATCTACAGAATACCCTTCTTATAGTTTTGATGTTGAGTCAGATCTATATGAAGATATTCTTTCTGGGGATAAAGAGGTTTATCTGAAGTTGAGCTTTGGCGATGATACAACAGATAAAGAAGCTACAATCCTTATCAATGAGTACGATTTTAAAATCAATACAGAAGATGGAAGTTATGAAAAGAAAATCACTAGTATGGTAGACAATGGAGCTAACACAGTAACAATAGAAGCTGATACTAGTTTTGAAATTGATAACTTAAAAGTTTATTATTCTTAATTTTGTTTAAACCAATTTACAGTCCAAGGAATCATTTGATCTAAAAATTCATCTAAATTGTGGTGACGACTTGGTGTTTTAATTAATTTTGAAGTTTTTAATATTTTTATAGCATCTTCAGATTGTTTTATTGACACAGAATTATCTTCAGTACCATGAATAATAAGAACAGGACATTTTATTTTTGAGAGTAATTCTTCTTGATTAATATTTTCTCTTTCATCTATATATTGCTGAGGAATTTTAAAATATTTATTATCCTTGAATCTAGAATAAAAACCTTTTTCTTCAATCTCTTTTTTTACTTTCTCATTATTAAAATAAGGTGTACTTTTTGCAGTAACTGGACACCAGAATACGATTGCTTTAATTTCATCAGTATATCCTAAAGTTACATTTAAGCCAGCAATGCTTTCTCCCATTACAAAAACATTTGAGTAACCTAAAGTTTTAACATAGTTAAATGCCGATTTATAATCATCTACATAAGCTTCAATAGTAATAAGACCTTCATCGCTCTCACCAGAGCCAGTTGAATCAAATCTAAAAGTAGAAAAATTATTATTGTTTAATTCCTCTGCAAGTTTAAGAAACCTTGGACGATCTTTGTTTGATGTGAAACCATGAACCATAATAACAATAGAATCTGTCTTTTCTTTAGGTTCTTGAAGAACGCCAACTAGATTTAGACCCTTAGAGTTTTTGAAATTAATTTTTTTCATTTTATCCAAAATAGTTTGGCTCTACAGGTTTTGTTGAAGTTGTACCTGCCTCAGTAACTGCTTTAGCTCTTGTTAAAATTTCATTTTCAATTTCATCAATTTCACTTGATAATTTTTTCAAATCAATTTTCATTTTGAATTTAGAATTAAGAACCTTTAAAGTTTCTTTAGCTCCCTTTATCCCTAAATATGCAGGATGTGCAAAAGTCTGTGCAAGTAAAGCTACACCACTCATTTTTCTTAACTGTGCTCTGCCTAATAATACTCCAGTTACACCAATGATTGGACCTACAACACCATAAATTTTATTGTCAGTGTGAGGAAAAGTTTTGATATATTTTTTATCAGTACCAGTTATGTAAACTTTAGGCTTTTTAGGAATCTTTTGTAAACCTATTCCACCAAGAGTAACTACCTCAGACCCACCATATTTTTCTATAATGTCTAAAATAGCATCACAAAAATCGTAACATGCGGATTCATCAATAGGTTGAACATCTCCAACAATAAAAAGAAAATCTTGTTTGTTGATTACTTGATGATAAATATAAATAACAGGTAAATCAATTAAATTTCTTTCATTAATAAAAACTGAATGAGGAAAATGATTTGAATGAATTTCCATAACTTTTTTTGCTTTTAAATTTTCTACTAAAAAATCTACAGCAATTTTTCCAACATTACCAATACCTGGTAAGCCTTCTATTAAAATCGGGTTTGTAAATTTCTTTTTTGTTAACTGTTTTATTTGGAATTTCATAGGTTAGAAAAATAAAGAGTAATTTATAAAGCTTTTTGTTCTTTTTTTGAAAGTCTTCTGTATTTGCCCCATTTGTCGTCTAAAGAGAATTTAGCAGGTTTTGTAGTTAAAGCCTTTTCACCACAAGAACATTTTTCTTTCATTGTATATTTATTACAGTTTTTGCAGAATAAAATATGTAAAGTCATTTTTTTCTTAAGATCTCAGTATGACCTTTCTTTTTCTCCAATTCTTTTACTATTACATCTGCTACTTCATCTAAAATTTCTTCAGCAACTTTGTAATCGTGTGAGTAAATCTCAAGTCTGTACTTAGGAGCAGAGATGTAAACTAAACTAATTTTGTAATCTTTCTTTTTAGCAAACTTTTCTCCAGCAATTAAAGCATTTTTAATATCTTCAACACCTTCTTCAGAAGTACTTTGTAAAACTAATTTACAATGAACAGTTACTTCAGGAGGTTTAATTTTACTTTGAACAATTTCTATTAATATTTTTGATTCCTTTGCAGGAAGTTTTAATTCGATTATAGCTTCTTCACCATTTGCAGCAATTTCATTAAATGCAATACCAAGTAAACCAAAATGTTCAACAAGCTTAAATCCAACTTTTTTGTACATTCCTTCTAAATCAGTTTTTATTTGTTTTCCAATGTATTCTAGAAGTTTTTCAGATTTGATCTCTTGTTTAAATTCTTCATTTTTCTTGATTCTAAGATTTTGAGGTACTCTCCTTAAAGATAAGTCAACTTGCTTTTTTTCTTGATTAATTTTTAAAACAATACAAACTAGTTTTTTACCTTCTTTAACATAATCTCTAATGTTTCTAATTCTTCCTGGAGCAATTTCAGAAATGTGAATCATACCCTCTTGATTATCATATTCGTCGAGAGTTACAAAAATAGAATGATATAGGATTTTCTTAACTGTACAGATAATTACATCACGTTCATCAGGTAAACCTTTTTTCTTGTAAAACATAAGAATAAGGAAAAATTAGTAGTTTAAAAAGATTTACTTTAACTCTTCAAGTTGTCTAGCAATAATTTTTGCTTTTCCACCTTTAGATTCTGCTAAAACTTCACCACAAACTAAACATTTTACACTGCTTGCAGCTTTGTCAAAAATAACTTGTTCATTCTTACACTTGCATCTTACTTTTACAAATTTTCCTTTTGGTTGTTGAATCATTTTATACGAACTCCACTTTTTTTGCTCTTGGATTTGTGTGAACTACCATTTTTTTACAAACAGCACACTTTAATCTTAAATCTATTTTTTTGGATGATTTAGCTCCTACTCTCTTTCCTCCACCAGGTGGCTTTGAATATTTGTTTTGATTTCCGAAACCTCTTCTAAGACCCCTCTTCCTCATTCTAGAGTTAGCTCCTCTTGACATTGGATGAGCAGTACTTCTAGTTCTTCTTTTTGCCTCAGCAACAGTCATCTCTGTATGCTTTTTACACTTTGGACAATAAGTTTTTTGTTTCTTAGGGATTTTCATTTTTCGCTTGGTTTGTTTGAATTAAGAGTTTTGCTATGTTTTCTTCGACAACAACACTCTCATCTTTTTTGTAAGGTCCGTAAACTTCTAGGTCTGGACCCACAAACTCAGGTACATCCTCAAGTATAAAGACATTAATGGTATTGGTTTTATCCTCTGTTTTTAAATCTTTCTGTTCAGCCTCTATTACAGGAATTTCGAGGTTTGGAAGCTGATTTTGCAAAATTTGGTATAATATGCCCTGTCTATACTTGTCTAAGTTGTCTTTAAGATTCCTATAGAAGGCTAATTCTTGAGGAAGCATAGCGGAAGTATCCTGTGGATTTTGAGCTCTTGAAGAGAATAAAGCTGATTGAATGATCTTGTTTTCTCGCTTTTCATAAAGCTCTTTAAGGATTTTTTGAATGTTTCGAATCTGATTTTGAGTTTTTACAAGCTCAGTAGAAGCAAAAATACTGTCCTTTTGAGATTGAGAAGAGAGTATAGCAGTCTTTTCTTGAAGATATTTAACAACATCCCTGAAAAAAGTATCATCAACTTTTTGCAATTCAGTTCGATATTTTTCTCTACGAAGAATCTCGTACAAGTTTTCGTAAGTGATGATTATGTCTGGCATTATTTTTGATATAAGATTTAGCTTTAAATTGATTTCTGTGATTAGGGTTAATTTTAAAAAGATTATTTATTTGTTATAGCATATGTTTTGTAAAATATATCTATTTAGGCATGGTCAAACACATTATAATGCAAAGAAAATATTTTGTGGGTGGAAAGATTCTAAATTGACTAAACAAGGGATTAAAGATGCAAGGAAAATTGCTAGAAAATTGAAAGATAAGAGAATTGATATCGCTTTTCAAACACATCTGTCAAGATCTAAAGATACTTTGAGGTATGTTTTGAAATATCATCCTGAATGTATTGGTGTTATTGAAGATGATAGAATGCTAGAAAGAAGCTACGGAGATCTTCAAGGGAAAAGTCATAAGTGGTTTGTTGATGTGACAGGTGAAGAAGATTATAAGACATTATTACATTGGCATAAAGTTGATCATTTACAAGGAAAAGAGAAGGAAGAGTTTGTAAAAAAGGTAGGAGAAGCAGAATTGAAAATTGTTAGAAGAAGTTATGATGTTGCACCGCCTGGTGGAGAGAGTATTAGAGATGTTGAAAAAAGAGTAAAACCCTTCGTAAAAGACTTAATTAAATTTGTAAAAGAAAATAGAGTAAATGTAGCTATTTCTGCACATGGGAATTCTATGAGACCTTTTAGGAGACATTTCGAAAGGTTAAGCTTAAAAGAGATGATGAAATTAGAGAATCCGTGGGATGACTGTTTTGAGTATAAAGTGAGAGTATGAAGATAAAACAAATAGAAAAAGATTTTGTAGTAAAGGAGATTATTGACTTAGAACTTTCAGAAAATGGAAAGTACCATTATTATTATATGACAAAGAAAAATTGGAATACTTTAGATTTAATTAAAGAGATTAAAAAAAGGTTGAAAGTTAGAGATGTTGGTTTTGCAGGTTTGAAAGATAGAAATGCAATTACTTCACAATATATTTCTGTAGAGAAAAAAATTAATTTTGAAATTAAAGATGTAGAATTCGAGTATAAAGGTAGTGGGAAGAAAAGAATCTATATGGGGAAGTTGATAGGAAATGAGTTTATTATTACAATTAGAGATATAGAAGAAAAATTAGAATTACCAGAAGAAGTTCTTAATTTATTTGGAAAACAAAGATTTAGTGAAAGAAATGATAAAATTGGAAAGTTAATTGTACAAAAAAAGTTTAAAGAAGTTTGTGAAGAATTAAAATTGGAAGTTGAAAAGAATGATTATATCGGAGCAATGAGAAAATATGGTAAAGAAAAATTAAGATTTTATATTAATGCATATCAAAGTTATTTGTGGAATAAATTAGCAAAAGTTAGCAGCTATAGAATTTTACCTATTGTAGGTTTTTTAACAGAAGAAGATGATTATGATGAGATTCTTGAAAAAGAAGGTGTTGGAAAAATGCAATTTATTATGAGAGAGATGCCAGAGCTTTGTGCTGAAGGTAGTGAGAGAGAAAGAGTTATGAAAGTGAAAAATTTTAAAGTTCTTTCTTTTGGAGATGATGAGCTAAATGAAGGGAAGAAAAAGGAAGTTGTTAGTTTTTTTCTACCAAAAGGAAGTTATGCTACAGTTGTGTTGGATAATTTAATAAATAAATAATTCTATAATATAAATGTGAAAAGAGGACAATTTACTTTATTTATAATTTTAGGAATATTTATTATTTTAATAATAGGGATTAGTTATTATTATATTAACAATACTTCAAGTTCTGGAGCTAGCCTTTCTGGAGAAATATCAGTTGCACCAGAAGCTCAAGAATACTATGATGAAATTGATTCTTGCTTAGAAGAAATTGTAGAAACAAGTATTGTAGATTTAGGAATGCAGGGAGGATATTATGATGTTCCAGAGCCATACTTTGATTTAGAATTATATAAAATCCCTTATTTCTATAATGATGGTGAAGAAGATAATGGAATGAATGTTGAAACTTTTGCAGGAGAATTGAATAAATATCTTGAAAGAGATTTTGTTCCCTGTGTTACAGAAATAGAAGCTTATGAAAAATATTTCTTTATAGATGAAGAGGATTTAGAAACTAAAATAAGTATATTTGATACTTCAATTGAAGTTGAGATGATTTTACCAACAGAAGTGAAAATTACTAATGGAAGTTATGATTTTGAAGATTATTATTATGAAGCTGAATACCAAATTCCCAAAATGCTTGAATTGAAAAATAAAGTTTTAGAATATACTGTTGAATATGTTGATGAGATACCTATGACTAAATTAATGGAATTGTTTGAAGAAGAAGAAATGGAAATTGAAGTAAATATAGACTTCAATGAAGTGATGTATGTGATAAATGATGTAGATTATTCCTATTATTTTATGGTTAAATATAATTGGTTCGAAGAAGAATGAAAAAAATTATGATTATTGGATTAGTAATTTTGATTTTGTTAGTGCCTAGTGTTATTTCTGATACTGCAGAAGAAGATTGTATTATTATTTACGATAGTGTATATAATGAAGAAGAAGAGACTTATCAAGGAGGGTATATTTTTTCCCCGTTAGATTGCAGAGAAGAATTTAGATTTGAAGACGTTGAAATGGTGATGGTAACAGAAGATAAAGGTAATAACCATTATCCTATAAATATTTCTGGAAAAGGAAAAGTAGGAGAATTAAATGTAGAATCTTTTGAAGGAAAAATTAGTTTTTGTGATAAATATAAAGATGAAATTAAAGGAGAAGAAGAAGATCCTTGTTGGGACCCATTATATATTGAAAATGGAAGAAATATGGTTAATGGAGAATGGTCTGCAGGATATAGCACAACTGCTATTAATGAAGATATTTTTTATCAAACACCATTAAATAAAGAATCAGAAGAAAAAGTAATTTCAGATATATTAAACCCAGGAATAAAAATTAGTGACCAAGAAATTAGTTTAAATAATTATGTCTATATAGAAGGAGTCTATACAAGTGTAAAAGAATTGATTATAAGTCCATATGGAATAGGTTGTGCTTCGTGTGTTTTTGAGATTGTAGGGAAACCAGAAATTAAAATATTTGGTTCAACTTTGAGTATTTTATCAACTGGAAAAGGAAGTTCAACAAAAATAATATTAAATGGTGAAGAACATATTATTGGTGGAGCTGTTCAATTAGAAGATGGATATTTAGTAATTCCAGAAGATGAAATAGGAATGGTTGATGGTGTTTATATTAATGCAAGGAAATCTGAGAAAGTTACAATCAATTTAGAAGGACAAACCCCAAAAGAAGAAGGAAATTATTTGAGTTTGTATAATGATTATTTTAATGCTAATGGAGAAGGATTTAAGTTTACCTTAGGAACAGGAAATGGTGGATGGGTTAGTGAGGATTTTGATTTTGAAATGTTAGATCAATCAAGATATATTAGTGAAGGAAATGATTATGGAAGATTAATATTTGAAATGAGTGGAGGAGAATTAACTGCTGTAAAACATCAAAATACAGACCTAATGAAAATTTATCATAAAGAAGGTTCTTTTAATTATATTAATGGAGAAAAGAAATTTATTTATGAAGGAGGTCCACCAAGAGATATGGCTTACAAAGGAGATGAAGATTATACGAATTGTAAGACTGATTTTTTAAATTTTAGATCAACGACAAGAGCTTCTTGTGGAGATACAAAAGGTTTTGACTTAGTTGCAAGTTTAATAAAAATTCAAGGTTATGAGGATGTTGAAGAAGAAATGGTAAGTGTTAGTCTTCAAAATAGAGAGAGTTATAGTATAGATAAAAATAAAGTTTATTTATTGAATTTAGAAGAAAATAGAGAAATTTCAAAAGTAGGGATATTATATTATTCAGAAGAAGATTGGAGAATATTTGATGAGAGTGGAGTGAAAGATTTTGTAGAGAGTAGTTTTTATGAGAGTGATATAGAAATAAAAGAAATGAGTGTAGATTTTCCAAAAGAAATTATAGAAGAAATAGAAGAAAAATATGAATTAAGTTATAGAACTGGAAAAAAGGTATATTATGCAGCAGCTGGAATTTATGTTAGTCAATCAAGTGAGTTAGAAGATATAGAAGATGTAGATAGTTCAACAGCAAAAGAATTTGAACTATATATGGGAGAGAGTAGTACAAAATCAGCTTTTGTAACAAAGAGTATTGTGAGCCTTGTAGAAAGAAATATGGGCGAAGAGATCTTAAGTAGCTCATTTATTGAATCTAGTTAATTTTATAAAGAAAGTTAATATTTTTTTGAGTATGTTTAAATTCCTAAAAGATAAAGTAAAGAAAGCAGTTTCTAATATTTCGGATAAGTTTGAAAAAGAAGGAGAAACAGTAGAAGAAGTTCCTAAAGTTAAGAAAATAAAGAAAGTTGAAAAAAAGAAAGAAGTAGTAAAAGATAAAGTAGAAATAAAAGAAAAATTAAGAGAAGATATTGCCCCAGTTGTTGAAACTGTAAAAGAAGAATTAAAAAAACAAGAAGTAGAAGAAAAAAAGAAAGAAGTAAAAAAAGGATTCTTATCATCAATTAGAGAAAAAGTTGTTACAAAGAAAATATCACAAAGACAATTTGAAGAATTATTCTGGGATTTAGAAGTAGAGTTATTGGAAAATAATGTTGCGTTTGAAGTTATTGAAAAGATTAAACAAGATTTAGCAAAGGATTTAGTAGATGTGCCAATAAAAAGAGGAGATGTTGAAAAGAAAATAACTACTAGTTTAAAGAAAAGTATTGAAGAAGTTCTTGATGTTGAGAAAGTTGATGTTATTGAAAAAATTAAAAGTAAAAAACCTTATGTGATTGTTTTTATTGGAGTTAATGGTTCTGGGAAAACAACCTCTATTGCAAAGTTTGCACACCTTTTGAAAGAAAAAGGATTTAGTATTGTACTTGCAGCAGCTGACACTTTTAGAGCAGCATCCATTCAACAGTTAGAAGAACATGGAAAAAATTTAGGAATAAAGGTTATTAAACATGATTATGGAAGTGATCCTGCAGCAGTTGGTTTTGATGCAGTTAAATATGCAAAACAAAAAGATTTAGATGTAGTTTTAATTGATACAGCTGGAAGACAACATTCTAATATTAATCTTAGAGATGAAATGAAAAAAATAATTAGAGTTGTTAATCCAGATTTGAAAATTTATGTTGGAGAAATGATTGCAGGAAATGATTGTATTGAACAAATTCAAGAATTTAATAAAGCAGTTAAAATTGATGGAGCAATATTAAGTAAAGCAGACATTGATGAAAAAGGTGGAACTGCAATTTCTGTTTCTTATGTTACAAGAAAACCAATCTTCTATTTAGGTGTTGGACAAGAGTATGGAAAGTTAGAAGAATTTGATCCTCAGAAAATAATTAAGAATCTAGGATTATAAAAAAACTTATAAAGCCATTAAACTATATCAGAATAAAATAAGAGGTAAACTTATGGCAAAAAAGAAAAAAAATGATGATAGTAAAGTATGGGCTTTCTTAGGAGTTTTTTTAACTCTAATTGGTTTTTTGATTGTTTATTTAACCAAAAAGAATGATAAATATGCAATGTACTATGCAAAACATGGTTTAGTATTGTTCATTGGATGGGTAGTATTTGCAGTTCTAGGAGTTATTCCGTTAATAGGATGGATATTTGGACTTGTAGGTAATTTACTACTATTAGTTGCGTGGGTAGTAGCGTGGATTGGAGCTCTTTCAGGTGAAGAGAAGAAGATTCCTGTTATAACTGATTTAGCAATGAAATTTAACTTTTAATTTTTTTATTTTTTTATAAAAAGCTTTAAATACTGATAATCTACTGTTTTTTCTATGGTTTTAGACAAATTAGGAAGTTCACTGAAGGATACGCTATCTAAGATAGCTAAATCTATGTTTGTAGACGAGAAAGTCGTGAACGAGCTTGTAAAGGATATACAAAGAGCTCTACTACAAGCTGATGTAAATGTTAAGCTAGTGTTTGAATTGTCTAAGAACATTAAGAAAAGGGCCTTAGAAGATAAACCTCCAGGTGGTGTAAGCCAAAGAGAATATTTAGTAAAAATTGTATATGAAGAATTAGTTAAATTTCTAGGTGGAGAAAAGAATGAAATTAAAATTGATAAAAGTCAGAAGCCTTTCAAAATAATGATGGTTGGTTTGTTTGGTTCAGGTAAAACTACATCCATTTCTAAACTTGCAAAGTACTATATGCAAAGAGGATTCAAAGTTGCAACAATGGGATTAGATGTACATAGACCTGCAGCACCATTACAGCTAAAACAATTATCAGATAAATTAAAATTAACTTGTTATATTGATGAAAAAGAAAAAGATGCTTTGAAAATTTATAAAAAATTTGAAAAAGAATTAAATAAATTTGATTTGGTTTTAGTTGATACTGCTGGAAGAGATGCATTGTCAGATGATTTAGTAAAAGAGATTAAAGAATTAAATGATTATATTAAACCACAAGAAAAGTTGTTAGTTCTATCTGCAGACATTGGTCAAACTGCTTTGAAACAAGCTGAAAGTTTTCATGAATCATGTGGAGTTACTGGAGTTATTGTTACAAAATTAGATGGTACTGCTAAAGGAGGAGGTGCAATAAGTGCTTGCTCTGCTACTAATGCAGCAATTAAATTTATTGGTGTTGGTGAAAAACCTGATGACCTTGAAGTGTTTAATCCAAAAGGTTTTGTTGGAAGACTATTAGGTATGGGAGATATTGAAGCTCTATTAGAAAAAGCACAATATGCATTAGATCAAGATAAAGTTGAGGACTTAGGAAAAAAGTTATTGAAAGGAGATTTTAATTTCTTAGATCTTTATGAACAAATGGAAGCAATGGGAAAGATGGGTTCACTTTCAAAAATAGTTGATATGATCCCAGGTTTAGGTGGAGCAAAAATCCCTAAAGGTATGTTAGAAGGTCAAGAAGATAAATTAAAGAAATGGAAAATAATTATGCAGTCTTGTACCAAAGAAGAATTAGAAGATCCTAGTTTGTTAAATAGAAATAGAATTGATAGAATTGCAGAAGGTGCAGGTGTAGAAGTTTCTGAAGTTAGACAGTTGTTGAAACAATATAAACAAAGTAAAAAAATGATGAAGATGATGAAAGGTAGTGAAGACCCTCAGAAGTTAATGAAAAAGTTTAAAGGTAAAATGCCAAAAGGGATGGGTTTTTAGTAAATTGATTGTTGTTCTCTTGATGTTATAATTCTTTTTAATGTAGGATGAACTTGATGTTCTACAGGAGTAATTAATGGCCAAAAATTATCTCTTCTTAATTTATTTGAAGGATTAGTTAATTTTGTAAAATGTTGGTTTTCTGTTAAGTAAGTTTTTAATCTTTGTAACTTAGCTTCTTTTGGAAGATATAATAATAATGCTTGAGCTCTTCCACTAGCCCTAAGTTCAAATGAATTTAATAAAGAATCTATAGAAGAATTTCTAGAAACACCGGGAGAGACATAAATATCTTTGATAGGTAAAAGAGAAACTTTTCCAACTCTAAAAGGAGAAGAATAAATTCCAAAAGCAGAAACAAATGAATCTTTCATTAAAACGATTGTTTCATCTCCTTCTTCTAATTTATCATGAGTAAATTTTCCAGTTCCAAGAATGGATTCTGCCTCAGTATCTTCTAAATAAATAGAAACATCCTGATCAAGTAAACCTAAAACTAATTTCTGTTTAATATCAATTTTATCAAATATAGAAAAATGAGAATACAAAAAAGTATAATCTAGTTGGTGCAATGTGTTTAACATAAAATAGAGTTTAAAGATAGTATTTATAAAGTAATAGTTAATTTTTACTTATACTATGAAGTTGATTCAAGAGGGTGCTGAAGCTAAAATTTATTTCAAAGATGGCACTGTAATTAAGGAAAGAATAAAGAAAGTCTATAGACATGAAGATATAGATAAGGCTATTCGAAGAGGAAATACTAGACGAGAAGCTAAACTATTGAAAAAAGCTGCTGATCTAATCCCTGTACCAAAAGTTATTGATTCTTGTGATAAAGAAATGAAAATAAAAATGGAATTTATTGAAGGTGAAAAACTTCGAGATGTTGTAGATTCTGTTGATAGAAAAGATATTTTTAAAAGAGTTGGAAAGAAAATTGCAAAATTACATAATGCACATATTATTCATGGAGATCTAACTACTTCAAATATTATTGTTAAAGATAAAGTTTATTTTATTGATTTTGGTTTAGGTTTTGTTTCTACAAAAGTAGAAGATAAAGCTGTAGATTTGCATTTGATTAAGAAAGCTTTAGGAAGTAAACATTACAAACATGCAGAAGAATGTTTTAAGTATATTCTTGAAGGCTATAAAAAAGAAAGTAAAGAATTTTCTGAAGTTATGACTAGATTAGAGAAAGTTGAGAAACGAGGAAGATATAAAAGTTAATCTTTAGAATTTTTCCACATGAAATTAAAATAATTCTCAAAAGTTTTTGCAACACTTTTATTTTCAATTAAGATTGCTTTAGGGTTGTCATCCCAAATTAATATTGCTATTTTATCACCATAAATATTTACTGTTGCTTCAGAAATTACCTCGGAAGGAGTAGTTCTATATTCAGACAGTTTCCAGTTAGATTTATTTTCTCTTTTTTTTCTAACCAAAACCTTGGATTTAATTTTTTTCATCTCTTTCCTTTTCTTGAAAACTGGAGCGAAATAAGGCATCTTTTCACTAAAGTATCCTTCAGAACCCATTACATAAAAAGGATTTTTATTGTCGCAAGAATCTAAAATATCTTGAAGGATTGTTTTAATCCCTTTGTAACCTTGGAATAATTTTACAGAACTTTTTTTCTTTGTTGAGAAATTTTCTCTTAACTTAGGAATTATTTTTTTTGCAATTTCCTCTTTCTCTTGATAATAATCAATTATTTTTTTAGGATCTTCAGGTACAAAAATATTTCTTTTGTTCTCATGAATGGTTGTTACTATTCCTCTTTTTGTTAAAGTTTCTAATGCATTGTAAGTACTTGAACGATCTAATCTTGCTTCCTTTGCAATAATTCCAGCTAAAGAAGGACCAAGCCGAATTAAAGTTAAGTATACTTTAGATTCATTGATACTGAAGTTTAGTTTTTCTAAATCCCTAAAGATTGTGTCGCTAAATATGTCCATATCAATATACAAAATTTCTAAGTTTATATATTTAAGCTTTTGTTGTAGAAGAATCTTCAACAAAGATTTAAGTAATAATTGTAATCAAAAGATTTAAAAAGAAAAAGTAAAGGAAAAATGAATATGAGAAGAGTAATACTAGCATCAGGAAGTCCTAGGAGATTTGATTTACTGAAAAGTGTATTAGAAAATTTTGAAGTAATTACTAGTAACTATGAAGAAGATATGACTCTAGATATGAAACCTTCAGAACTAGTTAAATTCTTATCTAAAGGAAAAGCTGACGAAGTTGCACAAAGAGAAAAAGGAATAATTCTTGGTGCAGATACAATAGTAGTACTAAATGGAAAAGTAATTGGAAAACCTAAAAGTAAAGAAGAAGCAAAAGAAACTCTAAAAGCACTATCAAATAATTCACATCATGTTTATACTGGATTTACAATAATTGATACAGAAAATAATAAAGAGATCATAGATTTTGAAAAAACAGAAATAATCTTCAAAGAATTAAGTGATGAAAAAATTGAAGAATACATAAAAACTGGAGAACCAATGGATAAAGCAGGAGCTTATGGAATCCAAGGTTTAGCAAAAGAATTTATTTTAAAATATAATGGATCATACAACAATATTGTTGGTTTACCAATAGAAAAAGTAAAAGAACATTTGATTAGCTTAGAAATTTTATAAAATTACCAAAAGGTTTATTAAGAAACTTATTTTGATTTACTTTTAGATGGCTCAGACGACATTAACAGGTGGAAAAGAAAAGAAAAGTGTTGCAGAACACATGTCAGATAAACAAAGAGCAATTTCAATCTCAGAATTCTTTACAAAAAATAGACATTTATTAGGTTTTGATAATCCGAGAAAAGCTTTGTTAACTACAGTTAAAGAAGCAGTAGATAATAGTTTAGATGCTTGTGAAGAAATGAAAATTCTTCCCGAAATTAAAGTTTTTATTGATCCAACAACAGATGAAAGATTCAAAATTACTGTTGAAGATAATGGACCCGGAATTGTAAAAAACCAAATCCCAAAGATTTTTGCAAAACTATTGTATGGAAGCAAATTTCATAGATTGAAAATGTCTAGAGGTCAACAAGGTATTGGAATTTCTGCTGCTGCATTGTACGGACAGTTAACAACAGGAAAACCAATTAGGATTATTTCTAAAATTGGACCAACAGCAAAAGCTCATTATTATGAATTACATTTGAATACAAGAACAAATGAACCAGAGATAATTAAAGAAGAAGAAAGAGAGTGGGAAGGAAAAGACCACGGAACTAAGTTACAATTAGAATTAGAAGGGAAATATCATAAAGGAAAATTAAGTGTTGATGAATTTTTACAATTTACTGCAATTTCTAATCCACATACTACTATAATTTATAGAGCTCCAGGACAAGAAGCTGTTGAATATCCTAGAGGTTCAAATATTTTACCAAAAGAAGCTAAAGAAATCAAACCTCATCCAAAAGGAATTGAACTTGGTATGTTAATTAAAATGTTGAAGGATACAAATCAAAAAACATTACAAGGTTTCTTAACACATGATTTTTCAAGAGTTAGTTCAAAGTTAGCAAAAGATATTTGTGGAAAAGCTGGATTATATGAAAAAGCAAGACCAAGTAGAATTGCAAGACAAGAAGCAGATAATCTTTACAAAGTTATTCAAGAAAGTAAAATTATGAATCCTCCAACAGATTGCATCTCACCTATTGGTGAAGATCAAATGCTTAAAGGATTGAAAAAAGAAATTGATGCTGAGTTTTATGCAGCTGTTACAAGACCTCCTTCTGTTTATAGAGGGAACCCATTCCAAATTGAAGTAGCAGTTGGTTATGGTGGAAATATTAGTTCAGATGGATTAGCAAAAGTAATTAGATATGCAAATAGAGTTCCACTTCAACATCAAGCAGGAGCATGTGCAGTAACAAAGTCAGTTGTACAAACAGCATGGAGAAATTATGCAATACAACAATCAAGAGGAGCATTACCATCAGGACCACTAATTATTATGGTACATATGGCTTCAGTTTGGGTACCATTCACATCTGAAAGTAAAGAAGCAATTGCTTCATATCCAGAAATTATAAAAGAAGTAAAATTAGCTCTACAAGAAGCTGGAAGAAAATTAGCAACATATGTTAGAAAGAAAAAGAAAGTTGCTGAAGAAGGAAAGAAAAAATCTTATATTGAAAAATATTTACCACACTTAGGAATTGGAGTAAAAGATATTTTAGGATTAGATGAGAAAGAAGAAAAAGCTATGCTGGAATTATTAAAAGAAATATTGGAGAAAACTAGAAAATGAAAAAAGATGAAGTTAATGTAATAACCAGAATAAAAGATTCTGCTCAAAAAGTTTATGATGCTATCCATAATGGTAAAAAACCAGAAGTTGATTTTCCAATTAGATCATTAAATAATGTGAATTATGATATCAAAAAAGGTTTCTTTGAATTAAAAGGAAATATGAAAACAAGAACTTTGACAGTAAATACTGTAAAATCTTTTGCACAGTCTCTAAGAATGATGGCTTTCTCTAAAGAAATTATTGAGAAAGAAGATATTGCAACAAAGAGAGAGATGTATTATGTTTCTAAAAACTGGGGAGATGCTAAATTTAATGAACAACCTGAATCCGACACAGTAATGGATGATGTTGAAGCTATGTTTATGGTTAATAGAGAACAATTAGGTTTTATTCCTGAAGAAAAAGGTGGAGATGTTGCAGGAAAATTAATTGTTGTCGATAAAGATTCAGAAACTGGAGAAGATATTAGAATAGATTGTACAAGATTTGGTTCTGGAGCTTATTCAGTACCCTCATCAGTTGAACATTTGAAATTTGAAACAAGTGCAAAATTTATTTTAGCAATTGAAACTGCCGGTATGTTTCAAAGGTTAGTTAAACATAATTATTGGAAAAAAGCTAATTGTATTTTAGTTTCTATGGGAGGAGTTCCAACAAGAGCTTGTAGAAGGTTTATTAGAAGATTAGCAGATGATCAAAATTTAGAAGTTTATGCTTTTACTGATGGTGACCCATATGGATATTTGAATATTTATAGAACTTTGAAAGTTGGTTCAGGAAATGCAGCACACATTAACAAATATTTTTGTGTACCACAAGCACAGTTTATTGGAGTAACACCAAAAGATATTGAAGATTTTAAATTACCAACCCATAAATTAAAGGATGTAGATATTAAAAGAATAAAAGATGGAATTAAAAATGATCCATTTGTAAAACATCACAAAGAATGGCAAAAAGCTTTAGAGAAAATGCATAAAATGAAAGTAAGGGTTGAGCAACAAGCTTTTGCACAATGGGGATTAAATTATGTTATTGAAGAATATTTACCAAAGAAATTAAAAAATAAAAAAACTTGGTTACCTTAATTACATTAAATAAGATAGATCTAAATCAGATCTTGAAATATTTTGAGATTCTAAATATTGATTTAAATCTTTTTTAGTAATTGGTTTTTCTCGTCTATCTTCTCTCAAATCGTTTACAAAATTAACAATCTCATTAATTTCTAAATAAGAAGATTCGTCAAATTCGCCTACAGTTGAAGAACCACCATTATAACCATTTGCATGAGTTACCAAGTCGACAGCAAGATTCATTCTTGTATCATAAGTCCATTCAAAAGAATCGTAAACACCTGAATCAAGATTAATTCCTGTTCCTTTTTTCTCAGTTAAACTTTTTGCAATATTAACAGCAATTAATTGTCTAATACCTTCAGGACCACCAACTAAGTTAATTTCAAAATCATCTATATCAACACAAGCGTCATCTAAACAAGTTGTAGCAAGTGATTTATAATCCATTAAAGATTTAGATAAATCAGGATAAGAAAAATCTTCTAAAGGTGTGTCATTAACTAAGGGATCGTAAGTTATAGCTAAATCATTTAAGATGATTTTTTCAACAGTGTTACCTATATCGACTCTAAGAGGTTCTTCTTCAGAAACTTCTACAGGTTTGTCACCAGCATATAAGAAAGTTCTATTTCCACCACCAAGAACAACATCATCATAAGTTAAGCTTGGTTCAGGAACATCTTGAGAATTACCAAGAACTTTTGCAA
The DNA here is from genome assembly GCA_018692925.1 of archaeon. Taxonomy (GTDB): domain Archaea; phylum Nanobdellota; class Nanobdellia; order SCGC-AAA011-G17; family GW2011-AR17; genus BS150m-G60. Next base: position 48,313 of record JABHLH010000019.1, read on the forward strand.
CATCTTCAATAATTTGATCTCTATCAACAGAAGTTATTTCTTCCAAAGAATCTTCCATAACACTTTTATCAGGTTCAATTACAATTTCTTCAATTGAGTCTTCTTCAGGTTTGTCTCCACAATATAAGAAAGTTCTGTTTCCTCCACCAAGAACAACATCATCATAAGTTAATCTTGGCTCAGGAACTTCTTGAGAAGCTTCTTTGATATATTGTTTTACAGTTCTTTCAGTGTAACCTAATTCTTCAGCTTGTTCTCCAACAAATTGTTTTGCCTCTTCAGATCCTAAATCAGTTAAACCTTGTTCTACAAAAGTATTGTAAACTTTTGTTTTTCTTTCTTGTCTTGCAGAACTTCTTTGCCCATTAAGAGCAGCTAAAGTACCTAAACCAGATCTTCTAAAGTCAGTTGAGTTTCTAATGTCCTTTGCAGTAATAGCTTTTTCTTCATCAGCTAAATTTAAATTTGCACTCTTAACAATTTCATCAACAGTCATATAAGTTTCTCTGTCTCCAGGATTTGCACAAGTTTTGTACCATTCAAGAGCTAAAGAAATTCTTTTATCATATGCCCACTGACTTACATCAACATTGTCTAAACCATCATTTGAATTATATTGTCTAGCAACTTCTTGAGCTAAATTGGTTCTTGCATCGTTAGCATCTAAATTCCTCTTTGCAAGCAAAGTCGGATTTTCTTGAACTAAAGCTTCTAAATCTCTGAAAGCAGTTAGTGATTGTTCTAAAGAAACATTAGCTGTTGCTGAATAAGCTACAGATTCAATATCATCAATTATTCTTCCTTGAACTAACAAAGTATTATTATCGTCAGCATAAGAATCTGGGATTAGATTTACTGATAATGGAACATTAGTATAAATTACATTTTTAGTTCCATCTCTTAGACCTTCTGCAGTTAAATCAATATTATGTACTAAATCAGGATTTTGTTCAATAATTAATTTAGTTAATTCTAAATTTGCAAGAAGAGATTCTCTTGTAAAAGATTGTCCTCTTAAACCTAACCTTAAATTATCAAGCCCTTCTTCAGACATTGAAGCAAAAGTGTAAACATCAATACTCATATTTTGACTATCTGCATAAGCAAATTGATTTATCATTGCAGCTAATTCAAAAATAGAGGAACCTTCTGTTGGAGTAAAAGTAATTGCATTTCCATCAAAAGAAATATAACCATCTTCTTTAACATCTGGAATAATTGTATCAATAATTTCTTCTTCTACAATTGAACTTAAAGTTGGATAATTAACTCCATCATTAATATCCAATTCAGGTTCAGGTTCGTCAGTATCTAATAAAGCAAGAGCTCCTAGATCAGGTAAAGCACTTGAAGCCATTAAACCTGCAAAAGGTTTTCCAATAAGATAATCAAAAGTTGAACTTCCTAAATCACCTAATTGTTCTCTACCAGCAAATAAAGCTAAAGCTGCAGCACCTAATAATGCAACACCATAAGGCCATCTTGTAGATTTTCTGTGTTCAATTGGTTCATCACCCATTGCAAAATCTCTTGTTTGTGTAATTGGTAATTCTGAATCTTCTCCACCAGCTAACAAAGCTTTGTGATCTATACTATCAGCAGGAGGTTCAAACATCCCAGAAATTAGATTTGTAGGTTCCGAAGTGTCTTCGACTGTAACAGCAACTGGAGGTCTCTCATATCCAGCTTGACTTTCACCAGCTAAAGAAAGCCTAGCAGAACCATTAACTTTTGTTTCTAAACCACTGTCAGTAGGAGTTTCTTCTTCAAAATCATTAGATGAAAATTTAAAAAAATCAATTAAATAATCAGATGTTGGGCCTTCTTCAAAAATATTATTAACGACATTATCTAATGCCCCATCTAAACTTACTTGAAGTTTAGCCATTTCATAAAAATTAGCAAATCCATCTTCGCCCTTTAAAGGCACTTTAACTTGACTTAATACGTTATTTGCAGCACTATTACTAAGGCTGTGGTTTTCTCTTAAAAATCTTAAAAATCTTTCTTCTAGTGTTTCATTTGACATAAATCATCTTCCTCCATGGAACATTCAAGAAAAATAATATTTGGCTTTAGTTTATAAGTTTTACCTAGTTGGTTGAGATATGTAAATAGAATAGAAAGTTATATAAGGAGAATAATTTTGTTTGATTTCATATGCCTCGGTAGCTCAGTGGTGGAGCACACGGCTGTTAACCGTGCGGTCGCAAGTTCGAGTCTTGCCCGGGGCGCTTTTACAATTCTAAGAAAAGTTTATAAAGAAAAAATTAAATCAAAAACTATATATTGGCCCCATGGCTTAGCCTGGCTATAGCACTCGACTGATAATCGAGAGATCCTGAGTTCAAATCTCAGTGGGGCCATATTCTTAAAATAAACTATTATGAAGAAAATTAACTACTTCTTTTCTATGTTTAGGATTAAAAGCAAAAGTTACATTTGTTGAATGAAGAGAAGATCCCCCATCATAAGTGTTAATCCTTGCACCAAATTGCCTAGCTACTGCTAAAACTTTCCGATATTTAAATTTAGGATCTACAAAAAAGAAAATTCTTCCAACAGTTGTTGCAATCCCTTTAAGATCTATTTTTGCTTCCCAAAGTAACTCTTTATGTAGTTCAATAGTATAACCAGATTTGGCATGCATCTCAGGGTCAATAAATTCTAAACAAGTTTGACCTTTAGGAATTGAAGGAGCACCATAAACTTGTGAAGGGAGAGGTAATTGATTTTCTTTTAATTGTTCTATTAAGTGTGAAGCAAAAGTATGAGAATCACCTAAACTTCCAACAATAGAAATTAAAGCAGATTCTGCTTGAGATAAAAGTTTAGTTTTAGAAAAATCTATTTCTCTTTTTAAATTTCTCCAATCTACAGAGATAGACATACCTCCATTAACTGTATTAATCATATCAACAGAAATTCTTTGTCTAGAAAATGCAACTAAAGAATCTAAATAAGGATAAATCTTATCTTCCTTTTCAAAAGAATAAACAGTATAATTTTCTCTGGAAGTAATTCCAACTAAAGGCATAGAAGGTACAAATCTTTCTCTAGTAATTTGAGTAGCATTTTGTAATAAATCTGAAGCTGAACCAACTAAAAGAAGCATATCAGATTCTTCACAAGTCTTTATTGCTCTTGGATGAGTAGCAGCCATACCACTAATAGCTTCTTCAATAGCTTCAGAATATTTTAAATGTGGAACTCTTCTTGCAGATGAAACTAATCTTGGATCAGCAGTATAAATACTTTCTAGTTCTTTTAAAATTGCATAAAATTTGGCATCAACTGCTACAGCTAATGCAGCTCCAGTGTAATCTGTTCCACTCCTCCCTAAAGTTTTAGTGTTACCAGAAGAAAGATCTTTACCCTGATATCCGGGAACAACAACAATTTGAGCTTGTGAATCTAAAAGTGTTTTTTCATTAACATAAGCAATTTTTGCATTTCTAGAAATTGAATCAGTTAAAATAATCTCTCTAGGATCAATATATTCTGAAGAAAAACCTAAAGAATTTAATATTTTATTAGCTAAATTACCTGCAACTCTTTCACCAGAAGCTTCAAATTCATCTAAAGTTCTAGCTCCTTTTAATTCTCTTTCAAAATGAGACCTAGTATTAAAATCTAAATTATAATGCCCTACTAAAGGAATATGAATACTTGTAATTTGTTCAAGATTATTTGAATTATCTCTATACATTGCTTCAAGAGATTTAGTTGTTCTATCTTCTCCTCTAGCTAAAGCAGAAGTTGTAAGAAATATTTTTGCCTCAGAGTCTTCGTGTATAATATGTTTTATTAATCCAATAGTTGAATCAAAATATTCTGGATCTGCAACAGGGTTTCCACCAAGTTTTAAAACATAATTTGCCATCTAAATCACATCATCAATTTTTTCTCTTTCTCTTATCACTTCAATTTTTTCATTATCAACAAGTATCTCTGCTGGTCTCAAAAGACCATTGTATCTAGAAGACATTACAAAACCATAAGCACCAACAACTTGAATTGCTAAAATATCTTTTTCTTTAACTAAAGGCATAGCCCTATTCTTTGCAAAACAATCTGTGTTTTCACAAATAGGACCAACGATGTTTGCTTCTTGAATATATTCTGATTCAGTATTATTTGCTAAAACAATAGGATGATAAGCATTGTATAAAGCTGGCCTTAGTAAAGTGCTCATTCCTGCATCAACACCTATAAAATTATTTTTTATAGTTGTAACTTGAGTTAGTAGAGTTCCAGATTCAGCAACAAAGAATCTTCCAGGCTCTAAAAATAAAGTTGCAGGATAAGTAAATGCTTTTTCAACTCTCTCACCAATAGATTTTAAGTTCAAAGCTTTTTCATGAGGTTCATAAGGGACACCTAAACCTCCACCAATGTCAATAAATTCAAAATTAATATCTAAGGATTGTGAAATTCTATTTGCAATTTCCTGAATAGCAAAAGTTAGTTCTTCAAAATAATCTTCGTAAAGAACACAAGAACCTGTCATCATGTGAATACCAAATCTTTTGATTCCTTTTTGTTTTGCTAATTTGTAAGCTTCTCTTGCAAGATCTTCATTCATTCCAAATTTGGTCCCAGAACCACCTACGACAATACCAGGAAATTTACCTTTTCCAAAACCAGGATTTATTCTAAAAGAAATAATTTCTGGAGTTCCAAAATTTAATAACCTTTTTAGAATTGAAATATCATCTAAATTAATTGTTACTCCTGATTCTAATGCAAATTTTAAATCTTCATCTTTAGGATTTACTGCAGTGAAAAGAGAATTTTTTAAATTAAAACCAGCTTTTTTTGCATAAGATAATTCAATTGCATTTGAACAGTCAGCACCAAAACCACCGTTAGCAATTATTTTTAATATGTCTAAGTTAGAATTTGCTTTTATTGCATAACAAATTTTGGAATTTGGAAAAGAATCCTTTAATTCTTTCATTTTGTTTAAAAGAATAGATTTATCATAAACATATAATGGTGTTCCGTAAGTTTTTGCTAATTCAATAGCAGATATATTTCCTATTTTTAATTGCATCAAAAAAAATTAATAAAAGAGATTAATAAATCTTTGCTTAACTAATCCTAGCACCAGTTTCGATCTTTTTATCAGGTTGTAACAAACAAACTGTATCTTTAAACCCAGCTGCTAAAAGCATACCATTGCTTTCAATACCTCTGATCTTTGTAGGTTGAAGATTTGTAAAGACTATAACAGGTTTATCAATAAGATCTTTTAATTCATAATGTTCTTTAATTCCAGCGACGACCTGCCTATCATTTTCACCTTCACCTAAATCGACTAAAAGAACATAAAGTTTGTCTGCATTTGGATGAGGTTGTGCTTTTATTATTTTTCCAACTCTGAATTTCATTTTTTCCCAATCCTTATATGGGACGTAATGTCCAGCTTCTGGAGTTGAGATTACTTCTGCTTTTTCCATTTTTTTCTCCTTTGTTTCATCAATTTTTGTAAATAAATGTCCATCTTTCTTAACTTTATTATTTCCAAGTAAACCAAATTTAAGATCCTTGAATGTTTCTTTCTTCTTTAAGCTTAAAGATTTCCTAATCTTACTTGTAGTGTTAGGAATAAAAGGTTCTAATACTATTGAAAGAATTCTTAAGGATTCTGCTAAATTGTAAATTACAACTTCTAATTGTTTTTTATTTGTCTTTGCAAGTTCCCAAGGCTTTTTATCGTTGATATATTTATTTGAAGCATTTATGAATTTCCAAATCTCCGAAAGAGCATTGTGAGTTTCAAAGTTATCCATATGATTTTTTATTTTTTTGAAATTGAATTTTTTAATTAATTCATTCTTTGAAGATCTTGGAACTTTCCCATCAAAATATTTTTCAATCATAGAAAGACTTCTAGAATGTAAGTTACCTAAATCATTAGTAAGCTCATTGTTGTGTCTTTCCTTTAATGCAGTTTTTGAGAATGCACCGTCAGAACATAAAGGAATTTCTCTAGTTAAAAAATACCTTACAGAATCAACAGGAAAAGTCTCAAGTAGTTCAAAAGGATCAACTACATTCCCTATGGATTTTGACATTTTATGGCCACCTTCGCCTAAAATAAAACCATGAACTAAAAGTTTCTTTGGAGGTTTAATACCTGCTGAAAATAACATAGATAACCAGATTATTGAATGATGCCACATAATATCATGAGCAGTCACGTGAATATTTGGTGGCCAAAAATTATGCCTATTCTGTTCTAAAGTAGTTGAGTAATAATTCCAAATTGCATCTGCCCAAACATATGCCCTATGTTTTTTATCAAAAGGAAGTTTAATTCCCCAATTAGTGTTTGATCTTGAAATAGATAAATCGTGAATGCCTTCTTTAAATCTATTTAGTAAAAACTTTTGTCTTGAAGCAGGAAAAACATAAGCATTTTTTGCCATATAATTTTCTACTTTTTTTTGATATTTAGACATTTTAAAAAAATAAGTTTCTTCTTCAAGCCAATCTACCTTCTTTTTATGAAGAGGACATTTACCTTCAACTAAGTCTTTCTCTTGATAATAAGTTTCACAACCAACACAATACCAACCTTCATATTTCCCTTTGTAAATATCACCCTTATCATAGATCTTTTGAATTATTTCTTGACAGAATTTTTTATGAAAAGGATTAGTAGTTCTAACAAATTTGTCATAAGAGATATTATAATTTTTGAAAGCTTCTTTAAATTGAGGTACAATCTCATCAAGATAAGCTTTGGGAGTGATGTTTTTTTCTAAAGCTAATTTTTCTACTTTTTGAGCATGTTCATCAGTACCAGTTGTAAATAGGACTTCCTTGTTATCAAGTTTATTCCACCTAGCATAAATATCACAAATAATGTTAGTATAAACAGTACCAATATGAGGTTTTCCGGAAGGATAATAAATTGGACTAGTTATGTAAAATGTTTTCATCTTAAAAAATAATAGAATAGATTTTATATAGCTTTCTAAGCATTCTTCTCAATGAAAGAAAGCATAGCCTGATCATTTAGTTTCTCAAAAATACTTATTGCCTCACTTAGATAACCTAATTCTAAACAATGGAAAGCACAAGATTTCATTTCTTCAACATTAGTAGAATGTAAAAAACAATAAGAAGCTTCTCTAAACCTAGCTCTTTGTTTGTACCAATTCCCAAGTTTAATTAAATCAGATTGATTATTTGCTAATGCCAAAGCTTTTGCTGCTTCAATGGGTTTGTTTTCTTTCACTAAAACAGACGCTGCTTCAGTTAAAGCTTGAAATTTAATATTATCAGGAATGGTGAGATTATCAACACCTTTTTCTAAAATTAATTTAACTACAGCTGGATATTGCATAGGGAGTTTAGAAGTATGTCAATTAAAAAGGTTTTAGATTCTAGAAGATAGATTTATAAAATAATAATAAAACATAATTCTTATGAAAGAGAAGCTAGAGCTGCGAATGAGTAAGTTATGTGGACATAAAAATGTTAAGATAACGGATAGAGGTAACTCTGCTATATTCATAGCTCTAAATATTGTTAAAAGAATTAGTGATAGAAAGAAAATATTAATTCCAAAAGAAGGAGGATGGTTTTCTTATAAGAAATATCCCAAATATTTTAATTTTCAAACTGAAGAAGTTGAAACAGATAGAAGTTTGATTGATTTAGAAGATTTAGAAGAAAAAAGTAAAGATGCTGCTGCAATTATTTTTTGTTCATTTGGAGGATATTTTGTTGAACAAAAGTTAAGACAAATTTCTGAGATTTGTAAAAAAAATGATTGTTTAGTTATTGAAGATGCTTCTGGTGCAATTGGGGATGAGGTTCTTTGTAATGGGAAATATTCAGATATTATTGTTGGAAGTTTTGGAGAATGGAAACCTGTGAATAATGGTTATGGTGGTTGGATATCATGTAATGAAAATTATTTTGAAAAAGTTTCAAGCGCACTTTCACTTGTAAGAGTCTATCCAAAAGCTTATGAAGAAATATTTAATGCTTTGAAAAAAAATAAATTGAAGAAATTAATTGAATTACAAATGAAGGTAAAAGCTGATTTGAAAGAATTCGATGTATTTCATAAAAATAAAAGAGGAGTGAATGTTGTTGTGGAAAATAATCCTAAAGTTATTAAATATTGTAAAGATAAAAAATATCCATATGTTGAATGTCCAAAATATATTAGAGTTGGAGAGAAAGCAATTTCTATTGAGTTAAAGAGGTTAGACTTATGAAGAAAAAAAAGAAACATTTTGGAAAATTAATTTTGTTTGTAGGATATTCGATAAAGGGTTTGTTAAAATTATTATTTGTTGACTCATTCAAAATGATAAAAAGATCTTATAGTTATGCAAAAAATCCAGAAAAGAAATTAATGTTGAATAGAGAATTAGAATTAGAAAAGAAAGTAAAAGTACAAGAGAAAAAAATAAAAAGGTTGGAAAGATTAGTTTATAGTATATTTAATGATCCTGATTATGTTAATTCAGATAAAGGAAAAAATGATGTAAAAGAAATAAGGAGCGGATTGAAATGAATTTTATAAGAAAAATTACAGAAGAGAAAAATGATGTGTGGGTTAAGAAACAATTTACACGATATGGTCGAGGAAATTATAAAAACAAAGCTATTCTAGAAATATCAAAAGGTGCAAAAAGAACAATAATCAAAAGTACTTTTGAGTTTGCTGGAGAGTTTGCTTATGAACTTGCAAATAGTATTGAAGGAAAAGTTCAAGTTACTGGTGGGATGATATCTACAAAAGATCTTAGTCTTGAAGTTGATTTTGAGTTTGCAGGTAAAAAACAATTTGCAGGTGTAAAAACATTTTTGATTGATATGGAAATGTCTAAAGAGGAAATTCAAAAATTATATGATAAATTTCCAAGTACATTAATATTCTTAACATTTAAGACTGAAGAAGGACAGCTTAAAACAAAAGTAAAATCCCCTAAAGCAGCGAAACCAAAGAAAGGTGAAACAGAACCTAAAGCAGATTTTTGTAATTTTAAGACAACAAATGAAAGTATTGTTGAAGATTTAACATTTGATGTAGAAAAAGAATTTAAGAAAGTTAAACTTATTCATACATTTGAAATTAATGATCTAGAAATTCCTGAAGAGTATAAAAATGATTTTGCAAAAGCAAGAACTCATGCAATTAGAAAGGGAAAAATAATTAGAGAGATTACAATTAATGAAGAAAAAGAAGAAAAAGAGTATAAGTTAGAAGCTTAATTTTTTTTATTTTTTAATAATAAGTTTAATAAAAGGTTATGTCTTAGAGATTTGTATGGCAGATGCAGGAGAAATTGCAAAAAAGATTTTCAAAGGAATTTATGTTGTAATAATTGCATTTTTTGAATCTATAACTGTTTCTTTCTATAAAAATATTAAAAAAAGATGGTCTGGACCAAGTAATGAATTTAAAGAAGTGAAAGTGCCAAAAGACTTTAAGAATGATTGGCAAGAAGAAAAAATTGATTCTGAAGGATATAAAGAGGTGCCACAGAAACCTGATTCTGGAAATAATATTGGTGGTGGATTTGCTAATATGATGAATTTTTAGAGAAATGTATATAAGTATAATGAAGTAAGAATAATATATGAGTATAAGAGATTTACATATTGAAGATTTATTAAGAATTGCAAGAAAACAACACAGGTTGTTAGAAAATTATTATGTACCAAATGAAGTGAAGATAGAAAAGATTAAAGAATTTTTTAATTTAGTTATTCAATTTGAATATGAACAAATAGTAGAATTAGAACAAAAAGGAGAGTCTATTTTTATTGTACTTTGTGAGGACATTATAAGACAAGCTAAAATTTTTTTAAAAGATCCAAATAAACAAAACTTAGGAGAAGCAAAAAATTTATTAAATATTTTTATTAGTATAGAAGATTATCTAAGTTTCATAAATGAGCTCCCTTGGATTATAGGTAGAAAGCTTTCAGGAATAGAAAGAAGAAACATAAAAAGCAAATTAAGAAGAGTATTACAAAATTTAAAAGATGAATCAGGAAAACCTATAAGAGGGACTAGAGTAAAGATAGAACTTTGCGGAAGTTTAGCAAGAGGATATTCAGATTGGAAATTAATAAATGGAGGAAAAATCCCAAAACCTACTGATTTTAAATTGCCAAAAGAATATAGGTTAAGATCTAAAACAATATTGAAAAAAATTGATGCAGAATTAAATGTACCGAGAGATCTAAAACCTTATATGTCAGATGTTGATTTTGTTATAGTAAATGAAAAAATTTTTAATTCTATTCCTAGACAACATCGATTTAAAGACTGGAGTATAAAAATTGGAGAAAAATATAGTGTCCCAGTAAGTCCAATATTATCAAAGATTCATCAAAAATTAATAAATACAAAAATAGGTGGAATTAGAAATAGGTGGATAAACTATATATTATTAAAAGATGAAGATGGGTATAGAAGATATAAAGAAAGTAGAGAAAAAATATTAAAAGAAGTAGAAAGAAAAATAGGAAGAGAATTTATCATAAATGACATATTAATTTTAGACGAATTAATAAAATAAAATTATTCTAGTTCAATGACAGTAGCACTATTAAAAGACCTTTCACTAGTATGTGATTGTAAATAAGTTATCCTAGATTCATTGTAAGACCCTTCTAAGAAAAATGCATGTCTATGTCCAGAAAAAACATAACTTGGTGAAACTTTATTTACTAAGTTTAAAGTAGGAGGGTTCAAATTTTCATCAAATATAAATGGATTTACTTCTAGAGAGATATCAATAAGTGCTTTGGGTACTGCCCAGTCATGAGTTAATAAAATATCTAATTTATTTCGGGATAATTTTTCAAGATCTGATTTCCTATAATAAGCATGATTATAACAAGAGATAGAAGGAAAATCAGATTCATAATGTTTAGGAGAATAAATACCAGTTAAACCACCTATTTTTTTATCTCTTACTTCTAAAGTTCCTGCACGACCTAAGAAATAAATATTAGGAGCTAAAAAACCACCATCTTTATGATCATTTAGAAAACCCCAAGATTCATGATTCCCACCAATAAAAAGAGTTAAAAAAGGAGCTTTTTTTAAACCACTAAAATAATCCGGAAAATCACTTAACCAAGCATATTTTGGAGGAACATATAAATGTTGAAAATCTTTTTCATCTCTTAAAACTTGAAAATCTCCAACTTGCAATATAGCATGAATATTCTTTTTATGTTTTCTTTCCCAATCAATGAAAAATTTATACATTAAATCTAAATTCCCATGAATATCTCCAACTACTCCAAATCTTGTAACCATAAGAAATAAAAATTAAATTAGAGTATTTAAGGCTTACTCTTAAGTAGTAATTTATTTTGTTGCTTCTTTTATATCTACAGCCTTCACAGTTTTCCTTCCAGCATGTTTAGCTAACCTAATTGCTTTTTCACCTATTTCTTCTCCAATTTCTTCAAGAACTTCAACAAGTTTTAATTTTGCATCGTCTGAGACTCTCTCTGCTCCAACTTTTTTCAATAATTTTTCCATTGCTGCTGCAGGTAATATAGTTTTTCTTGGTGCCATCTTATTTTCCTTAATAATTGTAATAAACCCCAAAATATTTAAGTATTGCGATAAAAAGGTTAAAATAAGCTTAGTTTGGAGAATCATTTTTTGCTTTCGAGGAGTACATATCAAAAATTTAACGAAATATTTATAAAGAGAGTGATTTTTCTGAACTATTAATTATTACTCGCGTTCGCACTATGTGTTGAACACAAGACCGAAAGGTCTTGTTCTGAGAGGCGAGAAGGTCTAAAGCCTTGAGACCTGCTGTCGACATAAAGACAGGATTGAAAATAAAATAGAAATATGGGAAGAAAACATCATCCAAGACGAGGGAGTCTGCAATTTTGGCCTCATAAAAGAAGCAAAAAGCATTGTGCTAGAGTTAGAACCTGGGCTACTGTTAAGGAGAATAAATTATTAGGTTTCTTAGGATATAAAGTTGGAATGACTCACCTACTAGTAAAAGATAATAATCCTAATTCACATCTTAAAGATAGAGATATATTTACACCAGTTACAGTTATTGAATGTCCACCTATGAAAGTTTACTCTATAAGATATTACTTAGAAAATGAAGATAATGATCAAGAAATTGTTTCTGAAGTTTTTTCAAAAAAAGTTGATAAAGAATTAAAGAGAAAAATTACAGCTTCTAAAAAAGATAATAAAGCACCTGAAAAATTTGATAGAGTTACTGCTACTGTATATTCACAAGTAAGCAAAACTGGAATTGGTAAAAAGAAACCAGATCTAATTGAAGTTGGTATTGGCGGAAATGATTTACAAGTTCTATCTGAATATGCTCTAACATTATTAGACAAAGAAATTAAAATTTCTGAAGTTTTCAAAGATAGTCAATTTGTTGATGTTCATTCTTTAACAAAAGGAAAAGGTTTTACTGGAGTTATTAAAAAATATGGTGCAAAAAGATTAAACCATAAATCCGAAAAGAAAATTAGAGGAATTGGTACATTAGGTGCTTGGACCCCTTCAACAGTTCCATACACTGCTGCACAGCCAGGTAAATGGGGATACCATCTAAGGACAGTCTATAATAAAACTAGCGTTAAAGTGGGAAACAAGCCTGAAGAAATCAATCCTAAGGGTGGATTTGTAAGATATGGTTTAGTTAAGAATGATTATATGCTAATTAAAGGTTCAGTTCCAGGAGCTTCAAAAAGACCTGTGACAATTACTGAAGCAATAAGAATAAAAAATAAAATGTACGATCAAGAAATTAAATATGTGAGTTTGGAGTCAAAGCAAGGATGAAAACAAAAGTAATTAGTATGATTGGAAAAGAAGGAAAGGAAATAAGTCTTCCAAAACAATTTAGTGAAGAATTTAGACCAGACCTAATTAAGAAAGCTGTAATTGCAATTCAATCACATAAAAGACAGCCTCATGGAACAGATCCTGAAGCTGGTAAAAAAAATTCTGCTTATTTAACAAAAAGAAGAAAAAAATATAAAACAACTTATGATAAAGGTCAAGCAAGAACCCCAAGAAAGGTAATGACCAAGAGAGGATTACATTTCTATTTCGTTGGTGCTTTTGTACCTAATACTGTTGGTGGAAGAACTGCACACCCACCTAAAGCTTCTAAAATTTGGGATTTGAAAATGAATATCAAAGAAAGAAGAAAAGCTATTAGAAGTGCTATCGCTGCAACTATGGATCTTGACAGAATTAAAAAGAGAGGCCATAAAGTTGAATCAAAAGTTTTAGATGCTAAAATGGAAGACTTAAGCAAAACAAAAGATGTTGAAAAAATGTTAAAAGCTGTAGGATACCAAAAAGAATTAGAAAGATTAGAAGTTAAAAAAATTAGAGCTGGAAAAGGAAAAAATAGAGGAAGACCACATAGAATTAAGAAAGGTCCTTTATTTGTAGTTTCAAAAACTTGTCCTTTAGTTAAAGCTGCTAAAAATTTACAAGGAATGGATGTTTGTTTAGTTTCAAAATTAAATGCTGAATTGCTTGCACCTGGTACAGATGCTGGAAGAGTTACAATCTGGTCAGAAAAAGCAATTGAAATAATGGGAAAGGAGAATTTATTTTGTTGAAAATGGAAGAAAAAGCAAAAGTGGAAATATTGAAGTATCCTTTAACTACTGAGAAGAATGTTCGTTTAATTCAAGATGAAAATAAATTAGTTTTTATTGTTGATAGAAAAGCAACAAAGCCAGAAATTAAAAAGGCTGCTGAAGAATTTTTTAAGATTAAAGTTTTAAAAGTTAATACCACAATTTTACCAAGTGGAAAGAAAAAGGCATATTTAAAATTATCACCAGAACATCCAGCATTGGATGTTGCAACAAACTTAGGATTAATGTAAAATGGGTAAGAGACTAATAACGCAAAGGCGAGGAAGAGGAACAAACACCTACCGTGCACCTAGTCATAGGTATCATGGGAAAATAAACTATAGAAGGTTAGATGAAGAAGAAAAGACTTCAGTAGTTTATGGTAAAGTAATTGACCTAATCGCATGTCCAGGACATAGTGCACCTTTAGCGAAAATTAAGTATGATACTAAAGAAGAAGTTGTTTTATCAGCTCCATTGAATGTAAAAGTAGGAGATGTTGTTGCTTCAGGAGCTTCAGCACCAGTACAAACAGGAAATGTTTTACCTTTGAAAAATATTCCAGAAGGATCCTTAATCTTTAATATTGAAATTAAACCAGGAGATGGTGGAAAGTTAGTTAGAAGTGCAGGTTCATTTGCAAAAGTTGTTGGAAAATCAGGAGACAAAATTATTATTAGATTACCTTCAAAAAAACAGAAATTAATGTTGAGTGAATGTAGAGCTATGTTAGGAGTAATTGCTGGAGATGGAAGATTTGAAAAACCATTATTGAAAGCTGGTACAAAAATGCACGCAATGAGAGCAAGAAACAAATTGTATCCTAAAACTTCAGGAGTAGCTATGAACTCAGTAGATCACCCATTCGGTTCTGGTAGAGGAAGGAATGCAGGTAAACCTAAAACTGCACCTAGATTCGCACCAGCTGGTAGAAATGTTGGTTTAATCAAAGCAAGAAAAACAGGAAGAGGTAAATAATCATGGCAAAGAAAATATTCACATATCGAGGAAAAAAAGCTGAGGAATTGAAAAATCTAGATCTAAAAGAATTTTCAAAGTTAGTTCCTGCTCGACAAAGAAGAAGTATTATTAGAGGATTTACAGATATGCAAAAAAAGTTATTAGAAAAAATTAAAGCTTCAAAAGAAGGAAAATGGAAAAAACCTATCAAAACACATTGTAGAGATATGATAGTTATTCCAGAAATGATTGGATCAAATATTCATATCTATAATGGGAAAAAATATTTACAAGTTGAAATTGAACCAGAGATGGTAGGACACTATCTAGGGGAATTTTCACATACAAGAAATAGAGTTGCGCACTCTGCTCCAGGAGTTGGAGCTACAAAATCTAGTGCAGCAGCATCAGTGAAATAAAAATGACAGACGAAGAACATAGTGTAACTGCAAGAGGATATAACCTTCCAATATCAAGGAAGTTTTCAGTAGAAGTAGCTAATTTTATTAGATATAAACCTCTAACTAAAGCTAAAACTATGATAGTAGGTGTTATTGCAAAAAAAGTAGCTGTACCTATTAGAATCTATAATAGAGATCAAGCACACAAAAAAGGAAAAATTGCAGCAGGAAAATATCCAGTGAAAATTGCAGAAAATGTTTTAATGTTATTAAACTCAGCAGAAATGAATGCTGTGAACAAAGGTTTAGATACTGATTCATTATTTATCAAAAATATAATTGTAAACAAAGGCTCAAGTTCTGCAAAAGCAGGAAGAATTAGAGGAAGAGTAAATAAAAGAACTCATATTGAAATTACACTTGAAGAAAAAAAGAAAAGAGTAGTTAAGAAGAAAGAGGTAAAAAAGAAATGATAGAAAGAAAATTTGTTGCAGAAAAAATGAGAGAGTTTTTAGTTCATGATTATTTCCTAAAAGAAATGGGAGCTGGAAAGTTTAGTTCCTTTGAAATAAAAAGAACTCCTCTTGGTGACAAAATTGTTGTTTATACTGCTAGACCTGGATTAATTGTTGGAAAGAAAGGAGAGAATATTAAAAAATTAACAAAAGTTTTGAAAAGTAAATTTAAAATGGAAAATCCGCAAATTGAAGTTGCTGAAATTTCTAATCCTAATTTAGATGCTCAAACAATGGCAGAACAAATTGTAAATGTATTAGAAAGATTTGGTCCTAAAAGATTTAAGTCAGTTGGATACAAAACATTACAAAGAATTATTGATGCTGGTGCAGTTGGAGCTGAAATTGTTATCTCAGGAAGAGGATTACCAGGAAGTAGAGCAAAGACATGGAGATTCTATTCAGGTTATTTGAAAAAATCTGGAGATGTAGCAATGTCACTTATGGATTATGGTTTATGTGTAGCAAATTTAAAATCTGGATCAATTGGAATTAAAGTAAAAATATTACCTCCTGATGTAGAGTTACCAGATAAAATTGAAATATTAAAAAGAAAGAAAAAAGAAATTATTGTTGAAGTTAAAGAAGGTGCAGAAGAAGTAGCACCTGTTAAAAAAGAAGAGAAAAAAGAAGTTAAGAAAAAAGTGAAAAAGAAAGCAGTGAAAAAGAAAGTGAAAAAAGAAGTTAAGAAAGAAAGTGAAGTGAAAAAAGAAGAGAAGGTAGAAAATGAAAATAAAAAATGATGAATTAAGGAAAATGAATGATAATGAATTAGATAAGAAATTATTAGAGATTCGAAAAGCCTTAATGAAAGCTAATGCTCAAATTGCAACAGGTACTGTTCCTGATAATCCAGGAGAAGTTAAAGTTTTGAAAAAAACAATTGCAAGAATTCATACAATAAGAACCGAAAAGAGGAGGCAAGTAAATAAAGTATGAGTGAGATCGACCCTATAACAGGTTTGCCCAAAGAGTTAGGCGTTTGGGAAAATATAACAAAACAAGACCAAAAAATCGAAGTGAAGGTTGTCAAAAGACGGTTCGGAAAGTTAGCGACTGTTGTTACAGGCTTCGACAAATCAATGAATGTTAAAGAATTGGCAAAAAAATTAAAGTCAAAGTTGGCTTGTGGTGGGACAAATAAAGATGGAGTTATAGAACTCCAAGGAGAACATACAGCAAAGGTTAAAAAAATACTGATTGATGAAGGATTTCAAGCAGAATCAATTAAGATTAAACCTTTTGATGCTAGACCCAGAAAGAGATGGTAACAAAAACAAACATCCTTAAACATGAGTTAATTGGACTTGATGTTGAGGTTGTTGATGCCAACAATAAAAGCCAAATTGGATTGAAAGGCAAAGTGGTTGATGAGACCCGAAATACCCTCATCATAAAAAGCCAAAAAGGCGAAAAGAAAATATTAAAAAAGGATCTGAAAATACAAATAAGTGTTTCAGGTGAAAAAATCATAATCACAGGAAAAAAATTGGTCGGAAGGCCAGAAGATAGGATAAAAAAATGACAAATAAAAAAAGTGTAGGAATGGGTTTCGAATTACCTAAAGAGAAGTGTGAAGGAGATTTAAGTTGTCCATTTCATGGAAGTTTGAAACTTAGAGGAAGAACCTTTGCGGGAACTGTCATAAAAAGAAATCCACACAAAACAGTAACAATAGAATGGCCAAGAACAAGTTATATTCAAAAGTATGAAAGATATGAAAAAAAGAGAACAAGAGTTAAAGCACATAATCCATCTTGTATCAACGCACAAATTGGAGACAAAGTTACAATTGTTGAAACAAGACCAATTAGTAAAACTAAAAATTTCGTAATCGTGAAGGTGAATAAATGAAAGCATTAACATCAAATAGAACAAAATCATTACCAGTAGGAGCAGAAGTTCCAACTTGTGATAATTCAGGAGCTAAGGTTGTAAAAATCATTAGTGTGAAAGGTCACAAAACAGTTAGAAGAAGAATTTGTGCTGGTGGAGTAGGAGATCTTGTTAGAGCTTCAGTTATTAAAGGTAAACCTGAAATGAGAAGACAAAAAGTTCAAGCTGTTATTGTTAGACAAAAAAAAGAGTATAGAAGAGCAGATGGAACAAGAGTTAAATTTGAAGATAATGCAGTCGTAGTATTAAAAGATGATAAAGGAAACCCTAAAGGAACAATCTTTAAGGGTGCAATTGCTAAAGAGGCTACAGAAAGGTGGCCCGGAATTTCAAAAGTAGCAAAGATAGTGGTATAAGAAAATGAAAGCTGAATGGTCAAAAGCATGGAATGGGAGTAAACAACCTAGAAAGCAGAGAAAGTATAGGTTCAATGCACCGCTTCATATTAAGCAAAAACTTATGCATGTACATCTTAGTCCAGAGTTAAGAACAAAATATGGAAGAAGACAAATCTTAGTTAGCAAAGGTGACAAAGTAATAGTTATGAGAGGACAACATAGTAAAAAAACTGGAGAGATTAGTAAAATTAGATTGAAAATGGAAAAAATTAATATTCAAGGAATTGACAATATTAAAAAAGATGGATCAACATCTCCAATCGGATTTAAAGCAAGTAACTTAATGATTATAAATTTAAATTTAGTAGATAAAGTTCGAAAAGCAAAATTAAAAGTAGAAGATAAAGCTAAAAAAACAAAAGTTGAAGATAAAGTTAAAAAAACAAAAGTTGAAGTGAAGAAGGAGAAAAAATAATATGGTTAAGAGACACTTATCAAGATTGAATGCGCCAAAAAGTTGGCCAATAAAGAGAAAAGGGATTAAGTTTATTAGAAAACCTAGTCCAGGTGCACATACATTAAGACAATGTATCTCTCTATCTTTAGTAATTCAAAATATGTTGAAGTATGCAAAAACAAGTAAAGAAATTAAAAAGATACTTCATGAAAGAAAAATTTTAGTTAATGGTAAAGTTAAAAGAGATTCAGCATTTGCAGTTGGAATTATGGATGTTTTAAGTATTCCTACACTAAAAGAAAATTATAGAGTACTTTACAATACAAAAGGTAAATTTGTATTAATGAAAATTGAAGAAAAAGATGCAAATGAAATCTTAATGAAAATTATAAATAAAACTTTAATAAAGAAAGGAAAGATTCAATATAATTATTCAAATGGGCACAACCATTTAATTGAAAAAGATGATTATAAAACTGGAGATTCAATCTTACTTTCATTGAAGGATAAAAAAATTACAAAGCATTTTGAATTAAAGAAAGGTGCACAAATTTATTTGACAGGTGGAAAGTTTATTGGAAATACAGCAATCTTAGAAGAAATTAAAGAAGACAAAGTTACAATTAAAATTAAAGATGAAATTTTTGAAACTGCAAAAAGATATTTATTTGTTATTGGGGATGTTAAAATAGAAAATGAATAAAATGAAAGAAATTAGGGTAGAGAAAATTACTTTAAATATTGGAGTGGGTAAACCAGGAAAAGATTTAGAGAAAGCAAAAATCCTATTAGAAAAAATTAGTGGAATGAAAACATCAGAAACATTAACAAAGAAAAGAATTCCTGGTTGGAGTTTAAGACCTAATTTAGTTATCGGTTGTAAAGTTACAATTAGAGGTAAAAAAGGTGAAGAAATATTAGGAAGTTTATTAGATGCTAAAGATAAAGAACTAAAATTAAAAGCATTTGATAACCAAGGAAATTTTGCTTTTGGTATTCATGAGTATTTAGACATTCCAACATTAGATTATATTCCAGAAGTAGGGATTAGAGGATTAGAAGTTGCTGTAACTTTAGTAAGACCAGGTTATAGAATTAAGTATAGAACACTAAGAACTAAAAAGATTCCTGCTCGTCATAAGATTTCAAAAGAAGAAGCAATTAAATTCGCAAAGGAAAAGTTTAAAATTACAATAGCAGAGGAGGAAATGGAAGAAGAATGACAGCAGGCAGTTATAAAAAAGTGTTTAAACAGTTAAAAAATAAACCAGTTAAATTAAAAAAGTTTATCAAACATAATGCTCCAAAGCAAAGAGCTTTTGGTGTTGCATCAAAACCATGTAAACTTTGTGGAAGATTAGGTGGACATATTCAAAAATACAATCTAAACATATGTAGACAATGTTTTAGAGAAAATGCAAAAAAATTAGGGTTTAAGAAATATTATTAAAATGGCAATGAACGATACATTAGCAACAGCATTATGTAACATAATGAATGCTGAAAGAGAAGGGAAACAGGTTTGTGTAGTTACACCTGTATCAAAACTTATGAAAAAAGTTTTTGAGATTATGAAAGACAACCACTTTATTGGTGAGTATACAGAAATCAAAAATGGAAAAGGAAATTTAATTGAAGTTAATTTAATTGGTGGAATAAATAAATGTGGAGTTATTAAGCCAAGATTTTCAGTAACAAAGGATGAATATACAAAGTTTGAGAAAAGATTTTTACCAGCTCTAAATTTTGGATTAATTATTCTTTCAACCTCACAAGGAATTATGACCTTGAGTGAAGCTAAAGAAAAAGATATTGGAGGAAAATTATTAGCATTTATTTACTAAGATGATAGAAGCATACAAACTAAGGAAAGTTGTAGAAGTCCCTGAAGGAGTTGAAGTTAACATAGTTGACAGAGAGATCCAAGTTAAGAAAGGGAGTCTGGAAGTAAAGAGAGTATTATATTTTCCAACAGTTGAAATTAAAAAAGAAGGAAATAATATTGTATTAGAACCAAAGAGATTTACAAAAAAAGAAAAAAAGATTATTAATACTTACAAAGTACATATTTTGAATATGGTAATTGGTGTACAAGAACCTTATACTTACAAAGTTAAAATTTGTGCAAGTCACTTTCCAATGACTGTAAAAGTTAAAGGAAAGAAATTAGAAATAAAGAATTTTTTAGGAGAGAAAGTTCCTAGAATAGCAGATATAGTAAATGATGTAGATGTTAAAATTGAAGGAGATGAAATTATTATTACTTCCGCAAATAAAGAAGCTGCTGGACAAACAGCAGGTAATTTTGAAAAAGCAACAAGAATCACAAATAGAGATAGAAGAATTTTTCAAGATGGTTTGTGGATAATTCAAAAAGCAGGTAAGGAGATATTAGGATGACTGAAAACAATAAATTATTGGAATTAAGAAAACAAATTAAGAAGAGAAAACCTAATTTCCTTAGACAATGTTCACATAAAGTTATTAAAATTTCCGAAGCATGGAGACGGCCAAAAGGTATTCAATCAAAAATGAGATTGAAACATAGAGGTAAAAGAAGACGTCCATCTTTAGGTTATTCATCACCAAAAAAAGTTAGAGGATTAAATAGAGATGGCTTTGAAGAAGTTAGAGTATTGAGAGTTGAAGATTTAGAAGGAATTGATTCAAAAACACAAATGCCTATAATTGCAAAAATTGGTTTAAAGAAAAAATTAATGATACTTGAAGAATGTAAAAAAAGAAATTTAAAAGTTAGTAATGTTAAAGATATTGATGAGTTCATAAAAGATTCACAAGAATGGTTAAAAGAGAAAAAGAAAGTGACAGCTGAAAGATCAAAGAAAAGATCTGCATCTAAAGAAGCTTCAATTAAGAAAGCTAAAGGTGAAGAAGTTAAGAAGAAAAAAGAAGAAGAGAAAGAAGAAGTTAAAAAAACTGATGAAACCAAAAAAGGTGAAAAGAGTGAAAAAATCAAAATACTGGAGCAAAAAGAATGAGATTATCAAGTCAAAAAGGGATTAGTGCAAAGATTTTGAAAGTGGGAACTGGAAAAGTTTGGTTTGATAATACAAGATTAGATGAAATTAAAGAAGCTATTACAAGATCCGATCTTAGAGGTTTAATTGCTAAAAAAGTTATACAAAAAAAAGCAGGTAAAGGAACTTCAAGAGTTAGAGCTAGAAAAAGAATTGTTCAGAGGAGAAAAGGTAGACAAAAGGGACAAGGAACAAGAAAAGGAAAAAGCTCTGCAAGATTAAGTAAAAAAGAAAATTGGATGAATGTAATTAGAGGTCAAAGAAAGTTTATTAGAGAATTAAAAACTAAAGAACTTATTGACGTAAGTACTTACAGATTATTATATAGAAGATCAAAAGGTGGATACTTTAGAAATAAAAGACACATTAAATTATACTTAACAGAACAGAAATTATTCAAGGAAAAGAAGAAATGAAAAGAAAAAAGTTTGTTCAATATCGAAGGAAGAGAGAAGGAAAAACTAACTATAAAAAAAGGTTAGAATTATTAAAATCCATGAAGTTGAGATTAGTAGTAAGAAAATCATTAAGAAATGTTATTGTCCAAATTGTTGAATATAATGTAGATGGAGATAAAACTTTAGTTAAAGTAAGCAGTAAAGAACTGAAAAAATTTGGTTGGACAGGTTATGGTAGAAATACACCTTCAGCTTATCTTGTTGGTTTGTTATGTGGAAAAAAAGCTAAAGAACTAAAAATTAATGAAGCTATTTTAGATTTAGGATTACACCCTTCAAGAAAAGGTACTATTTTATATAGTGTATTGAAAGGAGTAGTTGATTCCGGACTTAATGTTGCTCATAGTCCAGAGATATTCCCAAGTGATGATAGAATAATGGGGAAACATATTTCAGATAAAATTCCAGTGGAATTTGAAAAAGTAAAAAATAATATCATGCAAGGTGGAAAGAAATGAGAGATAAAAGACCTAAAAGAAACCAAAGAAACCAGAGAAAGGATCCTAGTGTTTCAAGAGAGAGTATTTTAGAAAAATGGAAACCTAAAACTGAAATAGGAATAAAAGTTAAGAATGGTGAAATTACTGATATTAATGAGATTTTAGATAATGGTATTGCAATTTTAGAATCTGAAATTGTAGATGCTTTAATGCCAGACCTAGAAGTTGAACTATTAGAAGTAGGACAATCAAAAGGTAAATTTGGTGGAGGAAAAAGAAGTATCTGGAGACAAACTCAGAAAAAATCTAAAGAAGGAAATAAACCTTCGTTTTCAACAATTGCAGTTTGTGGAAATAAAAATGGTTATGTAGGTATTGGATTAGGAAAAGCTAAAGAAACAGTTCCAGCGAGAGAAAAAGCAACAAGAAAAGCAAAATTGAATCTTATAAAAATTAAGAGAGGATGTGGATCTTGGGAATGTGGTTGTGGAGAAGCTCATTCAATTCCGTTCGAAGTTGAAGGTAAATGTAGTTCAGTTATAATTAAATTAAAATCAGCACCTAAAGGAACAAGATTATGTGTTGAAACAGAATGTCAAAAGATTTTAAAATTAGCTGGATTCAAAGATGTATATTCAAAAGCAAGAGGACAAACAAAAACTAAATTAAATTTAATCTTTGCTTGTTTCGATGCATTAAAAAAGTTAGGTGAACAAAAAGTTAAACCAGGTTTCGTAGAAAAAGCAGGAGTTATTGGAGGAAGAAATGAATAATAAACCAATTGCAGTTATTAGGATCAGAGGAAGATCTGGTGTAACTAAAAAGATAAATGATACTCTTGATATGTTGAGACTGTATAAACAAAATGGTTGTGTTATAGTTCCTAATAGTCCAACTTTTGTAGGTATGATCAAAAAGTCTAAAGATTATATTACTTGGGGAGAAATTGATGAAGAGACTCTAGCATTATTATTAGAAAAGAGAGGAAAAATTGTAGGAAACAATCCTCTAACTGAAGATTATTTGAAAAGTAAAATAAATTTAGATTTCAAAGCTTTTGTAAAAGAAGTATTTGAAGGTAAACAAAATGTTAAAGATATTCCAGGGATAAAGGCATACTTTAGATTAATGCCTCCTGTAAAAGGATTTGCAAGACAAGGAATAAAGAAACCATTTAGTATGGGTGGTGCTTTAGGATATAGAAAAGATAAAATTAATGATTTAATCAAGAGAATGATTTAAGATGAAAAAAACAACAGGCCAAAGAAAGAATAAAAAGCAAAGAGGTTTTAGTAGCCACGGCTGGGGTTCTAAGAAAAAACATCGAGGAGCAGGTAACAGAGGTGGAAAAGGTAATGCAGGTAGTGGAAAGAGAGCAGATACTAAAAGACCTACAATAATCAATCTACATGGTACTGTTGATTTAGCAAAGAGAGGGTTTGTAAGACCTGATGCTAAAAAAATAATTGCAATTAATTTAAGAGACTTAAGTTTAATTGTTGAAAAAAAGAATGTTAATGAACTAGATCTTAACAAAATAGGATATTCAAAATTACTTGGTACAGGAAATTTATCAAAAGCAGTTAAAATAACTGTAAAGATGGCTTCCAAAAAAGCAGTAGAAAAGGTTAAAAATGCTGGTGGCGAAGTAATACTTACAAAATAAACTTAGGGATTGCTAAAAATGTCTTTCATAGATATAATATTAAACAACTTACCGGAAATTAAAGCTCCTTTACAGAAGAAGCTATCTTTTAAGCAGAAGTTAAAATGGACTTTAGTTATTCTTGTTGCATTTTTTATTTTAGGTTTAGTTCCCTTATTTGGTTTAGGTGAAAATTCCTTACAACAATTCGAATTTCTTTCAATGATTTTAGGAGCAAGTTTTGGTTCTGTAATTTCTTTAGGTATTGGACCTCTTGTAACAGCATCGATTGTATTGCAGTTGTTAAATGGTTCGGGTATTGTAGATTTTGATTTAACTAGTCCTGAAGGTAAAAAAAGATTTCAAGGATTTCAGAAAATTTTAGCAGTTTTCTTTATAGTGTTTGAAGCAGGAATTTATGTTTTTATGGGTGGTTTGTCGCCCTCATCTTCGTTAGCAGCAGCTGATTTTAGAGTTATGCAATTTATTTTAGTTGGACAATTGATTATAGGTGGATTGTTAATTATGTTTATGGATGAGATTATTAGTAAATGGGGCTTTGGTTCAGGTATCTCATTATTCATTGCAGCAGGAGTATCTTCACAGATTGTGATTAGAGCATTTAGTCCATTGTCAACAGTAGGTACTTGGGCTTTAGGAACAGGACAAGCAGCAGTAGGTAAAGTTTGGGTATTAATATATTCCTTAGCTAGTCAAAATCCAACTGGTGCTGTATTAGCATTGTCTTCAATACTTGCAACAATAATTATCTTTGGTATAGTTGTTTATGTGCAAGCTATGAAAGTAGAGATTCCATTATCCTTTGGTAGAATTAGAGGACACGGAATTAGATGGCCTTTACATTTTTTATATACTTCAAACATTCCAGTTATTTTAATTGCAGCACTTTTAGCTAATGTGCAATTGTGGGCACAGTTATTAGAAAATTGGGGATATCCATTATTAGGAACATTTTCAAATGGTGCTCCAGCGACTGGGTTTGTTTCATGGATTTATGCTAGAAATTTAGTTGAATTAATTATTACAGGTGGTTTTACTTGGATACATATTGCACAGTCAGCAGTATATGCAAGTTTTATGATTATTGGATCAGTTATATTTGGATTTTTTTGGGTACAAACTTCAGGAATGGATGCTAAAGCACAAGCAAAAAATATTATTGCATCAGGTTTACAAATTCCAGGATTTAGAAGAGACCCAAGAGTTATGGAAACAATTTTACAAAGATATATAGGACCTTTAACAATTATGGGTGGAATTGCAGTTGGTTTCTTAGCAGCAGGTGCTGATTTAATGGGAGCATTATCTAATGGAACAGGTATTCTTTTAGCAGTTATGATTGTTTATAGGTTGTATGAAGAAATTGCTCAACAACACATGATGGACATGTATCCAGGTTTAAGAAAAATAATGGGTAAGTAAGATTTATAAAGTATAGAGGAGTATTAAAAATATATGAGTTTTTCAGCAATGTTAGATCCGGTTTTGAATCCTGTAATGAGTATTCCATCACCTTGGAATTTAATTCTTATTTCATTTATTATCACGTCGATAGTAACTCTAGCTTACAAATTTTTTACTGATCAGAAATTAATGAAAGAATTAAAAGGTGAGATGAAAAGTTTGCAGAAAGAGATGAAAGAATTTAAAAATCATCCTGAAAAAATGATGGCTGCACAAAAGAAAGTCATGGAAAAAAATATGAAGTACATGATGCAAAGTTTTAAGCCAACTATAATTACAATGATTCCAATTATCTTTATCTTTACATGGTTGAGAGCATATTATGTTGATGCTGGTGATCCTGCAGTATTATTTGGGCTTAGTTGGTTCTGGAGTTATTTGATAGTTACATTAGTTCTTAGTATGAGTATGAGAAAATTATTGAAGTTACATTAAAGAAAAGGATTTTTTTCAAAAGTTATTATAGGAGTAGCATTAGAAATAATATCTTCATCAACACCATATTTAATATTGTAAAGAGTTGCAACAGAACAGAATAGAGCTTTTGTATAATCAAAACCTAATTTTTCCGAAACTAGTTTTACAAGTTCTTCAGATTTGCCTTCGACTTCTACAAAAGGTTCTAAAAAAGGCCATTCATCAATACAAACTTCAACTTCATCAAGAATCCAAAGTTCTCTTTTAGTTTCTTGATATGCCTTTTTTTTACAACCTAAAGTTGTTAAGAATAATTCAGCATCAGAAAAATGATCAATATTAAGACATACTTCTTTTTGATTATGGATTTGGTTTCCATCAATAACCTTTAAACTCATTGTAATCCTATCTGATTCATCTCTAACTCTTAACCAGGCATTATCAATTTCATTGTTTTTAGGTAAAGTAAATACGGATCTCTTCATTAAGAATTCTTTTTTAATCAATTTTGCCCCAAGTTCTATTAGTTTATTCCTAATTTCATCTTTGATAATATTGGGAAAAGTAGCTTCATATTCAATTTCCATGAATAGATGGATAAATTAATGATTTATAAAATTTGTTAGTTGTCGAAAGCTTTATAAATCCCCATTTTTTCAGTTCTTTCATGCAATTAAAACATAAAAATAGGTCTTTTAGAAGAGTAATTGTAAAGTTAGCAAATAGATTAACTGTACATTACAAAAGGAATAAGCCAAAGAAAGCACACTGTTCAAACTGTGGTGGTAAATTGGCTGGAGTACCTAGAGAAAGACCATACAAAATGAGAAATATGCCTAAGACAGCAAAGAGGCCAGAGCGACCATTTGGTGGTAAGCTTTGTTCAAAATGTTTAAGAGCTGAAATGAAGTCAAAGGCAAGATCTTTGTAAAAGATCTCTTTATGTGGCAGAAGAAGTTTTCATGGTAACATGGAAATGGATAAAACAATAATGAGGCAAAAAAAATGATTGAAGTAGGAAGAGTTTGTATAAAAATTGCTGGTAGAGATGCTGGTAAGTTAGGCGTAATTGTTGAAATTCTTGATGATAAAACTGTTATTATTGATGGTGAAGTAAGAAGAAGAAAAGTTAGTATCAAACATATTGAACCAGTTAACAGAACAGTAGAAATTAAAGCAAAGGCTACACATGCTGATGTTTTGAAAGTTCTTGATATTAAAGAGAAGAAAAAAAGGTCCGAAAAGAAAGAAAAAACTGTAAGACCAAGAAAAGTTAGAAAACAAAAAGTGAAAGAAGTTGTGAAGCCAAAGAAAGCTAAGAAAAAAGTTGAGAAGAAAAAGGCTGAAAAGAAAAATGGATGAACAATTACAAGAGTTAGGAATGAGAATGAAGTTTTTAGAACAGCAAATGATGCAGCTGGATCAACAACTACAAGAACTAACTAGTGTAAGAGATAGTATTGAAGAAATTTCTAAAGGTGCTGAAGGGCAGGAAATGTTAATCCCTCTTGGTGCTGGAGTTTTTGTTAAAGGTGTATTGAAAGATTGTAAAACTGTAAAAATGAATGTTGGTGCTGGAGCTGTTGTTGAAAAAAGTTTTCTAGATGCAAAAAGATTAGTTGAAGAACAAATTGAAGCATTAGAAAATGTTAGAGAACAAATGACAGATGAAGGTAGTAAGCTTTCTCAAAATATGCAAGTTATGCAAACTGAGGAATAATTTTATTTTTTTTATATATTAAAAAATTGTTTAGTTAGTTCTATGTTTACAGGTCTTTGTCTAATAGCTTTTATTAGTCTAGGATTAAGATTTTTAATTTGTATTTGTTCTTTTGCCCATTCTGTTTGTTCATCAATTTCGTCGTCAGTTTCTGCTTCTATTTTTATGTCTGTTTTTGCTAATGAGTCTACTAAATATAAGATTCCTAGTTCGTAGCTAAAGTTTTTGAAAGTTCTTGCTTTCCTTTCTATGCTTGCTTTTGTAATTTGGCTTCTAACAGTTTCAAGGTTATATCCTTCTTCAAATATTTTAAGTTCTCTTCTAAGATAACCAAAGGCAAAGTGGTTAGCTGCACAAAAAGCTACATAATGAATTTGGTGATCTGTAAGACCTTCTTCTCTTAAGAAATAAGTTATATTGTTTAGAATTATTCTTCCAGATTCTTCTTCGTGTTTATCAAAATTAGTTTTTCCTTTTTTTAGGAATTTTCCTAAGTCGTGTATAGGTAAAGAAAGTCTTAGTAGTTTTTCTTTAGAGATGCCATCAATTTGATCCCCTAAGTATTTGTCAACTTTTTCGATTATACTCCATTGAGTTAAGTAATCTCTTAGTTCAGTATCATAAGCTTCTCTTGTTTTTATGGAGTGTGTTTGAATACCCCATTGGTGCCAGGAAGGATTATGTTCTTCAATTGCGTCTGGGTTGCTTAAGAACCTTTGTCTTTCTTCTTCAGAAAGATGATAGTTGCTTTCAATAAGTCCTCTTGCAAATTCAGGTAGTTTTTCTTCCAATGTCCTTATTTCCATTTTAGTATCCCATTGCTTGTCTTGCAAGCCATTTTGCTTTAGTCTGTGTCCAATTTGGATGTTTTTCTAAAAGGATTCTCTCAATCCTTTTCAGTTGGAGTTGGGTTTCTTCTTTCATTTTATATTTAGAGTTGAGGATTATTAGTTAAATCTTTGTTGAAGAAATATCTACAACAGAACTAAGTGAAAATCTTTCGATTTATCTTACTAAATGCTTATATATTTCAAATCCAAAGGTATGTGTATGCGAGATAAGTTCCTAAAATATTATTTGAGGAAGGAAATTCAACAGAAAATGCTAGAGATAGCTGAAGATAGAGAGATCGCTCCTAGGTATGGAGATGGTTTTGGTCGAAGACCGGATGTATTAAATTTTTTAGGAGATATTAAAGATATGGCAAAAAAAGGTGCTACCTCTTTTCATGTTTCTGAAGAAAGATGGACTAACCCTTTACAATTAAAAGCAGGAATGACAAAAAGAGAATTAGATGCAAATAGAAAAGGTTGGGATTTAATTTTAGATATTGATACAGTACATTGGGATTATGCAAAACTAACTGCATATTTTCTTATTGAAGCAATAAAATTTCATGATGTGAAAAATGTTTCTATAAAATTTTCAGGAAATAAAGGATTTCATATTGGAATCCCATTTGAATCTTTTCCAGACGAAGTTAATGGAGTAAATATTAAAGACTGGTTTCCAGAAGGACCGAGAATAATTACAGAGTATTTAGAAAATATGATTTGGGATATGTTAGCAAATAAAATTTTAGAAAAAGAAAATGTAACAGACATTGCAAAGAAAATAGAAAAACCAAAAGAAGAATTAATGAAAGATGGAAAGTTTAATCCTTTTGTTCTCGTCGATATTGATACAATATTAATTTCAAATAGACATTTGTTTAGATGTGTTTATTCCTTACATGAAAAAAGTATGTTAGCTTCAGTACCAATACCTATCGATAAAGTTATGGATTTTGAAAAAGTTGATGCAGATCCAGAGAAAATTCAAACAACAATGAGTTTTTTAGATAGAAGTAAAAGTGAAAATAATGATGCAAAACAATTATTGATTCAAGCTTTTGATTGGCACGGGAAAAAAAATGCTATAAGAGGAAGTGAAGGATTAGTTGAAGTTGAAAGAAAAATGATTAATGTTCCTAAGAATGCAATTGCTGAAAACCATTTTCCAAAGTGTATAGAAAAAATATTAGAAGGGAAATTAGAAGATGGAAAGAAAAGAGCTTTGTTTGTTTTAATTAATTTTTTGAAATCTATGAATTGGAGACATGATGATATGGTTGAAAGATTAAAGCAATGGAATAAAAGTAATAAACAGCCTCTGAGTCCAAGTTATTTTATTGGACAAATGAATTGGCATAAAAAACAAAAAGAAAGTATTCTTCCACCTAACTGTAGTAATAATGCTTATTATAGAGATCTTGGAATTGCTTGTGAAAAACATATTTGTGAGAAATTTAAGAACCCTGTGAATTGTGCAAAGAGATCTCAATGGATTGAACAAGAGAATAAAAAAAAGTCTGCAAGAAAAGTGAAAAAAGTAAAGAAAGTAAAAAAAGTAAAAAAGAAAGTTAAACCAGAGAGTTGAATAATTCTTTAACGGGGGCTTTAAATAACAGCCTCGGTGAATAAATTAAGTTATGAGTGTAGCAGAATTAATAGAAAGAGAATATTCCTTTTTAGATCAATTTAGAAAGAGTACAATTGGACAATTGTTTAATGAAGATACTACTGGAGGTTTTATTAGTGATAATGGAGTTAGACATTTTTGTAATAGATATGAAAATCCAACAGAATCATATATTCAAGCAATCCAATATTTACAAAGTATGGGAGCAGTTATGGAAAATACTGTAGGTAGAGACTATTGGATTTTAAGAAATGAAATAAACCTTGTTGATAGAAGTTTTGATCCTGAATTATATTCTAAAGCAGAAAAAGCTATGAATGGGATTAGAAAGGAAGTTGAAGAAAGAGAACAAAGATTAAGAGTAGTAGAATAATTCTTTTATAGTATAAGTTTAATCTAATTAATATGATAGCAGTTACTGATTTAACATCTTTTATGTATTGTCCTAGAAAGTTATATTTTAGAAAAGTTTTGAAAATTAAAGAAGATATACAAGAATTGCCAGTAAAAGGAATAATAAAACATAAAGTCTATGAGTTAGTTGTAAGAAAAGATAGAGAAATAATTGCTTCTTTAACTGAGAAAGAAAGCTTAGAAGATTTTGAAATGAAATTTAGAAGAAATTACTATCAAACAATATTGTTAGTTCTAAGAATGTATAAAAAAAATTTGAAAGAATTAGAATTGAAAGGTTTAGAAGTTTATCAAGAAATTTGGCCGTTCTTTTTAGATGAAGCAAAAGCAAGAAGTAAAGAAATTTATGATTTTGCAAAAGAAAATAATATTTATGGTGAAGCATTGTGGATGAAATTACCAAAAGGTTTACCAGAGATTAGAGTTAGTTCAGAAGCATTAGGAATGAGAGGAATTGTGGACCAAGTAAATGTTGATGAAGGATTTATTCCAATTGAAATCAAAACAGGGAAGGCACCAAAAGATGGAGTCTGGAAAGAACATAAAATTCAAGTTGGAGCCTATATGATGTTACTAAGTGAACATTATGGAACTGAAATTAAAGAAGGTTATGTTGAGTATAGGATGGCAAATGAAAAGAGAAAAGTTGTTATGAATGAATTTCTTAGAGAAGATATTTTAGATTTAATAGAGAGAGTTAATGAATTATTAAAAAGTGATTCAAAACCTGAAAGAGTAAAAGTAGAATGGAAATGTGAAAATTGTGGAATTAGAGAAAAATGTTATTCTGCTGAGTAAGTTTTATAAAAGTTTGATTTAATTATAGTTCTCATGAAAATTGGTTTTATAGGTTCGGGAAATATGGCGAAAGCTTTAATGAAAGGTATTTTAGATAAAGGTATAAGTTCAAATGAAGAAATTATAAGTTCAGATATTTTTCCAGAAGCTTTAGAATTTGTAAAAAAAGAATATTCAATTAAAACTACTGAGGACAATAAAGAAGTGGTTAGAAATTCAGAGATTATATTTTTAGCTGTGAAACCACAAATTATGAATGAGGTTTTGGAAGGAATAAAAGAAGAGATTAATGAACAATTAATTGTTTCAATTGCAGCTGGAGTTACTTTAAAACAAATTGAAAAGGTTTTAGAAGGAAAGAAAATAATTAGAGTTATGCCAAACACACCTTGTTTAGTTGGAGAGATGGCTGCAGGATTTAGTGTTAATGAATTTGTTAATGAAGAAGAATTAAAAAAAATTGAAACTGTTTTGAGATGTTCTGGAGTTGCATATAATTTAGAAGAAAAAGATTTGGATGCAGTTACAGGATTAAGTGGTTCTGGACCAGCATTTGTTGCAAGGTTAATTGAAGCATTTACTGAAGCTGGAATTGAAAATGGTTTGGATAAAGATGTAGCTTATTCTTTGAGCTTGAAGACTTTTTTAGGAACAGCGAAATTGTTGGAAGAAAAAGGATTGGAAGCTGGGAAATTAGTAGAAATGGTGAGCTCTCCGAATGGAACAACAGTTGCAGGAAGAGAAATTTTAGAAAGTTCCGACTATAAAGAGATCATTAAGAAAACAATAAATAGAGCTAAAGAAAGAAGTATAGAATTGGGAGAATAGAAAGCTTTATAAATTCCCCATTTTTCTGTACTTACGAGCGGCCATAGTGGCCTGGTCCCACCTGTTCCCGTTTCGAACACAGAAGTGAAATAGGCCGACGTTCCGTTGCTGTACTGCATTTAATGCGGGAAACTCGGTGCGCTGCTCACCCTTTATTTTTCTACATAAATCTTATATATTAGAAGTAAAAGTGAAATCTTAAGATGGTAAGTACATTATTAGCAAAATATGAGAATAATCCTAGATTAGATATTATTATTAATTCTTCTTTTAATCAAATTCCAGATTGGGATACTCTTAGATCTATATTTGGAGAAGGAGTTTATATTAATCCTGGAGTTCCAGAATTAGAATGGAGAGAACTTTCTTTAGCAACACCTTATGATTTAGGAAAGGATTTAGGAGAAAGAACAATTCTAGGTAAAGGTAGAGTAATTAGATTTGAAGGAAGAATGATTGATTCTTTTACAATACAAGCACAAAGAAGAGGAGTTATAACAGATCTTTCTTGGATGGAAACAGGCCAATATTGTTTTACTTTAACAAAAGATGGAAATAATATAATTGTAGGTACAAGAGGAGGAAGTGAGAGTGTAGGACAAGTTATTGCTTTGCCTGTAGGTAGTGTTGGATATCCAAGTGAAGAAGATGAATATGTAAAAAGATTATTTTTTGGCAATTCAGAAATGGAAATTGATCCTTGTAAGTTAGCAACTATGAAGGAAGGCTGGGAAGAAGGAGCAATTCATCCTAAAGAAGATTTAGAATATTTAGATTTAATTGGTGTTTATAGACAGGATAAAGGAAGTGCTGCCCCTTCAAATATTTTTATGTATCTTAGTAGATTAAATATCGATGGAAAAGAAATCATTGAAAGACATAGAAGATCAATGAGAGAATATAATGCTATTAAAGATAAATTTAAAACAAATGCAGACTCTTCTCAAGTAGAAATAATGGCAAGAACCCATTTACAAATCTTGGCTTTTCATTTACCTGAAAACGGTTGGGCAAAAGATGCTTGGGAAAATGAAAGTTTAAGTTTGTGGCCAGCAGATCCAAGAGATTTGGTAAAGATGTTTGAAGCAAAACCAAATGAAAATTTAAAACATGGAATGTATGGTGCAATTGCTCTTTATGTTTTAGATACAAATGAGAATTTATTTGGTAGATTAATGAGCCTTCCACAATTTAAAGAACAATTAAAAGAAGATTTTTAATTTTTATTTTCTTTATCTTAGAAAGATATATAAATAAAATTATCCTTTAAATGAATGTGATATCTAGAGCAGAAGAAAAAAGAGTTAATAAAAAAATTCAAGATGAAGTTCTATTAACAGAATTATCAAGTTATATTGAGAAAGTTCTAAAAAGAGAGATATTAGAAAATAATAGTGGACCTGATAAAAGATTATTTGTAAATTATATAAATTTAAGAAATATATCCAAAAATTTAAGAGTGGAATTATCAAGTTCTTTTGTAAGTTTAATCCCTAATAAAATCTGGGGAAGAGATTTTTTAATGTTATCTATAAGTCTTGATGTATATCATCATAATTTTGATAGAAAGGACCACTCTAATTGGGAAGAGATTTCTCAAAGCGCTATAAAAGAAGTGAAAAATATAAGAGTCAGAAATGATGAGGATTTAGGAACTAGTTTTAATTTTTTAGTTCCAATAAAAATAGGTAGAAATAATATTGTTAATATAGAAGATGCAAAAAAAAGAGTAAGAAAGGAAGTTAGAAAAAAATTAATTAAAGTTTTTCAAATAATAAAATGTCACTTTAATGGAGGAGCTATCTCTATTGACGATATAAATAATAAGTTAGGTTTAAAATTAGAAGAGATATATAGTGATACAGTAAAAAGTAATATTTCCCCAAAAAGAAAAATATCCAAAGTTATTGAAAGATTTGATCGTAGAGAAATTCATATAATTAATGGAGAATATGAGGGAGTTAAAGTTGCAATACAATTTAATCCAAAGGAATCATTCCCAAAAATTAGAACAAAAAGATTCCCAAAAAGAGTTATGATAATGTGGGATATTGAATTCCATATGTTTATTGATCAAAATTTTAGAAGCTTACCTGAAAAATATAAAAGCCTTAATACTTGGTCAAGATTTGCTGATAGAATTAGAAAAAGCAAATTATTAAGCCTCTCACAGGTTGGAGACGG
Organism: archaeon; assembly: GCA_018692925.1. Taxonomy (GTDB): domain Archaea; phylum Nanobdellota; class Nanobdellia; order SCGC-AAA011-G17; family GW2011-AR17; genus BS150m-G60. The sequence continues at coordinate 82,411 of JABHLH010000019.1, forward strand.
TGATTTAGTTGTGTACTGGAATTATCCTTTAGTAATTACTGTAAAAAATGAGTATGATCTAGGAATAAACTTGAAAATTTCAAAGCAAATGGATAACATGAGAAAGGATACTTCAAAAAGACTTAAAGTAATAACTAAAACAATTAATACTATTTTTGGAAATTAATTTCTTTATCTTAGATAATTTTATAAATATGTTAAGTATCATAATCAATAATGGAAAAAAAGAGTGAGAAACAGAGATTTGGTACTCCACACCAAAGAGTTGAAAAAAAAGTGAAAAAAAGAAAATTAAACTTTCTAAATAAAAATAAAGACCATAAGAAAGATCCTAAAAAAGATTCTAAAATAAAGGAGCATGGAAGTAATTTAAAAGTTCTTTTAACAAAATCAGCTATTCCAGTTATTGTTTTAATTGTATTAATTTTAGTACCAAATATTATTGGATTTGCAACTTATCAAAAAGTTAGTGATGAAGAAGTACAAACTGTAAATTATGCAGCTGAAGTTGAAACTCTTGAAGAAGAATTAGGAATCTTAAATACAAATATGACTACAGTTTCTGGAATAAATGGAGAATTAATAGATTTAGTTCAAAGTAGTACTGAAGAATATACGACCTGTGTGCAAGATAAAAGTAGTTTACAAGTTAGTTATGATAATGTATATTCTGATTATCAAAGTTGTTTAAATGAACAAGCTAGTTTAAGTTCTGTTAGTGATGAAGTTGAAAGTTTAGAAGAAGATATGGAAGAATTACAAGAGAGTTTTGATAGTTTAGCTGAGAGTTCAGCAAATAATATTTGTTGTAAAAAGAAAGTAGATGATTCTAGTATTAGATATTATAATGTTGCAGGAAATGAAGTTGTTTGTTCTTCAAGCTCAGGAGAGAGCTTATCCTGTTAATTCAGATTTTCCAGTGACATAAACTTTATATATTATGAACATTTTGTTGTGATTAACAAGTAGTTAAGGAGAATAAAAATGACACAATACGATGAACATACATTATATTTAACACAATTATTAAGACTAAGTTTACCATTAGATGTAGCAAAAAGAGTTTCTAGAGCTAAAAATAATATTGCAAACCTTGTTGGTGTAAATGCAGATAATGGAGTAACAATTGTACAATACCATATGGATGACCAATCAGAAGTTTTAGGGACAACAGAATATGCAACAGATAAAACAAATGCAGCACTAACAGCTTGGAGAGAACAAGTACATAATTTTGCAAAAGGATTATCTTTAGATGCACCACAGTTTTTACCTTTAGCAGTTGGTTTAGACGAAAGAAAACTTTTAGACTTAGAAGAAGCTTTAAAACTTAATATTGAATTAGTGGCTTTAGAAGACCCAAGAGATTTTGCAGACGCTTATCAAGAAGATTTAGATGAAGGGATTATTGGTGTTCCAGGAACAATTGCAATGATGGCTGTTGATTTGAAATATTTAAATGCAGCTGGAAGAGCAGGAGTTAGTGGAGAAAGTTTTGTTAGTCAAATTAGTAGAGATATGAGATTAGGTAAATATGAACATGTTAAAGCTTTATCACCAACTAGTACCTTGAGAACAGTTTTACCAGGAGAGGCAAGAAAAAATCAAGAGTTTGTTCTTTTTGGACCGAATGCTTATTGTACACCTTTAAGTAAAGGATATGGACCAAGAGGAGATGATGATAGACCTATAGGTGCAAAAGTAATTGGACATAGTATTGATATTACAGCTGGATTTGTAACTCCTGTTAATCTAGGTCAAGGTTATAACAAGGCACCAATGTTTCCTTTTGATAGAAGGTAAATAAATTTTTATTTTTTTATTCAAATTTAACTAAAGTTTTTTCTGGAAAATTAAGAATAGCTTCAAGATTATTTTCACCCTTTGGCACATAATTTATAGTTCCACCATGATCACCAATAACTCTTCTAATAATAATCTTTCCGCCTCTTTCAGTTTCAGCATCAGAATTTAAATCGTCAATTACTGTTTGTGGAGGAAGATCACAAGTATTACCTAAAACAACTTTAAATCCTTCATCCATTTTTTCAGCCTGAACATAAATTTTTGGTGAACTATAATCAAGTGTTGCTTTTAATCCATTACCTAATAAGTTTGCAAATAATAATCCAATATTTTCTCTATGTCCTCTCATAGTTAAATCTGAAGAGATAGCTAATTCCAAATTAATTTGAGAAGCTTGACCAGGGAAGTTAGTTCTAAATTCATCTAAAACAAGATCTCTTAAAGAAAATTCAGCCCAAGATTCAGTAGCATATTCTTTCATCCATCTTCTCATAATCTTGTCATAATCTTTACAAGTTCCAAGCAATAAATTTAAACCAGTTTGAAAATCGGAAATAATTGTTTTTGTTTCATCAGTTAAAATCGGAAGAGTTGATAATTCTCCATTAAGGAAGTTGATACCATCTTCTACATCTAAATAAGAATAAGAAGGAGGTCCACCTCTTCGTCTTCTTCTAACTCTTTTCTTTTTTTCTCCAGGATTAAATCCTTTCCTTAATTCTTCATAAGATGGAGCTCTACCAAAGAGCCTAGTTAGATCTAATTGAATTTTTTCTGGATGTTCTAAATTGTAATTAGTAATTGCAGCTTCAGCAGAATTATGAATTAATCCTAATACAGGTAATGCAAGAGAATAACCTTGAGCAACAAGTTCAATTCCAAAATAGTTTGCAGCATGATGAAACCTTGCATGAAGTTCTTTTTCTATTGAATCCATTTGTCGAATAGTATTTGCAGCTTCAACTGTTTTATTTTTGAAAGCCTGTTCTGCAGCTTCTTTTCCAAGCTCTGCTTCTTTAATTCCTTCTGAAACAACATCTAAAGATTTTTTATCTGCACCAAATAAACCAACTATTTGAATAATACCCTGCCTCCACCATTTTCTTGCAGCACTTGGTTCTTCCCAAGTAAAATCATAAACACTTGTAAAAGAAGGTGTATCTAAACCAAAAATAGTTCCTTCTCTAAAAATGGATAAGTTTTGAGTTAAAGCGACATAAGATAAATCCCTTTTTGTTAAAGATTCAAGTGAAGCAATAGGAAGTTGTCTTTTATTAAATCTATTAGGGTTCCCTTGAACAATTTCACCTTCAGGAATAATTAATCTTGGTCGTTCTTTTGTTTCTTCTAATTGAATTTCTTTTATAACTCTAAACATAGGGTGTTGAATTTCAAGATAAGATAAATTAGTTTCATCAATACCAACTCTTGTTGCTAATAATTCATCAGTCTCGCTTCTATAAAAATCATCTCCTCTTCTCTCAAAATCAATTCCTAATTCTCTAAAAACATTTTCAACTTTTTGATCAAGCATTCTAATGTTTGAGAAAATATCTGTATTACAAACAACACCAACACCATGGTAATATCCAACAGAAGTTAATGGAGCTAAAAGATATTTATTTGAAGCTAAACCAATATTGTAATGTAAAATTCTTGCTTCTCCTCCTTCTTTAGGTAAGTGATTAACAATTATTCTAGAATCAATATTTAATTTTGGATTCATACCTGTTTCAGATTGATCAAAGATAAAATAAGGAGATTGTAAAAGTCTTGAAGCCATAGCTGCTTGATCATATTTATCTTTTCCAATGTATGAACCAATTTGTAAAAAATCTCCAGGTGTTGCCTCTGTGTGTTGCATAACAAAATGAGACATATCTAAAAAATCTTGATGAGAAATTAAATTTACTTTGTATAATTCTTCTAAAGTTTGACCACCTTGTTCAAGATAGGTTTGATAAACTTCAGGATAGTTTTCCATTAAATAGTGAACTTGTATTCTTTTTGAAATAGATCCTAATTCTTTCCCTTCTAATCTAAACGCCATAACTAATCAGTAACAACAAATGAATATATAAGCTTTTTGTCACTAAAAACATAGAATTGGAGAATACACTTAGAATTTTAAAGAATTAAAAAGAATAAAAGAAAAGTTTATAATATTAAGTTCTTTAAAAACAAATATGTTAAAAGAGACTTTGTTTCCCTTCAAAATAATAAATGGAGTTGGAAAAAGATTATTAGATAACTATTGGTTGTCAAAAAAAGTTATTGAAAATGGTTCTCCGGCATTATTAGAAGAAATTTCTAAGCAAAAAGCATTCTATATTCATAAAAAAGCATTGAAAAATGTTTCTGCATATCAAAAATTTATAAGAGGAAAAAAATATAGTTTAATTGAAGATGTTCCTTTAACAGATAAAAAAAATTATGTTAAAAAATATTCTTATGAGTCAAGATGTGTAAATAATAAATTTCCAAAGAAAGGAATTATAGAAGAATCATCTGGTTCTAGTGGAAAACCTACAAATTGGATAAGAGAAGTAGGAGAAGCAGAGTTATTATACAAAGCAGCAAAGTTTGAATTTTATTATACTTTTAATGCAGATAAAAAAGATTATATTGTTTTGAGTGGATGGTCATCAGGACCATGGGCAACTGGATTAAAATTTTGTGAATTAATGGAACAGTATATGCTTGTAAAAAATACAACTGCAGATATTGATAACAATATTAGAACTTTAAAACAATTAGGAAAGAAATATAATTATTTGATTGCAGGATATCCTCCATTCTTGAAAAATTTGTTTGATAGTAAAGAAATTAACTGGAAACAATATAAAATTGATATAATTACAGGTGGAGAATCAACTACATTAGAATGGAAAAAATATATTAGAAAACAATTAGGAAACAAAAATGCAAAGATTATTTCTTCATATGGTGCTTCAGATATTGATATTGGGATTGGTTTTGAAACTCCATTTTCAGAATTTATTAGAGAATTAACAAATAAGAATCAAGTTTTGAATAAAAAATTATTTGGAACCGATCAAAACCCCATTTTATTCCAGTATAATCCCTTAATGCATTATATTGAAAATAATAAAGTTGGAGACTTTTCAGTTACTTTGTTAGATCCTGAAGTAGCTTCACCGAAAGTAAAATATAATTTACATGATAGAGGAGGAGCAATATCTTATAAAGATATCATTAAAGATTTAAATAAGTATGAAAGAAATAAATTGAAAACCTTTTTGAAGAAAAATAAAACTTTGAAATTACCTTTCTTGTATGTTTGTGGACGAGTAGATGGAACTATTTCAATTGGAGGGAATAATATTTATCCTCAACAAGTTGAAGAAGCAATCCATGCCTCAAAATTAGCTTCAAAAGTAAATAGGTTTATGATTGGAACTAGCCAAGATAAACATTTTAATGTTAAATTTGATGTACATGTAGAATTAAAGAAAGGAGTTAAAAAAACAAATCTTAAACCTTTCCTTGAAAAGATTATTTTGAAAAAATTATTAGAAGAGAATTTAGAGTTTAAAGAATATTATAGAAACCATAAAACTAATCAAGTTTATTTGAAACCAAAAGTTAGTTTGTATGATTTTAATAAAGAGCATATTTTTAAGAAACAAAATAAAAGTATAAAACAGAATTATATTCTTAAATCTTAAGTGAAGTTTTTAAGAAAGAAAATATTTCTAAGCTTAAATCTCTAGGATTTTCTAAAGGTAATTGATGACCAGCATTAGCAAAGATCTTTAGTTTAGATTGAGGAATTAGTTTGTGTAAATCTTCAGACCATTTAATATCAATAATAAGGTCTTTTGCACCACCAATAATTAAAGTAGGAGTTTTTACAGATTTTAAAGAAGATAATATTTCATCATGATTAAATTCAGAGAATTCTCTTGCACCATCTAAACAATAAAAAATAGTTTTTATTGAAGTATGATAAAATTCGTCAAATATTTGGAATAAGATATTTTCTTTTGGAAAAAACTTTAGTTGCATTTCATGAGGCCTAGGATAATTTTTATTATTAAGAAGGCCCCAATCTACAAGTTTTCTTAAAGGATAACATAACAAAGGAGATCTGTTCATTTCCCTATATTTTTTATAAGGATACTTATATGTTGATTCAACAAAAACTAAAGCTTTAGGTAATATATTCTTAAACAAAGAACAATAAACAACCATTACACTGCCACCAAAACTGTGACCTACTAAAACATAATTATTAATTTTTTCTTTTTTTACAATCTCTCTAATATCTTTTGCAAAATTTTCTAATTTATAATAAGTAGAATCTTCAGGAACAGAAGATAAACCATGACCCCTCATATCTAAAACTAAAGATCCATAACCTTCCTTTCTAGCAAGATTTAAACAATCTTCCCATTCACTCCAATTTCCACCTAAACCATGTAAATAAAGTAAAGTAGGTTTCTTTTTTTCTTTAGGAGTATGATAGTTATAAAGTAAAGTAAGACCATCCTTTGTCTTGATCTTTCGTTTCATAATTCTGATAATAGAGGACTAAGTTTATAAAAGTTTTTAAGTGTTGGACCTTAGATTCTCTAAATGTTATTTGCACATTTGGCTGATTGCCATATCGGAGGTTGGAGAGAAGATAAATTAAAAGAGTTGAACATGCAATGTTTTAGAGAAGCTGTTAAATTAATTATTTTAAGGAATACAGATTTTGTTGCACTCTCAGGAGATTTATTTAATAGCGCTCTACCACAGATTGATTATATTAAAGAAGTTACTCAAGAATTAAAAAAGTTAAAAGATCAAAATATTCCTGTGTATATTGTTGCTGGTTCTCATGATTATTCTCCAAGTGGAAAAACTATGTTGGATGTTTTAGAGAAAGCTGGATTAATTGTGAATGCTATGCAGTTTGAAAATGAAAAATTAAAATTTGTTGTTGATGAAAAAACAGGTGTGAAGATTTCTGGTTATTTAGGTAAGAGAGGAGGATTAGAAATTAAGGATTATGATAATTTAGCATTTGAACATTTAGAAAATGAAGAAGGATATAAAATATTTTTATTTCATTCACTTATTGAAGAATTTAAGCCAAAAGGATTAGAAGGTGTGCAAGGTTTGAATTCAAATAAATTGCCAAAGAATTTTAATTATTATGCAGGAGGACACGTACATTATATTTTTCAGAAAGAAATGGAAAAAGGAGTTTTAACTTTTCCAGGAGCTTTGTTTCCAAATAATTTTAAAGAATTAGAAGAATGGAAATGTGGTGGAGTTTATTTTGTTGATGAGAATGTAAAGTGGGAATATGTTCCAATTAAATTAAAAGAAGTTGAATGTATAAGTGTTGAAGTTTCTGGTTTGAGTCCTGAAGAAGCAATTGTTAAAATTAAAAATGAAGCGAAATTAAGGGAAGTTAGAGATAAAATTGTTACTTTGAGAATAAAAGGTGAAATTTTAGGTAAAGTTGGAGATATTGATTTTAAAGAAATTCTTGAAGAATTAAGTTCTGCTTACTTTGTTTTGAGGAATACTGCAAAATTAAGATCAAAAGTTCAAGAAGATATTAGTATGAAAGCAGGGAATGTTGAGGAGATTGAAGAAGAAATAATCAATGAAGTTGAAAGTTCTGTGAAAATAAGTGAAAATGATATTGAGTTTACTAAACAATTGATGAAAGTTTTAGATAAGAATAAAGAAGAAGGTGAAAAAGTCTTAGATTATGAAAAGAGAGTTGTTGCTGATGCAGAAAAGGTGTTGAACATTGAAATTAAAGAAAATTAAGTTGTATAATATAAGAAGTTATGTTAATGAAGAATTTGAATTCCCTAGTGGAAGCACTTTGTTGTGGGGGAACATTGGTTCAGGGAAGAGTAGTATACTATTAGGAATTGATTTTGCTTTATTTGGTTTACAAAGAGGGAATCTTACTGGAGCCTCGTTATTAAGAAATGGTGCCGAACAAGGATTTGTAGAGCTTAGTTTTTCTATTGAAAATAAAGATTATGTTATTATGAGAGCACTGAAGAGAAGTAAGACTAGTGTTGTACAAGATTTTGGTTATATTATTAAAGATGATATTAAAGAAGAGAAAACAGCTATTGAATTAAAATCTGATATACTTAATTTATTAAGTTATCCAAAAGAATTATTGACAAAGAATAAAGCTTTGATTTTTAGATATACAGTTTATACCCCACAAGAGGAAATGAAAAATATCCTTTTAGGAAGTCAAGAAGATAGATTGGATACTTTGAGGAAAGTTTTTGCAGTTGATAAATATAAGAAAATAAAAGATAATGCTAAGCTGATTTCTTCAAAAATAAAAGAAAAAAGAAAATACTATGAAGGTTTTGTTTCAGATTTTAGTGAGAAAGAATTGGAAAAAGAAGGATTGGTTCAAAATATTAAAAATGAAGATTTGAAGTTTAAAGAGTTAATTCCTAAAGTTGAGCTGTTTAAACAAGAAATTGAAAAGAAGAAATTAGAAGTTAAGATAGTTGAAGAGAAAATTAGTGAAGAGAAAAAAAAGAAAAAAGAAATTGAATTGAAACAATTAGAATTGAAACATTTAGTAGTAGAAAAAAATAAAGATGGAGAAAAATTAGAATTTTTGATTAAAGAGATTGAAGAGCTGACATTAGAAAAGTTAGAATTAGATGAAAATATCCTTGAAAAGATAGATCAAAGAAATATTTTACTAAAAGATAAAGAGAGAGAATTAAGATTAGTATTAAATAAAATTCAAGAATTAAAGACTAGGAAAATTCATTCTGAACATATTGGAAATAAAGTTTTGAAATTAAATAATTGTCCGACTTGTTTCCAAGAAGTTTCTCAAGAGTATAAACAAAAAGTAATTGATAAAAGTAACAAAGAAGTTGAGGAATATGATAAAGAACAGAATTTATTTGAAAGTAAACAAAAAAACTTTGATGAAGATATTTCTAAATTGAAAATGGAATTGGAAGAATTGAAAAAAAATGAAAGAGATTTGAAAATTATTAAAATGAAAATTCTAGAGAGAGATAAAAAAAATAAAGAATATACTGAGATAAAAGTTAGACTAGAAGGTGTAAAGGGTAAAATCGGAGAGATTAATGTACATATTATGAGTTTACAAGAGAAAATTGGAGAAGATATAGAAGAGATTTATAATAAATTAAAACAAGATTTAGAAAACTTTGAGAAAAGTTATAGAGAAGTAGATATAGAAAAACATAAAATAGAATCAATTTTACAACATTTGAACAAAAGATTAGAAGAAATAAGTCTAGAAATTGAAAAGAAAAAAGGAATTAAAGAGAAATTAGAAGATTTGAATAAAAAATTATTTTGGTTGAGTGACCACTTTATACCTTTAATGGATAAGATGGAAAAGAATATTTTGTTTAAAGTGCATTATGAATTTAATTCTTATTTTGAAAAATGGTTTAAGATTTTGATTGATAATGAAAATTTACAGATGAGATTAGATGAGAGTTATTCTCCTAAGATTTTACAGAATGGATATGATATTGATTACATCTTTTTGTCTGGAGGTGAAAAAACTGCAGGAGCTCTAGCTTATAGATTAGCATTGAACCAAGTAGTAAATAGTTTAAACTCTGGAATTAAGACTAGAGACTTGTTAATTTTAGATGAACCAACAGATGGTTTTAGTCAAGAACAGTTAGATAGATTGAAAATATTGATGGAAGAAATAAAAATCCCCCAAGTAATTATTGTTAGTCATGAGCCACAAATTGAATCTTTTGTTGATAATATAATAAGATTAGAAAAATCTGGACATGAGACCAAGATTAGTTAATTTAAGGTAAACCTTAAATATAGATAATAAAAAAGATATCTTATGTTTGTAGAAATAAAGGACCAAAGAATTCCCCAATGGATAAAAGAAGGAAAAGTCTTCATATATCCAACTGATACAATTTATGGAATTGGTTGTAATGCTGATAATGAAATTTCAGTTAAAAGGATTAGAGAAATTAAAAATAGTGAAAAACCGTTTTCAGTAATTGGTCCAAATAAAATATGGATTAAAGAGAATTGTGAATGTGGAAAAGAATTATTGAAATTACCTGGACCATATACATTCATCTATAAAAGTAAATATCAATCTGAAGTGAATAAAGGATTTGAAACCTTAGGTGTTAGAATACCAGATCATAAGTTTAGTTCTTTGATAGAAAAAGCTAAGGTTCCTTTTGTAACAACAAGTGTAAATAAAACTGGAGAAGAACATATATATTCTATTAAAGATATTCCAAAATCTATTTTGAGTAAAGTGGATATTATTATTGATGTAGGAAAAATAAAAGGTAAACCTTCAAAAATAATAGATTATAGTAAAAGTGAAAAAAAAGTAATAAGAGAGTAATATATATATCTAAACTTACAATAAATTATATAAAGAAAGTTACTATTTCTTATTTTATGAAGAAAGGAATAGTTTTATTGGTGTTTTTTTTGCTGTCAATAGGAATTGTATCAGCATATGGTGGTATTGGGATTGAAGAGATTAGTTCTACAACAATGATAGAACCAGGGCAAATTGCAGAGTATACTTTAACTATTGATAATTTAGGATCAAAATATTATCAATTGCAAGTTAGTGGAGATCAATACGCAGGATTACCTTCTTCATACTTTGAATATGTTTTTGTAGATCCAAATTATGTTGAGTTAAATGGACAAGAATCAGTTCAAGTTAATGTTACTATGTTACTGAAAGATGATGTAACAGTGAAAAAAAGGTATGAAACTTTTATTACAGTTACAGGAATAAATGAGGAGAGTATTTCTGAAAAATATTATATGCAAATTTTTGCAAAAGAACCTACAGAACCAATTAGTTTGTATATTGCAGAAGCAGCAGAGAGTGTTGCACCAAATAATGATTTTGTTTTGAAATTAGGATTATTAAATAATATGAATGAAGATCTGAATAATATTGATGTTTTAGTTTCAAGTGAATTATTTGAAGATCAACAAACAGTACAATTGTTTGATGAACAAGAGAGAGAAGTAGAATTTACTTTCCCTATTGACTCAAGTACAAGCCCAGGAAATTACACTTATAGTGTTAGAATATATTATGATGATGAATTAAAAGCAACCACAACAGGAGAAATTGTTGTTGAAGAAAGTTTAGATGTTAGTGAAACTGTAAAAATTAGTGAAGACTTTTTGTATAAAGAGATTGTAATTACAATTGAAAATACTGGTAACCTGGAAGTTTCAAGTTCTTATGAATATCCTATGCCTTGGTATGAGAGATGGTTTGCAAGTTATAGTGTTGATGCAAATGTAGAAGATGGAGCAGCACAATGGACATTTAATATTGCACCTGAAGAAGATGTTGTAGTAGTTATTGATGTAGATTATAGACCTTTAATAATTGGAATCATTGCTTTAATTTTAGCAGGAATAATTGCTTACTTTATGTTTACAAGAAGAGTTACAATAAATAAAAAAGTGTTTAAGATGAAATATAGTACAGATGGATTAACAGAATTTAAAGTTAAATTAAATGTTAGAAATCGAACAAGTAAAAAAATTAAAGATATTACTGTAGTTGATAGGTTGCCAAGAATAATAAAACCAAACATGCAATTTGGAACTTTACATCCTTCTGGAGTTGAAAGAGCTGCAAAAGGTGTGAGGATGATGTGGAAGATTAATGAGTTAGTTCCTGGAGAAGAAAGGATAATTTCATATGATGTACAACCAAGAATGGGAGTAATTGGAAGATTAACTTTACCTGCTGCTATGGGTAAATTTAAGAATATAAGGAACAGAGTAACCAAAATTAGATCAAATAGTCCATTTGTTTATTCAGGTGTACCTGATGATAGAAAGAAAAAGAAAAGGTAAACCTTATAAAGAAATTCTTTTTTTAACAGCATATACCCTGTCTGGCTCAACGGTAGAGCACTCGGCTGTAGATCAATTCGCCCTTTGACGGTGCAAATGCACAGAATGAAAATGGGAGAGCCGTACCCGAGCGGTTCCTGGTTCAAATCCGGGGGCAGGGATTTTATATTTCTAAAGCATTTTCAAATTCCCTGTAAGAGAATCTATTTTTTCTTCATCATCAGGACCAATACCTAAACAAGTAATTGTTGGCCTTTTGAAAAAAGTTTTTCCTGCATCTCTAATTAGACCAGTAACTAAACCTAAAGATTTTGCATCAATAAGAAATTTTTTTAGTTCTTTTAAATCTGAAACTTTCAAAACAACTTTCTTCATTCCTTCTTCTTTCCAATCATGAATTGTTTTTTTTGAAGAATTTAAAGTAGCTTCAACAGAAGCATGTGCAACTTGAACTGACAATTTTCCTTTGTCCATTTTCAAATCTTGTCGAACTAAAATAACTTGTTTCATAAAAGTTAAGAAGAATATCGAATATATAAGTTTTTGCAAAACCTTTATATTATATATAATCAATGTAATATATAATTTTAAAAAGGAGAAGTGAAAAAAATGAAAAAAATTTTTGTTCTTACTATGTTTATAGTATTATTAACAGCAACAGCCGCAAGCGCAAATGTCTGGGATTCATTGACAGATGGATTTGAATTTATGACAGGAGCATCTATAGGAGTTATGGAAGGAGAGGAAGAACCTGCACCTGAGCCAGAGCCAGAACCAGAACCAGAGCCTGTTCAAGAGCCAGAACCTGAGCAAGAACCTGAACCAGACCAAAGTGGAGATGATGGAAATCAAGAACCTACAGATAATGGAAATCAAGAACCTACAGATGATGGAAATCAGCAACCTGGAGATGAAGGAACAAGTGGTGGATCTGATGATGGAAATCAACAACCTGGAGATAGTGGATCAAGTGGTGGATCTAATGATGGTGGAAATGAAGAACCTTATTATCCCTCTTATGTTTGTGGAGATGGAATCTGTGAATCTGGAGAATCTGATTGTCATGATGACTGTGGTGGAGGAGGCTACGATGATGGCGGAAACTACCCAAATGATGGTGGACAAGAAGGAGATTATTGTGGAGATGGATATTGTAAAGAACACGAAAAAGGCTGGTGTCAAGAAGATTGTAGTGGTCAACAAGGTGGAGAATCTTATGGTCAATGTGGTGATGGATTTTGTGATAAAAATGAAAAAGAATCAGGACAATGTCATGATGACTGTGATCCAAATAAAGGAAGACCACGAAGAGAAGCTGGAGCACAAATTAGAGGACCAAGTTATGCACCAGATGTATTCACTGAAGATTTATTAGAACAATATGGAGAAGGTTGGTGTAAGGATGGTCAATGTTGTCCAGATAATATTTGTGATGAATTCGAACAAAGAACAAATGGTTGCCCTTATGATTGTGGCCAAGAAGAATATGGAGATGATTATGGATCTGTTTGTTTAGATGAAAGTTCTTTAGAAACAAAAAAAGATGAATGTTTTGCAAATGGTGGAGATCCAAGAACTGATCAAGCAGGAGATTGTTATTATGTTAAGTGTAGTTTTGGTGGACCAGGTGGAAATGGAGGACCAGGACATGGATATGCTTATGGTGATGATATTCGAGGACAAAAAGATCAATGTGCAAGTATGGGATTAGAAGCAGATGTTAGACCTGGAATGAATGGACCTGTAGTTGAATGTGTACCTTATGGTCAAGCTAGAAATGGAATGATCGATCAAGAAATTGATGCAGCAGAAGCTTTAAAATTAGTTCTTAAGTTAGAAGAGATTTCTATAAAGATTAGTGAAGATGGACCTTTGTACACAAAAATATCTGATTTGAAAAATTACTATGAATCAAATGGTGAAGAAGGAGATTCAGATAGATTTGCAAATGCTTTAGAATATATGACTGAAGGACAACAAGCAATTGAAACTTTAAAAGAAAATATGAAAGAATCAATTGAAAGTGATGGTAAACTTACAGTTGAATCACTTTATTCATTTAAGTCAATGGCTAGAGATATTGTTGAAGGAGTATTCAATAAAATAACTTATGCAATGCTTGGAGTGGATATCGATGCAGTAACAGTTGAAGTTACAGCAGAAGATTGTGGAGATGATGATTTTTGTTTTGAAGAAAAATATCATACATGTACTGTAGGTTCAAGTTTTAGTCCAGACGAATTCATAACAATAAGTATTGTAGATCAAAATGATGCAGGACAATGTACAATAGATTTAGACTTTGAAACAGGTGATCAAATATCTTGTCTTTTTGAAATTACTGACTACAAATATAGACCTTTATCAAAAGAAACATTTGATAGTGTATGTGGTGAAGAGTTTAGAAATTTAATGGAGAAATTTGATTCAGAGAGAACAGAGGGACCAAATGGACCTGGAGGACCAGGAGAACATAGTCAATGTGGTGATGGAATCTGTGATGACGATGAACTTGGATACTGTTATGAAGACTGTGATTCAGCATACAATGAGTATGATGAATATGAAGAGTATGATAACTACGAAGAATACGATAACTACGAAGTTGATTATGATGTAGAATATAGTGATGATGTAGTTGTAGATGATACAGTAGAAGAAACAACAGAAGAAGTTGTTGAGGAAACTGTAGAAGAGACAGAAGAAGTTGTTGAGGAAACTGTAGAAGAAGAGGTGGTAGTATAAAATGAATAAAAAAATTATGGCAATAGTTTGTATCTTATGTCTGTTATTAGTATTAACAGGTTGTAGTACAACAAGTATAGAGTCAGATGAAGAAGCTGTAGAAGATATAAGTGATATTAATGATGAGATTGCAGAGATTACAGATGATCTAAATGAGCTAAGTGATGATTTAGGTTCTGAAGAAAACGCAGCATAAATTTTTTCTTTTTTTTATTTTAAATGAAATTCTACAATAGGTGTTTTTATAAAATCCTTTTACTCCTAAAATATTAAATATTATTTAAAAAAGGAGGAAAAAATATGAAAAGAATATTATTAGTAATAATGGTTCTAAGTTTGTTAGTTGTAGTAGGATGTGCAACTGAAGAAGGAACTGTTTGTTTTACAGAAGAAGAATTAGAAGAAATGAATACAGCATTAACTGAAGTTACTGGTGAAGAAGATTCTGAAATACAATATGCTCCAGGAGCAACTGAAGATAGAAAAGGAATCATTATGAATCGTGTTAGGTCTGTAAATACTTTTTTTGCTACATATGAAGGAGATTTAGAAGAAATTAGAGTACATACTATTAGAGTCATAACAAGAGAAGAAGGTAGTGAACAATTAGAGACCATAGAAGATGGAGTAGATCCAGATACTGAAGAATCTCAATCAGAAAGTGAAACAGATAGTGAATCAGATGATGGAGAAGAAGAAGAAGAAGAAGAAGAAGAAGAGGATGATGATGAAGGTGAAGAAGGGGGTACAGGTTAAATCTTTTTCTTTATTTTTTTATTTTAAATGAAATTCTACAATGTCATCATCTTCTAAACTATGTTCAAGCCCAACTTTTTGTCCATCATGTTTAGCACCCTTACCCCAAACTCTTGCATATCTAAATTTTAAATAGAAATCCTTGTGAATAGTAATAGCTAATACTTTTATATTGTCGCCTTTATGTAAAGCAACAGGAGGCCAATCTTTTTCTTTACCAGGAGTTTTTGTAAATACTTTTATCAAACCTAAGCTATCAAAAAGTAGCTTCTTTAAGTCCTCAATACCTTCTCCAGTTTTAGCAGAAAAACCTTTTCCTTTAAGATCTGATTTATTATGAATAATAAGTAAAGGTAAGAAAACTAAAGATTCGTTAAGAACATCAGCAAGATCTTCAAGAGTAACTTTTTCATAAGCTGTAATAACTGCATTATGATAGCCATGAGATTGTAACATCTTTGTAGCAGCTCTTACAGGAAATTTAAAATATTTTTTACCTAAAAATTCAATACCACCTTGACCTTGTTTTTTAATTTTGATTTTAGGTTTGGCAGCATTTAATCTTATTTGTGCTTTTTCAAATTCATCATATAAAAGAGCTAATTGTTCTTTTTCATCTTGAGTATTATCAATTACGAAAACAATAAGTTCGGCACTTCGCATTGCACTAAAATATGCAGGACCATCTCCTTTGTAAGCATAGCCTTCAAAAATTGCAGGCATCTCAACAATTTGAATTCCAACACCTTTGTAATCCATAATCCCAAATTCTGGTTTTACAGTTGTATATTTATAATCAGCAACAGTAGGTTTTGCATTTGTTAAAGCATTAATTATAGAAGATTTTCCAGCATTAGTTACAGAAGCTAAAATAACTTGAGCAGCTCCTTCTTTTTTTATTGTTAAATGTTTACCTCTCCCTTTAGAAGTTTGTCTATTTTTTTCAATTTGTGATCTTAATTTAGAAAGTTTTTGTTTAATTTGTGCTCTTAAATTTTCAGAACCTTTATGATTTGGAGCAGTTTTAAGCATTTCTTCTAAACCAGCTATTTTTTCAGGAATAGTACTAGCTTCATGATATTGTTTTTCTGCTTTGAAAAATTCTGGTTTTGCATTAATTGGCATAGATATTGTTAAAATTTTAAGCTTTTTAAAGATTTACCAAAGATTTTTAAAGAAATTACATATATTATAAGATAATGATAAGTTTAGAATATCCTGATTTACTTACAAATATTGTTGCAAGCTTATTAGTAATTGCATTTAGTATAGTTATTGGAAATATTCTTTCTATTCTAAGCAAAAAATTATTGGAAAGTTTTGAAGTTGAAAGATTGTTAAAAAAGATAAATTTTCAATTTCCAGTAGAAGAAACTCTAAGTTTAATTGTAAGATATTTAATCTATCTTGGAGGATTAGTTTTAGGTTTAGCATTCTTAGGATTAGGAGAAATTGTATTAATTGGAATTCTAATTGGATTGATTGTAATACTAGTTATATTCATCTTGGCATCATTTAAAGATTTAATACCTAATCTTGTAGCAGGATTATTAATTTATTTTAAGAAGAAAATAAGAAAAAATGAATATATTAGCTTTGAACAAGCAGAAGGGAAAGTTACAAAGATTAATTTACTAGATACAAGATTGAAAATGAAAGATGGAGATGTTGTAATCGTTCCAAATACACTTATTCAAAAAAGCAAAATAGTTAAAAAGAAGAAATAAGTTTTAGTTCTTATGAAATATACTATAGTAATTTGTAATGATGATGCTGGACAAAATATCAAAGGTTTTCTAGATGAATTTAAAATGAGTTACTATGAAGTAGATAAGAGCTGTTTAGATTGTGAAAATATTGATGAAGAAGTTGAAGGAGATGTATATATTTTTGCAACTACACATAAATCAGAAAAAGGAGATGTAAGTTTAACTGTGCATGCTCCAGGGAATTTTGGAAAAGCTGAGTTAGGTGGAAAAGATAAAGAGCTATGTGTTGCTCCTGCTTCTTTGATTAAAAAAATGTATTTAGAGTTGAAGAAAAGATTTGAAGGAGTAGTTAGCTTAGAAGTAACTCACCATGGACCCTTTATGAAAAAACCAGCCTGTTTTCTAGAAATTGGATCTTCTGAAAAAGAATGGAATGATAAAGAACTAGGGAAAATAATTGCTGAAGTTCTTAGAGATAGTTTAGGTAAAGAAGAAAAGTGTAAAACATTAATAGGAATTGGTGGAAATCATTATCCTCATGACTTTAATAAAATTCTAGATAGAACTGAATATGCAATAGGTCATATTTGTCCAAAGTATAATTTAGAGAATTTAGATGAGAATATGTTGAAACAAATGTTAGAAAGAAATTTAGAAGAAGTAGATTTAGTTGCAGTAGATTGGAAAGGTTTAGGACAAAATAAAGCTAAAGTAAAAGAACTATTAGAAAAGTTAAATATAAAATATAAAAAAACAAAAGAATTGAGGTCAGTCTAATTTCTTTTTAATTAAGAAATAGTATACAGCAGCACCGATAACTCCAGCTAATAAAACTACAATTATCCAAAGTACTTTGTCATTCTCGCCTTCAAAATTTTCTCTTTTAACTACATCAATGATCATCCATATCCAAAAAACTAAGAATGCAATAGGGATTAACATTAATACAATTGTAAGAAGTATCATTAATATTTCCATTATCATTTTAATTAATTAAAGGGGAGAGAGTTTAAAAAGTTTTCTTGTGCCATTCCCAGGCAGAACTAATGATACTATTAAGATCTTCTTGAGATTCCCAATTAAAAATATCTTTTATTTTTTCTGCAGAAGCAACTAAAGTTGTTGGATCACCATCTCTTCTTGAAGATTCTATTGCAGGAATAGGATGTCCAGTAACCTCTCTACATTTGTCAATTATTTCTTTAACAGAAAATCCCTTACCAGTACCAACATTTAATTTTAAACTAGTATTTTTTTCTTCTAAATGTTTTAATGCTAATACATGAGCCTTTGCTAAATCTAAAACATGAATATAATCTCTAATACAAGTACCATCCAGTGTTTGATAATCTGTACCAAATATTTTAATGTGTTCTCTTTTTCCTAAAGCTACATCTAATACTAAAGGGATTAAATGTGTTTCAGGTTTATGCTCTTCACCTAAACCAAAAGCTGCACCACAAGCATTGAAATATCTTAAACAAATATTTTTCATCCCATAAACTTCAAAAGAATCTAAAATGTTCTCAAACATTAATTTACTTGAGCCATAAAAGTTAGTAGGAATTTTTTTAGAATTTTCAGTTATAGGATTTTCTTCAGGTTCTCCATAAACTGCAGCAGTAGAAGAAAAAACTATCTTTTTTACATTATGTTCAATCATAACTTTTAATAAATTTAAACCAGCAAAAGTATTGTTATTATAAAATTTATAAGGGTCAGCCATAGATTCACCAGCTTCGATATAACCTGAAAAATGAACAACAGCATCAATCTGATTCTCAGAAAATACTTTTCTAATATCAGAAATATTTCTTAAATCAATTTGGTAAAATTTAACATTTTCAGGAATATTTTTTTGAACGCCATTATCAAAGTTGTCTATAATAAGCACATTATAATTATTTTCTAAAAGAAGATGAACAGTATGACTACCAATATAACCAGCACCACCAGTTACTAAGATTGTCTTCATTTTATTATGTTTGGTCTCCCAATTGCATGATATGAAAAGTTTGTATCTTGTATTTGAGTATAATTTAATAAGTCCTTACCATCAAAAATAACTTTTGCTTTCATTTTTTCTTCTAAAGCATGAAAATCAGGTAGACGATAAGTTTTCCAATCATTTAAAATAATTAAAGCATCAGAATTATTAACTGCTTCATATTTATCTTTGAATAATTTAAAATTAGTTAAATCTATTTTTTTATGTTGCATCTCTCTTAAAAATTCTTCATTAGCCTCAGGATCGTGAGCATGAACAATAGCACCTTGTTCTAATAATTTTGGAATTACTTCAACAGAAGCAGCATCTCTAGTATCATTAGTTTCTTTTTTGAAAGATAAACCCCAAATAGTAAATTGTTTTCCTGTAAGATCAGTATTATAAATTTTATCTAAAGTTCTATTTATTTCTAACCTTTGGTGCCTGTTTTGAGTTAATATTTGATCTAAAACAATAAAATCTTGTTCGTTACCACCCATATCTTTTATTGTGTGATATAACTGTGAAACATCTTTATCAAAACAACTTCCACCAAAACCTAAACCAGGATGAACAAATTTTCCAATTCTAATGTCGTCTAGAATTGCTGGAATCATGTCTCTCCAATTTGCACCAGACTTTTTTGCAATGTTAGCAAAGATATTAGTTAGTACAACTTGAGAAGCTAAATAAGCATTACAAACATATTTTGTTAACTCGGAACTTTCAGGAGACATAAAATAAATTTTTTCTTGTTGTGTTAAAAAGAATGGAGCATATAAGTCTCTCATTATTTTTTTTGCTCTCTCAGAATTTACACCTACAATAATTCTTTTAGGCATTGTTGAATCTCTTACAGCTCTACCTTCAGCTAAAGTTTCAGGATTAGAAACAACATCAAAATCTCCAG
Organism: archaeon; assembly: GCA_018692925.1. Classification (GTDB taxonomy): domain Archaea; phylum Nanobdellota; class Nanobdellia; order SCGC-AAA011-G17; family GW2011-AR17; genus BS150m-G60. The sequence continues at coordinate 102,209 of JABHLH010000019.1, forward strand.
AATAATATCCTTGGATTATATTTTCAACTTTTTTTGCAGTGCCAACAGGAACAGTACTTTTGTTTACTAAAATTTTGTAAGAAGCATTTAATTGTAAAGATTTTCCAAGCATGTGAGCTACACTTTCAACGTATTTTAAATCCGCTTTACCATCTGCATCAGGAGGAGTTCCTACACAAGAAAAAATAACAGTAGATGCATTTATTGCAGCTTCAGCATTTGTTGTGAATTTTAAAAAAGATTTTTCATAAGCTCTTCTTAAAAGTTCTGGAAGGCCAGGTTCATGAATATGTAACTTTGATGATCTTCCTTCACAAAAATCTATCAAAGATTGAATCCTTTCAGCATTTACATCAAAAAGTATTACATTATTGTCTTGACTAGACATTGTAGCAGCATGTACTACACCAACAAATCCCGCCCCTGCGATTGCAATGTTCATATTGAAGAATCTGAGATTTGGCTTTATAAGTTTTATGTAGATCTGATTAGATTATAGAATTATTTATGTCAGTCCTACAAGAACATTCTGTAAAAACTAATCGAGGTAAGACAGTTTTTATTAAAGATTTTACTTTATCTGAATTTTCTTTCATTACTCTTAAAACTTCTTCAAAGGTTACTGCTGCTGTGCTTTCTCTCCAACAGTCATAATCTGTACTCATAGCAATAGAAGCGTAACAAATGCCAGCTTCCCTAGCTAAAACTACTTCTGGAACTGTTGACATGTTAATTATGTCTGCATTCCAAGATCTAAACATATGAGATTCTGCTTTTGTAGAAAATCTTGGACCTTCAATTGTAATAACTGTCCCTTTATTATGAATATCAAAATTTAATTCTGTTGCTGTAGCAATTAACATTGTTCTTAACTTATTACAAAAAGGTTCAGCCATAGGAATATGACAAACTTGGTTTTTATCATAAAAAGTTGATGCTCTCTTTGTTGTTCTGTCAATGAATTGATCTGGGAAAACTAAATGACCTGGTTTGATCTCTTCTCTTAATGATCCAACTGCAGTTGTTGCAATAATGTGTGTGCAGCCAAGTTCTTTTAGTGCCCAAATGTTTGCTCTGGAATTTACATTGGAAGGCATGATCTGATGTTTGGATCCATGCCTTGCTAAAATAGCTACCTCAATCCCTTGTAAAAATCCTAGTGTGATTGAAGAAGAAGGTTGACCATATGGAGTCTGTATATCTAATTTTTTGTAACTCTCTAAAAGATTAGGGTCATCTAAACCAGATCCACCAATTATGCCAACTTTTATCATGGAAATAGAAAGAATCTTTGAGTTTTAAAAGAATATTTGTGTTGGAACATACATAGAAATCCTTATAAAGAATATTAAAGTTTTATTGGATAACTGGGATAGTAGTTTAACTTGGCTAGAGCAGTCGGCTCCAACCCGACAGATCGGGGAAACAATCTACGTTAAGGAGAATGTTCCGAAATTCAAATCCCTGCTATCCCATGTTTTTTTTTAAAGTTTTATATTTTTTTAACTTTCTTTCATTTTTAGGCTCGATATACTTAAAGAAATTTTTTACACTTGAATTTTTTCGAATTACTACTTGATGAACATTACCTCTGCAAATATAGGAAGATATATTAAATTTTTTTAATCCCTCATGAATATCTTGTGCAAATACATAAGATTTCATTGAATATTTTATCAGAATATAATTATAACCTTTATCTTTTTGTAAAGTTACACAACCATCAGTATCAAATAAACCTCTAAGAAATGCAGCAAGATGAGAATTTTTGGAAAGTATAGAAAGTGGCAATCTTAGATCCTTTTTAGGACCAATTGGACATTGAAGAAAAATTGAAAGAAAATTAAAGATTGTTTTTGATCTCCCCCTTAAAGTATAACAATTAGCAAAAATTTCGTGTTTTAAATAAATTCCAAATAATTCTTTAAATAATTGATCTATTCTTGCCATATATTTAGTATCGAACCTAGAGTCACCAGAATATGTAAAACAATAATCTGATTTTTTAGAATCACACCTTAAACATCCATCACCATAATGAATACCTAAGAACTCAGAAAGTTTTATATCCATTTTTTTAGGAAGAATAATCTCTCTAGAAAAATCATTTCTGCCTCTTTTTATAATTGTTGTATCAAAATTCATTAATTATATTTGAAGAATAAGAGTTAATAAAAATTTATTAGAAAAAATTGAAAATCTTTCGAAGTTTTTGAAAAATTTCCAGAATTAGAATTGATTAGGAGTTGTTTGTGTACTAATTGGTCTAATTTCTATTCTTATATTAGGTTGAGTTCTATAAACATAATTATCTCCATTATATTCTAATTCTTCAGAAGCATATCCAGTAATAACTGTTTTAGAAGATTGGAAATCATAAATAAAAGTATAATCTGGATCTTGATCTAACTCTTCTAAATAAATATTAAAGTAATTTTCAAAATTTATTACAAAATTAGAATCAGATGCTTCCTTTGCAGCAATTTTAGCAGAAAGTTCTATATAATAAATATCTTTTTCAGCTTCAAAATAAGTATTGAACACCTCAATTTGTTTTTCACCTAAATATAAATCTGAACCACCAGGAGAATTTTTTCCAGTATTACCATAGAACATAAAAATTGCTATTATAAAACCTAAACAAACAATGTACATAAAAACGGCAGCTTTTTTATTCATTCTCTAACCTCCAATACAACTTTTAATTTTTTATTACCATCAACATCAGGAATAAATATTTCAGCACTTTGAGGCTGTGATAACAAATAAGGATTTGTAGCTCCAGAAAGAGCATAAGCAGTTGCTTCTAGAGTATCAATACCAGAACAAAAAAAAACATATTCATTATTTTCATTAATCAAATAAAATTCCCAATAACCCGAAATAGGTTCTAAATTTTCACTTAGTTTAGATTTTAAATTAGCATCACAATTTAAACTTTTAGTAAATGCTAAACTTAAGAAATCTTTGAATAAAAAGTCATCTTGGGGGTCGGGATGATTCCTATCCATGTAAGAGAGTATTTCACCAAAAGTATAATCTTCATTTACTTGTACTTTTAAAACATTAATTAGATCAGTTTCTAAAAATTCTGTATCATAAGCACTAATTTCATCATTGTTTGGAAGAACAGTATCTAAAATTGCTCCAATACTAAACTTTGAAATTACATTGAAAGCTATTAATATTAAAACTATAACAGCAATAAGAACTAAAGAAGTTCCAAACTCAGTCCAATCATCCATCATTGCAAAACCTTTTTTCTTTAACATTCTGTAATTTCAAAATGGAATTCTAAAATGGAACTCTCAATCTCCCCTTTATTGTAAACTTGAACTAATTTGTTTATTGTTTGTTTATTATTAAATTCGTTTGAACCAATTGAATTGGAGTTTAAAGTTAATCCTATTTTTGTATCAATAAATCTTCGCATAATTTCAAATTCAATATGATCAGGATCTAAATAAGTAAAGCAAGAACTTAAAGATTCATTTGTATATTTATCCATATCAATTGTACCTACGACAGTTCTTTCTGTATCTTCGTCATAATAAGTCATACAACTTGAATCAGTTAATACTTTTGCCATCATAATTTCATGATAAAACGGATCTACACATTCCACCTTAATTTTTTGACTCTCAGTAGTTATATTTATGAAAGCAAGAAATAACATAGAAATTACAACAATAGCAACAATAAAATAAAGCATTTTTCCTCCAAGCATCTGACCTTTATTGGTTTTCATAAGTTAAGTCTCCATTTTTAGATTCAAAATGTAAAGTATAATTATTAAAATAATTCTTTAACTTAGGATTTTTTATTACAGAAACTGTAGAGTCGTCTATTTCAACTTCATAAGTAGATTTGATTTTATAGTCATATTCAATATAACCTGGTGAAGCTGATAGAGTTTCAGAAAGTAAAGATAAATCTTCTTGTAAATAAAAATGATTAATATTTGAATAAGAATCAGGGTTCATTGCTAAAGAGAGCAAAATACCAACAATTAAAATTCCCAAAACTAATTCTATAATGTAATAAGACTGAAGTTCAACACCAGCCTGCCCTCTTTTATTCATAAGATTTTATTAGCCTTTTTTATTTATATAATTATAGGAAGATTTAAAATGTTTTAAACTAAAGAAATTAATATGAAAGATGGTCATAGAAGAAGTTTTGTAAAAACAATTAGCTATAGATTTTCTTCAACAATTCTTACAGCAGTTATTGTATTTATTTTTACAAGAGATTTTACTCTTTCCTTAGGTGTAGGTGCAGCTGAGTGGATATTCAAATCATTATGGTATTATTTCCATGAAAGAATGTGGAATTGGTATAAATGGGGTAAACATTAAACAAAAGCTTCATCTTCTTGAACATTAGAAAAATCATAATCATAAGGAACAATTACCATTTGAGAATCTTTTACTAATAAAGTTGGTGAGACTCTAATTTGAACATTTTTATTTAGGTCACCATTAATAAAAGGAGATAAGTAAGTGTAAGTATTTGTTTCTGTGTCTATTACATCCCCAACTCCAACAACTTCTGTAATCTCTACACTGTATAAAGTAAAAGCTTCAGCACCAGCTAACTCATTTGAAAATTCTGCTACATGAGTGATTTTTGTTTCAATAGAATGAGAACTCAAAATACTTTTTGTAGATAAATCAATAAGTTCAATCTTACTAGGATATATATTAAATCCGCTTTCTTCACCTAAGAAATCTAAATCTAACTCACATTTTGAGTCTCCAGTATTTTGTAAACAAGATTCATAAGTTTCAATTTCTTCTTCAAAATTAGAAGCAAGTAATTGTTCTTTTACTGTTACACAAGCATTATCTTCACAAAAATAAATAGTGTTATCTAACCTTTCATAAGAAACAAACACAACTGCATCTTCTTCCCCCTCTCTAAGAACACCATTTGAAGGACAAGTTTTATCCAGAAAACTTAATACACTATCACTAAATTTATTACAAGCAATAGGATCATCTATACAAATATCTTCTAAGTCAGAAATAATTGAAAAAAATGGACCCTTACATAAACATAAACAAGGAGAATTCTCACACAAATCTTGAGGAACTGTAATCTCTTCTTTACAAGGTTTTTCTGTACCTTCAAAATCTCCGCCATTATTAAAAGAAACTAAATAATAACCTTCATGTAAATTAAATAAAGTTGTATTAGAAATACCAGATTCTAAATTTTCAAGATTAAAAACTAATGATTCGAAACTCTGAGAAGTTTCAGAAGAGTCTAAAAGTTCTGTTCCGATAATTACAGAAGTTGCAATACCAACTACAGCAATAATCATTGTTACAGTTACTAAAATTAAGTAGTCTGTTGTACCCCTTTTTGTAGATATCATTCTAAAGCTAATCCTTCAGTTGCTTGTCCTAACTCTGATCCTAAAGTAGAAGATGTTCCACTTAGAGTATCAACAAAACCAGCAATTTGATCTTGGAAGATAATAGCAACAACAATTAAAACCATTAAAGCTAGAATCAGTAAGATCATAAACCTTAGAGTTAGTTCACCTTTTTTTGTCATAATTAAAATAAAAAGAATAAAAGTATTTAAAAGTTACTAGGTAGAGCTTTTACTTTTACACTCATTATCACTATTCCAAACTTTATTTAATTCTTCGAAATAATCACAATTTTTAACTGATTTACCTTGAGTGTCTTCTAAATCATCTGGGAAACCTGGGTTATCCCAACCACCTATATTATCCGTTGAACAGTATAAACTACATTTTGATTTGTATAAAGCCAATTGTTCTGCTGATGTTGAACCAACTTCTTCTGTCTGTTTAAATAAGTTACTTAATCCTCCTGTGAAGAATAAAGCAACAAGGATCAAAGCAATTAAAGCAAGTACTGCTAAAATTACAAAGTTTAAAGAAATATCCATACCTTTTTTATTCATTGTGTTACACCTCTGAGTATATTTATATGAGAGAGATATTTAAAGTTTTCTATCTGACACTTTCAATATTATGACAATAAGTTACATCTGATCCTCTAAAGAAGTTTGTAACTTCGGTACGATCCCCTACACTTATTCCAAAACCATGAAAATTATCTGAAGAATAAATTTCAATTGGTCGCTCAATCATTTCTGTTAAAATACAAATTTTAGTATCATCTATTTTGTAAAAGATTGGTGCAGACTTTAGTGTATAAGAATAACTAGAAGTATCATCACAAGCAGGAGGCCAACCTAAACAAACATTTGTTTCAATTTTTTTATCTTCATAAAATTCAAAAGTATAATCTGCACCTTGTTCATTAGGCCATTTATCTGTCCTTTCATCTTGCCAATAAAGATATAGATGATTTATAGAGGCTTGATAATTACCCAAGATCTGAAAATTATCCGGAAAGATACAACCTAACTCATTATTTGAACCAGTATTTTTATTACTTACAAAAAGACCTAAAGTATAAGGTTTTGTTTCTCTAGCTTCGTAGGTATTATCTAAAGCATTTAATACTGAAACTGCAGAAGCTCCTTGAGAGTAAGAGTTTTGAATTAAATAAAATGAAGATTCTGAAACAGTACCCAAAGTTTGAGAATAGCAAAGACAATCCGTTCCGGCAATCGTGTTAAAACCCCCATAACAATAATCCTCAATGTTTGAAAATAATTTTTCAAAAGATGCTACAGTTTGAGATGTTGCTTCAGCTTCATCATCAACTACAAAAACTTTATCAAAAGAATCTATAATAATACTGAAGATTTCACTAGATTGTTCATTAAATACAACCCCCATTACAAAAATGATTATAAGAATTATAAGTGCCGCAATAATAGTGTTACTCATTTCTGCCATTTTATTTCCCTAGCGCTCCTGTAATAAGATGTTTGATTGCTTCAATTGCTTTTTCTTTTAATGTTGAAGAAAAAAACACAATTGCAATTAAGACAATAATTATTAATATGAATGCAGCGATATATTCCCAAGCAAGTTCTCCCTTTTTACTAGGCAATATTTCCTTCATCCAATGGTGGACCATAAGATAAACACCCCCTATCATCTGGGTCTTCACCCACTAAGTTTTCTACAAGAATTCCGGAAGTGACTTGATTCCCAGTATCACTAAATAAAAATGCAACAGCACCTCCAGCAATAATAAGTGCACTAGGTCCAACTACAAAAGAAAATATTGCACCATAAGCAAGTATTGTACCTGAGGCTCCTAGTTTTGCCATAGTTACAAAAATATTATCTGCAGATTGTGAATCAAAATTTCTATCTGTTGTAATTAATATCCTATCACCTTCACTAGTTCCAATTAAATCTTGATCATCATAAAAAATAATATAATAATATTCATCAGTACTTAATTTAATATCTTTAATTCCTTCAGACTCTGTATCAAAACAAAGAGTTTGGTAATTTGTATTTTGTTCTAAATAATTATAAGCAGAATGGATAGCATCCGTTTCTGAAGCATCTTTATGTGAAATGGAATAATCAAAATATTCTACCAAACTGATATCTTCTTTTGGACTAAAAGCATAAGCAAAATAAGTTTCATCAATTGCAGCACCAAAATCACAAGAGCCTTCTTTATACATCCACCAAGTGTCAGTTAATACTGTCGAAAATTCTTCCATAGAGATTGGATCTTCAACTACATTAAATCTACATGCTGTTGGAAAATATGAAAAAAATCCACCACCACATTTAGCTGTGTTTGTCATCCAACAAGCTGTTTGAGCAAAAAAATCTGAAGTGAAAGTACCTTGCATAAATAAAACAAGACTAACTATTGATAAAATTACAATTACTGCGATAATTAATTTAGCAGTTTGCTCTGGAGCTAACTTACCTCTTTTGTTTTTAGCCAAGGATTGCATTTTTTACACCTAATAATATAACTGTAACAGCGAGGAATAATACAACAATTGCAATTAAGATTACTAATGTTCTCCCTGTCATTTTATATTTGTCCTACTGAAAGTGCCAATAAGTTGAAAGCAAATATTGTTACACCTGCAATTAATATGTATAAGAGTGTGCCTCTATATAAATTTTTACCTAAAGTATATTCTTCATTTAATTTGTCTACACCATTCTCAATACCGTTTGCAAGTACTGTTAATACTATAATCATCTGTACAACATAAATACCCACAATCATTTGTAAATAAAATGGAGGAATGATTTTATCAATTGGAAAAATGTTTGCAATATTACTAGCACCAGATAAAACACTTGCATCTGAACCAGAAGTTGCAGATTGTAAGGATGTTCCTAAACTAGAAATAATAGCAGTAATCATTGTACCAATACCAACTACAATACCAGCAATTAATGGAGTTAGAAAACTAACTTGTGATTTCATTGAAGATGTAATTTCAGATAATAAATCTTTTAACCTTTCAGAAACTTTGTAAATTTTATCTAAATAATCAGCAATACTAAGTAAAGCTCTTGATACAACCATAGGACCTTTCCTAGAAGATTCTACTAAAACTTTCATTGTACTTTCAATTAAGGATGAAGGGTAAGTTAAGATTGCACCATTCTTTTCATTGAAAATTGCATCTTGTAAATTCATACCAATGCTTCGAATATTTTTGTCAACAATACCTAAGAATACTCCAGTAGGAGTTCCAGCCAAACCTCTTGCAACTTCACCAAAAGCCATTTCCGAAGGCATACCTCCACCAATCCTGTTACCAAGTTGGAAGATTGCTCCTCTGAATTCAGTTTCAAGTTTTTTTGTTTCTTCTCTAATTTTTATTAATTTGTTTGATCTAATAGAAAAATAAGATCCAATTCCAAAAGCTAAACCAATAGGAATGAATAAACTTAACATAGTAGCACCAAGACCAAATGGACCAATAGACTCACCAGTGTCTAAAACTCTGTAATCTAAAAGCATAATATTATCTGTAATAAATAATTCTGTTGCAGGATCTATAAAATGCAAAATAACTGGAGCAAATCCAATCATTAATAAGACGAATAATAAAAATATTGCTACATGTTTGGGTTCAATTAATACTTCTTTATCTTTAGATAATTTAAGAGAGAATTTTCTAAGTTTTTCAAATTGAGGTAAACTAGTAATGTCGGATTGAGCATAACCTATTGGCCTCTTTGCTAACATAGTATAACCAAAATAAAATACTGCGAAAGGTAAAATTAAGTTGTAAAGCATTGCAATGTGATACCATTTGATCCCCATGAAACTTCCAATTAAAGGTAAAATGATTAAACCTAAAATAGGTAAGATAACTCCAAGCATGTGAAGCATTGTCATAGGAGACTTTACTTCTTGAGCATAATGAAGCATACTATCATAAGTTCCCTCTAAAATAACTGAAAGAGATTTTTCTAAAAGTTCTATCCTTCTTTTTTCTTGTCCTTCAAATAATGAAGATTCAATTAAATGAAATGATTCTACAAAAGCTAAATTGTGATCTTTCCAACCAACTAAATAACTTTCTAAAGATTCTTGAACTGTTGGATATTTTTTAGTTTCAGCATCCCATAAAATTTTTCTTAAGTCTAAAGATAAAGGTTCTGCAACATGTTCACCTGCAAATTTAATTGCATGTTCTAAATTAGAAGTGTGACGCATGTAAATTACAGTATACAAAATACAAAGAACCATTTGATTAGAAGCTTGTAATCTTCTCTTTTGTGCTAAGTGTTGAGGAAATTTTGATAAAGGTAAGAAAAGTAAAACTCCACAAATAACCAACATAAAAGGAACTAAAAGTTGTGTGAAACCAAAAAAGAAAGTGACCATAAAAACAAATAAACCTAAAAGAATAAATGAAAACATTGTTAAGATTGCAAAAGTATAAGCTGCAGCAGGAGTTATGTTTAAATGAATTTGATCAATTGCATCTTGCATTTCTTTTTTTACTTCTTCCTTTGCAGGAGCTAAGTCAATTAAAGAATGTGCAAAATTACAAGCTCTTTCGTAAAGAGTGTCTTGTATATGTAAAGCTTCTTGTCTAAAAGTTTCGTAATCTTGAGTAAATTTATCAGAAGAAGGTTGGTCCATTAAAGAGCCTGTATTCGCACCTAACTTAGTACCATACTTGTTCATAATATTTTGAAACCTAGGATCTATCTTCACCATCTTTTATTAAATAATATAAGAATTTTATTTATATAGTTGTTGGATTTCTTCAAAAAGTTCTGGGAGTTCTTTGTATATCTCGAAATGTGCCCTGTTTTCTAAAACTATAGATTTTGTATTTAATCTTTCTTCAAATAATTTTGCATCAGTTACAGGAACATATTCATCATCTGTAGAAAATAAAGCTATAATCTTATCACAGTTTGTTTTTACTTTTTCTAAATCAATTGGTGTTTCTAACCAAGGTTTTGCAATTTCTTTATCTTCTTTAGATGCATCTTCTAAATCTAAATTAAAAAAAGGAGCAACTAAAAATGAAGCTTTTATTTTTGTATTTATTTTTTCTAAAAATCTAAGTATAGTTTGGCAACCAATACTGTGGCCAATAAAAATAGATTCTTCATCAGCATCTTTTGCAATCTCTTGTAAGTGTGGAACCCAAGTTTCTATTTTAGGTTCTCCGGGATTTGGCATTTGTGGGATAATAACTTCAAAATTTAATTCTTCTAATTTTTCTTTTAAGCAAGGAAACCAACAATTATTTGGATTACCCATCCAACCATGAACAAGATATGCTTTTTTCATAAGATAAAAAAGAAAATAAGAATTAAAAAAGGTTTTGATTAAAGTTTCTTAAATTTTAACAACAAAGAGTTTGTTACAACACTAACACTACTCATAGCCATAGCTCCTCCAGCAATTATTGGAGAGAGTAACCAACCAGTGTAAGGATATAAAACTCCAGCAGCAATAGGTATCCCTAGAACATTGTAAAATAAAGCCCAAAATAAATTCCCTCTAATCTTAGACATTGTTAACTTACTAAGCTTAATTGCTTTTGCAACATCAACAGGATTGTCCCTCATCAAAACTATGTTTCCAGTTTCCATAGCAACATCAGTTCCAGAACCCATTGCAATTCCAATCTCAGCTTGAGCTAAAGCAGGTGCATCATTTATTCCATCACCAACCATTGCAACTTTTCCTTTTCTTTGTAATTTTTTAACATAGTTTGCTTTATCCTTAGGTAAAACTTCAGCAAAAACATTTTTGATGCCAACACTTTTTGCAATAGCTTTTGCAGTTCTTTTATTGTCTCCAGTGATCATGTAAACTTTTATGCCCATCTTTTTTAATTTTGAAACAGCTTTTCCAGAAGATTCTCTCAATTTATCAGCAACAGCAATAATACCTAATAACTCTTTACCTGAAGCTAAGAACATTACAGTCTTTCCTTCTTCTTCTAACTTGTTAATATTATCTAATTCTTTTTTTAAGCTTACTTTATTATCTTTCATTAATTTAGTATTACCAAAGAAATATTCTTTTCTTCCGACCTTAGCTTTTATACCATGACCAAGTATAGCTTTGAAAGCAGTTACTTTAGGAATTGAAACTTTTTCTTTCATAGCATGATTAATTATTGCTTCAGCTAAAGGATGTTCAGATTGTTTTTCTAAACCTGCTACAATTTTTAAAATATCCTTTTCTTTATTTTTACCAAAAGTAATCAAATCAGTTAGTTCAGGTTTACCTTTTGTAATTGTTCCAGTTTTATCGAAAATAACATATTTAATTTGGTGTGCAGTTTCTAAAGCTTCTCCACCCTTGATTAAAATCCCCTTGTTTGCACCCTTACCAGTACCAACCATAATTGCAGTTGGTGTAGCTAAACCTAAAGCACAAGGACAAGCAATTACTAATACAGCAACAGAAGCAATTAATGCAAATGAAATTCCAGCACCAAAAGTTACCCAAGTTATGAAAGTTATCAAAGAAATTGCAATAACAGTAGGAACAAAGTAAGCTGAAACAAGATCAGCAAACCTTTGAATAGGTGCTTTTGTTTCTTGAGCTTCTTCAACTAATTTAATAATTTGTGCTAAAGTTGTATCTGCTCCAATCTTTGTAGCTTTAAATTGGAATGCTCCTAATTTGTTTATTGTTCCACCAATAACTAAGTCGCCAATATTTTTTTCGATAGGAATACTTTCACCTGTGATCATACTTTCATCAATAGAAGAGTGACCACTAGTTAGTTTACCATCAACAGGAATTTTTTCTCCAGGTTTTACAAGAATAATATCTCCTACAATAACTTCTTCAATAGGAATTCTAATCTCTTTTTTATTTCTAATTACTAAAGCAGTCTTTGGACTTAAGCCCATTAATTTTTTTATTGCATCAGAAGTTTTGCCTTTAGCAATTGCTTCTAACCATTTACCCATAACAACTAAAGTGATTAAAATTGCTGAAGTTTCGAAATACTGTCCTAAACTAGGATTAAATAATACAGCATATACACTAAAGAAATATGCAGCACTTGTACCAAGAGCAATTAAAGAGTCCATGTTTGCAGTTTTGTTCTTTAAAGCTGCCCATGCACCTAAATAAAATCTTTTTCCAATATAAAATTGAATAGGTGTAGCTAATGCCCATAATATATAATCATTAAAAGGGATATGAATTTTCATCCACATAAAAATCATTCCAATAACAAAAGCTGGAATAGCAAAAATAAGACTAAGAAGAAACATTTTTTTGTAGTAATTTATTTCTTTCTTTAAAAAATCGGCATGTTTATCCCCAGCTTTCAAAAATGATGCATTATAACCTTTGCTTTTTATGGTTTTAATAATTTCTTTTTCTGAAATAATCTTCTCATCAAAAATTATCCTAGCCTTAGAAGTAGCAAAATTAATTGTTGCTTCATGGACACCTTTAGTCTTTTTTAAAGACTTATCAATAACTGTAGCACAACTAGAACAAGTCATACCACTGATTTGTAATTTTGTTTTCTTCATTTCTTATTTTTCCTTAATATGTTAAAACATATAAGCTTTACTTTCTAGATCAGCTTCTGAAATAACAATATAATCTCCTTCAATTACAAAATCTAAATTAGATGGCCAACATCCTCCGCCAGTATTAGTAGATCCTAAATCATCAATACTAAAAACTCTACCACACTTAATACATTCAACATCAGTTCCTCTTTGAGCATAACCTTGGTATCCTCCACAAACATCACATGCATCAAAAGCAGTTCGTACTTCTCCATCAGAACCTAAGACTGCGAAGTAAGTTATAGTTTTACCATTATAATCATGAGTGTATTTTGTTAGTTCAGAAGAAATTTCTGAAATAGGAATTTTAATAAGTCCTTCTTCTAAAACTGCGTCTCCAGTAATTGTACTACTACAGCCTGTTACAATTAATGTAAACAAAGCTAATAAAATTATTATTGTTTTTTTCATTTATTTAACCTCCACAGCCTCCGCCGCAACCTCCGCCACAGCCTCCACCGCAGCCTCCACCACAAGAAGTTCCACTTGGAACAGCTGCAGCTTCATTTATACTTTCTTCAAGATCTGCACTTGAATAATCATCAAGATCATCAACTACAATAAAGGTTCCAGGAATCATTCCCATCCAACAACTCCAAGAAACTATTCCTTCTTCTGTAGCTGTGAACTCAATTGTTTGTTCACCATACTCAAGATCAAAAGCTAAACCTAACTTTGGAACTTGTATTGCATTGTTACAACCATTTAATTCTTCAGCATTAATAATCCAATGGACGGGCACATCTTTTTCAATAACAAATAAATCTGTTTGCCAACCATATCTATCAACAGTTAAATAAATTTCTTGATAACCAGATTTCATAACTGCTAAACTATCTGATTCTACAGAATCAATATTATTTGCAGAAACTAAACCAGCTAAAGAATTAAAATCATAACCAGTACCAGTTAAAGCTAATGCATTGTTAACCATTAATAGACCTAAGATAATTACTATGGCACCAGATGCTTTCAAAATTTTGTGAGTCATTTTGCTTGAAACTAAACTTGCAAAAAAACCAAAACCAAGCATAACAGGTAAAGTACCTAAGGCGAAAACAAAAAGGAGAGTTGCGCCTTCAATAATACTTCCAGTTCCTGCTGCCATAATATAGATTGCTTGCAAAGGGCCGCAAGCAATCATTAGTCCATTTAGTAGGCCAATAATTAAAGGACTAGAACTTCTGTTTTTCCCAACAAACTTGTTAAGGAATTTGGGAGTCTTAAAAGAAAGTTTTCTTAAGACAGGGAAAATATTTAACATTTTTAATCCGAAGATTATTAAAAATAAACCAGCTATTAATCCAGCAATACCTCTCATCATAGGAGTGAAAGCAATTATTGAACCTAGTAAACCAAAAAATGCTCCTATTAAAGTATAAGAAACAGTTTTACCTAAACCATACATGAAATGAGATTTGTAAGGTTTTCTTCCAGCTTCGACATCTTTTGCAGTGTAAGAAACAACGAAACCACCACACATACTAATACAATGAAAACCTGTTAGTAAACCTACAACAAATAATAAACCATAACCCATCCCTGAACTTATTTCAGGTAATTGAATTGCATTAGTTAAATTAATTAAAAAATATAAAGCGATAACTATTCCAAGAATTGCAAATGCCCAAGCCCAATATTTTCTTTTTGAATTATTTTGATCACAAGAATAACCTTTCTCTGAAATTTTAGATTGTATTTCTTTTAAGCTAATTAAATCTTCATCATATGTTACTTCAGCTTTTTGAGTTGCATAGTTTACTTTAATTTTTTGAATACCATCTAAATCAGAAACTTGTTTTTTTATAATAGTTTCACAAGAACCACAAACCATACCATCTATTTTAAAATTTGTTTTTTTCATTCTGCTTTGTAACCTTCCTTCCCAATTACTTTTTTAATATCCTCAAGAGAAATTTTAGTTTCATCAAAGGTGATTGTGATTATTTCTTTTTCAAAAGAAATATCTTTAACACCTAATTCTTCTAATGAGTCTTTTATTAGCATCTCACAACTTTTACAATGCATGCCACCTACTTTGAATTTTTCTGTTTTCATGAAGAAAATATTGTTGTAGTCCTTTTAATACCATTCGAGAGAAATTAAAGAACGTTATCGTTTATATCTTAAGAATTCTTTAGAGTTATCGTTTATATCGTAAATATCAAAATTTCTTTTTTAGGTAGATTTCTTTGGTCTTTCCAGCCTCTTTTCGGTAAATAATGTCCCTTTCTTCCAACTTTTTTAATACTAAAGAAAGCAAAGTTTTGGATATACCAGTCTTGTATCTCAAAGTAGATTGTTTGATTCCTTCTTTATCATGAACTGCCTTTAAGATCTTTTGTTCTTGATCGTTAAATCCTGAAACAAATGCTTTGAATTCATCCTTTTCTTTTGCAGTTTGTAATGCAGATGAAACTTCTTTATGTTGTTCCACTAATATTTTTTGAGTTTTATCAAAGTAGATGAGATAAATTCCAAGTATTAAAATTGCTAAAGTTATAATCCCCCCAAGATAAAATAAAGTATAATCTCGATCTTCATGTAAACAAGAACCATCATCTAAATAACATGAACCTTGCTCGTCAATGATTGTAGAAATATATTGATCTTCTTGTGCTTTAAAGTAGAATAAAAATACTAGTAGTAATACTGCGATAATGATTAGTATGGTACCAATTTTATTCTGATTCATATGTTGAAAAATATATTTGTAGTATATATAGTTACTGATTTTTCAATTCTTCTTTTAGCCATTCTTCCCATCTTTCTTTAATGAGTTTTGTATCTTGAGAGCCTACATCATTTTTTACTTCTTCAGAAATTCTATAAAACTTTTCATTTGATTTCAAAGAAAACTCTGCTTCTAAAATATTTTTATCATTAATTTTTTTAGAATAATCAACTAATAAAGATTTAATTTCAGCTCTTAATTTAATATTGTCCCAAATTGCATCCCAGTTTCCAACCCATTCTTTAACTCCACCACCAATTGCTTTCAAAACTTCAGAGTCACCATTGATTAAATCAGGAGTAGGTTCTAACATATCAGTTTTAGCATTGTATTTCATTAAGTCAACAAAACCATTTTCTTGTAAAGGATCATCTTCCCAGGTTTTTCTAACTTCAGTAATAGAAGTAACTCTTCTCATTTTGCTCATACCAGAAGCAGATTGAATTGGAGAACACATAACAATAATATCAGTTGCCTTGAAAGAAGTTTTTGGTACACCTAAATCATTTACAACTCTGTCAAAAATACCATAAGGAGAATCTCCGTGAATAGTTCCTGCAACAACATTAGCAGATGCACCAATTCTCATTGCTTCATAAAGTGCAAGAGCTTCAGTACTTCTAACTTCCCCTACAATAAGTGCAGAATCACCAAGTCTTAAAGAAGTTCTAATTCCTTCATCAGCTGGAACCTCTGCTCCACCTTTTACTAAAGCAGATCTAACTTTTAAGGGTTGAATGTTATAACCAAGTTTTCTCATTGCTTCACTTGGAAGTTCTAAAGTATCCTCAACAGTTAATACTCTATACTTTCTCATAATTTCTAACAACATAGAACCTAAGAAAGATGATTTACCAGAGGACCTAGTTCCTGCAACTAAATGTGTTCTTGCTCCGTGAATTGTAAAACTTAAAAGACCTGCTCCTAATGGAGAAATCATTTTGTTCTCAATAAATAAAGGTAAAGTCCAAGGTTTATCTCTGTGTCTTCTAAAAGACATACCATAACCATAAGGATTTAATGGTTTACCAATAATTGAAAGTCTTGATCTTGCTTTAGGTAAAATTACTTCTGTATCTAAAATAGGGTTTGCTTCGTCTAAAGGCCTTCCAGAAAGTAATCTTAACTTTGTTGCCCAACTTTCAAAATCATTTACTGTTGGAGTAATATTTGTTGTACATTCATTGTGATCATTGTGTAAAAGAAAAATTGGAACTTGGCCCATAGGAGAATTTATTGTTAAGTCTTGAACATTAGGATCTTCTAATAATAATTCAATAACACCAAAACCAATTGTGTGCCTCACTAAAATCTCTGTAAGATTTTCTATTTCTTCAGGAGAAAGAAACATCCCTTTTTGTTCAGCAAGTTCTTGAATCATACCTTTACCTATATTGGTAAAAGTTCTACGCATTTTATGAGGGTCTAAAAATTCTTCATTTCTGGGTTGATGTTCAGAAAGAACTTTTCTTGCTAACTCAATTAACTCATATTGGTCCTCTGTAAGATTAAATTCTGGAGGATTAATTTGATATAATTTTTTAATGTCATCTTTTAATTCATAAACTGTTACATCTGTTGTAGGATTTATTTTGTAAATTGCTAATTGTTTTCCATCAAGAGGAGGAGAAGTTACTAACTTAGTATACATAAAATCTGGAGTTATTGAAGGTTTGAAAAATAATTTGTAAATTTCTCTATTGTTTAAAGTATAACCTGGAAGATATTCTCTTGCCAAATCAATAAGTTTAGTTTTATCTAATTGTATAAAAATTTGATTTAACATATCTAAATATATTTGTAAAGATTGTTTTTGTGTAATGTCAGTTGTAGATTTTAAAATAATATTATTCTGCCTAAGCAATCTTTTTAACTCTACATAAGCACCAAGAGGATCTGTTTTTAATAAAGTGAAAAGAATAAATCTTAATGGATCAAACCTTTGACCTAAAACTTGTGGAGGATCAGAAGCTAAACCAAAATTTTCTAACCTTGTAGCTTTTTTACTCTTTACAAAATAATTGTAAATATTTGCAATTTCTATTAAAAGTTGAGTTTGATCATAACTATAATTATAATTTCTCCTTTGTGAAAAAATTAAACGAGAAATAGAAGGATTTTCAATTAATTTTTCAATAGCATCAAGCATAACTAAATGATTATCTTCAATTGAAGGTATGTGAGAAATGGATTCATAATTAATTTTAAGAATCTCATCCTCTCCCTCTTTTAAGATTTCAGTATTATTTGGTGTTTGTGTGTAAACCATATCCTTGAGAAAATTAATAGGAAGAGAGTTAAAATAAGTTTCTATTGTGGAAATATAGTTTATATGTTATAAAAAGGTTTATTAATTAGTAAAGGATAAATTTAAGTTAGGAGAGGTTGAGTGATTCCTCGTTATTTTATACCATGGGACAAGAACAAGGACAAGTGGATTTTACACAAGCTATGAATGAATTAGCTAATAGACTAAGAGTTTTGGAAAGTAAACATGGAACTTATGCTGAAAAATTATTAGTTATGAATCAAAATATGATTGAAGAACATAAAAAAACAATAAGTGAAATTAAATCTGTTCGACAAGATTTAGTGAATATAAATAAAGATATTGAAACTGTGAAAAATGTTGTAAAACATTTAAGTGATGAAGCAGGAAAATTTGCTAAAAATCAAGATGTGAAAGTTCTTCAGAAGTATATAGATTATTGGAACCCTATGAATTTTATGACAGAGAAAGATGTTTTGAAATTAGTTGATAAAATTTTAGGAGAAAAAGGAGTTATCCATAAAAGAGTTGAGAAAATGGAGAAAGAAATTGATGATAGTCTTGAAACTAAATTTGGATTAAATCCAGAGGGAGAAAAAGATGGCGAATGAAACACCAGTAGGTGAAGTTTTAGAATTTATTAAGAAAGGTTTAAGTAATGAAGAGATAACTAAACAATTAGAAGTAAAAGGTTTTAATTTGCAACAAATTTCAGATGCTATTAATCAAGCTAAAATAAAAGAAGGAGTTGAAGGAAATATGCCAGAACAAAATATGCAAGAACAACAACAAAGTATGGAACAAGATATCCCCTTGCCACAAGGTCAACCAGAAGGTCAAGTTCAAAGCCCTGGAGTCACAGAAGTTCAAGGTGGAATGCAGGAACAGTATCAACAACAAGAACAGTATCCTCCACAGCAAGCTTACCCACAACAAAGTCAAAGTTATGGAGATATGCAAGCATTAGTTGAACAAATTATTGAAGAGAAGTGGCAAGCAGCAATGAAAGATATGGGTGATGTTAGAGTTTTCAAAGCAAGAGTTAGCGATGATATGGAAGCTGTAAAACAAGAATTAGTGAGAACTCAAAAGAGATTAGAAGATTTACAAGTTGCTGTAATGGGTAAAGTAAAAGACTATAGTGATGGTGTTGTAAAGATTGGAAGTGATATGAAAGCTTTAGAAAAAGTATTTACAAAAATAATGGAACCTTTAACATTAAATGTAAAAGAATTAGGTAGAATTTCTGAAGAATTTAAAGGACACCATAAAAGGAAAAAATAATTTCTTTTTTTTTATATTATTAACTCGTGTTGGCAGATATAAATCTAACACCGAAACCAGCAATAACAATCAAAAGTAAAAAACCTAAAATCTTAGGAGTGAATAAAATTTGACCAATATTCTGAACTAAATCACCATCTTCAGTCGTAGTATCAGTAGAAGTAATATCATGAATTTGTTCTCCATAAACCTGTGTGAATGCAAAACCGAATATACCTAAACTAATAATTAATATTGCCCAAAAAACAACTATATTTGATCCAAATACACCAGAGACTACGTCTGGATTTACACCCATGAATAGGAAAGTTAAGATTAGGAATAATAAAAAGATAAATAATACAATAAACCAAGGTAATGATAAAGTAATTACTTCTGAAATTCCAGGTACTATAATAAATAAAGCAGCTAAACAAAATGAAAGTAATAAATTAACCCAAGGTTGTTTGGAAAAAAATCCAGTCTTTTCAAGTAATGCCCAAAGTACAACCATTACAAAGAGAAAAACAATTATTGGAATAAAATATTCAACTAGTCCTAAGTCAAGTACACTAGCCATTATCTATTTTTCCTCCCTAATTGATCTGATAAACTTCCTAGGCCTTTGAATAAATCAACCATACCTTTGTCTGATTTACCAGGTTCACTTGTAATAAAGAATAGGAAGACGAAAAATAAACCTATACCAATTATTAAATACCAATCAGATTGTGAAAATTCTAACCATGAAGGAATGCTTAATGAAGCTGAAGCAAATAAAGCCCAAGATACTGCACCAAGAGTAAGTAAAACACCTAAACCTAAAGGAAGACCAGACCAGCCTTCAGATGGACCAAGTAAAATTCCAATTAATAATAAGATTACAACAAATACTAAAGCAATTAATGAAACTTGAGGTAAAAATTGATTCATAATTTCTACAATAGAAACTTGTCTCACAACAAGAAGAGCCATAGATAATGCAATAATTGCATTAAAGTTTTTACTGTTCTCTCCAAAGATTTTTATCTTTTGTAAGATTGCAAAAATTAAAGTAAAGATTAGAATGAAAGGTAAAGCTACATCATAAAAGCCTAAACTTTCAAGATTATTCATAAATTGTGTTAGTTCAGATGCCATTATTCATCATCACCCCCACCTGAATCACTGCTACCAGAGTCAAATACAAATTTCATAACTCCGAAAGTTAATAGTAAGAAAACTACAATAATAAATACATCATTTCCAATTCCTCCAACATAATCATAAATTATATCTAACCATCCAAAGGAATGGAAGAATACAGCTACAATAGCTACAATGAAAACACCTGCAAAGTATTTGTTCCATCCTGCAAACATTTTGTAGAAATCAAATTCTTCTTTTCCGGAAGCAAATGATCCAACTAACATTAGGAATGAAACTACTGCAATCAAAATTAATGCGATTAAAGGTAAAGATTCTTGTAAGGATGCTACAATCTCTTTTGCAGCTACAACAAAGAAAGCAATACTAAAAGCAACCATTGCATTTAGATTTTTTTTAGGAATATCATTCCCTTTAAATTTTTCAGTACCAAAGATTTTTGTTTTTTCAAGGATACCAAAAACAATTGTGAAAACTAATAAGAAAGGTAAAACCACATCAAAAAATCCAAAGTCTTGTAATAAGTCTATCGCCTCTCCTAAAACAGTAGTCGCCATAAGTGGATATTAGACAAAGAGAATTTATAAAACTATCGTTAATTATTAAAGAAAAAAATTAAAAGTCTGCATCCATAGATGCATCTTCATCAAGTTGTTCTTCATAACTAGGTACTGCATTTTTTGAGATTATCATAATGTCACCAACAGCTTTAACTAATTGATGAGGAACTATAACACCTCTTGCACCACTTAAAATTCTAGTTAAGAAAGAATTTTTGGTTGCTTTAATTCTCCATCCAGCAACTTTGTTACCTTGAAGAACTGCTTCATCTATATCTCCGAAATAATCACCAGAATCTGTGAATACCTGCATATTATAAACTTCGTTTACGTTTTTGATTTTTAGAGCCATTTTATTCCTCCTGTGTTATAAGAGATAATCTTTTAAGTGTTTAAATATTTTTCTTTACTATATGCATAAAATAGGCAATTTATGGTTGATTGGGACCTCACACATTTCTCCAGAGAGTGTGAAAGAGGTTAGAAAAGTTATTTTGGAAAATGAAGTTGATATAGTAGCTATTGAATTAGATAAAGGAAGATTTTTATCTTTGATGGGGAAAAAATCTAAGATTAGAATTAGAGAGATTAGAAGAATTGGTGTGAAAGGATTTCTATTTATGTTGTTAGGAGCTTGGGTTGAAGAACAATTAGGGAAAGTTGTGAAAACAAAACCAGGAGCTGAAATGAAAAGTGCAGTGAAAGCTGCAGCCAAAATAAAAGCTAGGATTGCATTGATTGATCAAAATATTAATATTACATTGAAAAGATTGTTTAAAGAAATTACTTGGAAAGAAAAGTTTAGATTTGTTTGGGATATTATTAAGGGAGTTGTATTAAGAAAACAAGAAATTGAAGGTTTTGATTTGAGAAAAGTACCAAGCGAAAATATGATTGCTAAACTAGTTGATAAAGTAAAAGATAGGTATCCTTCTATTTACAAAACTTTGATCCATGAAAGAAATATTGTTATGGCTAATAGATTAGTTAAAATGATGCAAAGAGAAGAAGATAAAAAAATTGTTGCAGTTGTTGGTGCTGGTCATGTTAGAGGTATGATGGAAATAATAAAAAAGAAAATATGAAAATATATATAATTGGCACTATGGGTTCAGGGAAGACAACTCTTGCTAATAAACTTTCTAAAAAATTAAATATTAATCATTATGAACTCGATGATATATATTGGAAAAGAAAATATGATCTTAAAAGAACTAATCTAGAATGTGAAAAAAGATTAGAAAAGATATCAAAAAAGAAAAAATGGATCATAGAAGGAGTTTACTCAAAGTGGATTGAACCTGGAATAAAAGAAAGCGATATGGTAGTTTGGTTGGACCCACCTTTTTTTAAATTAGTTTATAGAATAATTTTTAGAAAATTAAAGCGAAGAAAAAGAAAAGGATTTGTCGATAAATGGGATGATGTTTTTCTAATGATCAAAAATAATTATGGATATGTTAATGCTAAACATGATAAGGCAGAAGATAACTGGGGATCAAAAACTAGAACACAACAAAGGGAATTAATTCATAAACATAAAATTAAACATGTTTTTTTGAAGAATAATAAAGAAATAAAAGATTTTTTGAAAGCAATTTAATTAAGATACTTTCTCACCCATAGACTCTAAAATTCTTTCAATAGTAGCTGTATGTTCGTAAGCAGGTAAATACCATTTTGCTGCTGTCCAAGTAAATTCAGGTGTTTCCAAATATCTAGTAAGATCTTCAATACCTTCTGCTTTTAATTTAAGACCAAAATCTTTCAAAACATCCATAAAATCTCCATTTACAAGAATAGTTTGAAGACCATATAATTCTTTTTCCTCTTGACAAGGAATCATACTTTCGTTAGTACCTCTCACTAATTCTACCCACATATAATCAAAAGGATTTCTGTCAGGTAAAAATTTTAATTTTTTATCAACATAATTATGTTTTATCCAACCTTTTCCACTCCAAACAGGAAAACCTTGGAATCTATTTTTAAATTGGCTTTGGATTTGATCGTATCTTTTAGAATTCATTTCTGTATAAAAAATAAAGTTAGTTCCCATTGTAAATTTTAGAAATGTAAAGTTCATTTAAATGAATATATAGAATAAAAAATAGGGAAAGAAAGGATTATTTTTTCTTCTTCTTAACTTTTTTCTTAGAAGTTTTCTTTTTCACTTTCTTCTTTACTGTTTTTTTCTTAACTTTCTTTTTAACTTTTCTTTTAGAAGGCTTTTTGTAAACTTTAATTTCTTTTCTTTTTTTAGGCATAAGTGTTAAATATGCTAATACTAAGAATACCATAACTAAGATTGCACCAATTATCCAAAAAATAATTGAAACCCCTCTTTCAACTTCTGCTGCTTGGAATCTAACTTCAACACTCTCTCTATAAGCAACTCTTTTTGAAAAATCTTGTCCATCTAATTTACCAGTTAAAGTAAGATATTTTATTTCTTCTTTACTGTAATCTTCTAAAATTTCTGTAAGATCTGCAATTAAAAAAATGGTATTATCTGAGACTTCGATACTTGTATCTGCTAAATAAGTATCTGAAAGAGAATTGGTTTCTACTTTTACAGTCAAATCTGTGAATTTAAGATCTAAAGTATTTAATCCTGAAAAAGATAAAGTTAATTCGTTTGATTCTAAAGAATCTACATCAACAGTTAATGCAGAGACAGAAAACAAACTAAGACTTAAAATAATAAGTAAAAGTATTGATATCTTTTTCATATGCCTAAAAGAGCCTTATTAGTATATAAATGTTTGTTCAAAAAGTTTATAAATAAGGAGTTAGAAAAATATTTTATGGTAGAAGCAGATTATGGAAAAATTAGTCAGATTTATGATTATCTAAGAGCAGTTGAAACACAAGGTTTAACAAAAGCAGATGGAGCATTTGTTTTTGGAAGAGCGGATCCAAGAATAGCTGATAGAACTTATACATTATTTAGAAATGAATTAATTGATTATGCAATGATTAGTGGTGGAATTGGAAAAGATTCTGGTGCTCTTGAAAGATTAGAATTGCCTGAAGCAGAATACTTAGCTGCAAGATTAAGATGGACTCATGGAGTTCAAGATGATAAATTATTAGTTGAGAGCTTTGCTAGTAATGGTGGAGAAAATTCAAGATTTGGAATTCAAAATATTTTAAATTCTGGAAGAGCTCATGATAATTTAATAATGGTCGCACATAGTACTTCATTGAGAAGATTATGGGCAAGTCATTTAGTTGAAGCAGAGAAAATGGGTTTTGAAGCAAATTATCAATTAAGAGGTTCAGAATATGATTTTGATCCAAGAAATCTAAATGATAGAAATGAAGCAGTTACAGAATTAATAAGATTAGCAGTTTGGCCTGAAAAAAAATGGAGTAAAGAACAAGAAGATCTTCCTTTAGATTTAGTTGAATATGCAAAAGATTACCTTAAAGACCAATTAGAAGAAGTAGCACAAATAAAAATGAATTTTGAAGAACTATTATCAGGTGGATCATATAGAATTAAAGAAAGTCCTGGAAGATTAGATATTTATATTGATCTTATCTCTAGATAATAAAAAACTATAAATACTTCTTTGTATTATTTTATTAATATGTTTAGCAAGAAAGAGATTTTTCCATTAATTATTTCAATTTTAGTTCTAGCATTAGCTCTTGGATTAGATGATGGAACAGAAGTGTTTGAATTGTCATATTGGTTAAGTAATTTAGTTATGGTTACTTTGATGGTTGCAGTTTCTTTCTTAATACATCAACTTGCTCACAAATGGATTGCTAAAAGACAAGGATTTATTGCAGAATATAAATTGTGGGGGATTAAATCATTTAGATGGATGCCTCAATCTATTATTAGAAGAACAAACCATTTCTTTCCGAGAAAAATAAACTTTTTGGGAAAAAGGTATGAAATTAAATCTTTTCCAATTGGAGTTGTTATCTCATTAATTATTACATTGATAAGTAACGGTAAACTTTTCTTCTTAGCTTTAGGAGAATATAATCTTTTATTGAAAAGAGGATCTAGAGTTGGAAAAAAATATGTTCACGTTACAGATTATGAAGATGCAAAGATTGCTTTGGCAGGACCTATGTCTCATATTGTATTATTATTAATTGCAGGATTTTTTAATTCCTATGGAACTTTAGATAATTTTATTTTCATTAACGCTGCTTTGGCAATATTTTATATGATTCCTGTACACAAACTGGATGGATCTAAGATTTTTATGGGTTCAACATTATTGTATGTCTCTAGTTTAATCTTTATTATTGCAGTGATTGTTTTAGTATATTTCTTATCAATAATCCCATTGTTAATAATTGCAGGATTGGCAACAGCAATAGGTGCAGTTTTATTTTATTATTTTTCTTATGTTAAAAACTAAATAAACTTAGAATTCCTTTTTGTAATAACCAAATTATTGCTAACCAAGATAAAATGTTGAATGAACCAAGTAAAGCAATTACAAAAATTATAACTACGAAAATGTCAATGATGCTTGCGAAATCTCTAAAGAAAATAACTGCTTTGATTAATAGATAGATTGCAAAGATTGCAGCAAACCATGGAGCTAATGAAAATTTTAATAGGAATAAGCTTAATGCAGCTATGATATCCAATACACCTAGTATAATCGCAAACATGGGATTAAGGAAAAATTTGTGGTTTATAATATTTGCTACTATGGACAGGACATAGACACGCAGTATTTATATAGAAAAAGGAGAATATTAGGTAAAGATGTTTCAAATAAAGGGTTTTGAACCAAGATTGTACCAAGAATCTATTTTTAAAACTACAATGAAAGCAAATACCTTGATTTGTTTGCCTACTGGAAGAGGTAAAACTAAAGTTGCTTTGTTATCAGCATTACATAGATTGAATAGTTTTCCAAAATCTAAAATTATATTCTTAACACCAACAAAACCTTTAGCTAAACAGATTGCTGATGAATTTAAAGATAGTTCTACACTTGAAAAAGTTGAAATCTTTACAGGATTAATAAAACCTGAAAAAAGAGAAGAGATGTTCAAAGACAATGATGTAATTGTAAGTACACCTCAAGGGATGAGTAATGATATTATTAATAAAAAAGTTGATTTGAGAAATGTTAGCTTAATTGTTTTTGACGAATGTCATCGAGCTGTCGGAGACTATGATTATGTTTGGATTGCAAAACAATATAATAAAGTTGCAAATTTTCCAAGGATTATTGGATTAAGTGCTTCACCAGGATCCGATCAAGAAAAAATAAATGAAATTTGTAGTAATTTATTTATTGAAGATATTGAAATAAGAACTGATAAAGATGATGATTTGAAAGAATATGTAAAAGAAACTAAAGTAAAATATGAAGTAATTGAATTGCCGGAAAATTTTAAAGAAGCTAAAAAATATTTAGAGAATTGTTTCAAAGAGAAGTTAACAATTTTGAAAGAGTTTGGTTTGACTAAAACTATTTCTAATGTTCATAAGACTGCACTTTTAGGAATGCAAAGAGAAATTCAAAGAAAAATATCAATGGGAGAAAAGGACCCTATGACTTGGAAATCTATTTCTATAGTTGCTGAAGCTATGAAAGTTCAGCATGCACAAGAGATGTTAGAAAGTCAAGGAATTTATGCAGCTTTTGAGTATATGAATAAGTTGTATAAAGAAGCTGAAAATGGTAAAGTTAAAGCAACAAAGAATTTAGTTGTTGATACTAATTTTAAAATGGCTTTTATGAAAGTAAATAATATGCATAGCCTCGGAGTTGAACATCCTAAATTAATAAGATTAAGAGAAATTATTAAAGAAGAAAAAAGAGATAAAATTTTGATATTTACTAATTTTAGAGCATCTGCACAAAAATTGAAAAAAGAGTTAAATAAAATTGAAGGAATAAAGGCAGAAATGTTTATTGGACAAACTAAAAAGAAAGGAATTGGTTTGACACAAAAAGAACAAATAAAAGTTTTAGAAGATTTTAAAGCTGGAGAATTTAATGTTTTAATTGGAACTTCTGTTGGAGAAGAAGGTATTGATATTCCCTCAGTAGAATTAATTATTTTTTATGAGCCTGTGCCTTCAGCAATAAGAACTGTGCAAAGAAGAGGAAGAACAGGAAGATTAGAAGATGGAGAAGTTATTGTTTTAGTTGCGAAAGGTACAAGAGATGAAGCTTATAGATGGACTGCTTATCATAAAGAAAATAGAATGCATAGGGTTTTGAAAGGTATGAAAACAAAGTTTAATTTAGGAAATTCACAAGAAACTACATTAAATGATTTTAAAGATAAAAAAAAATGGAAAATGTTTGTTGATTCTAGAGAAAAAGGTTCAGGAATTGCAAGATTTTTAGTCGATAAAGATGTAGATGTTACAATGCAAAATTTAGATGTGGGAGATTTTATTGTTTCTGAAAGAGTAGGTATTGAAAGAAAAGAAATTAGAGACTTTGTTGATTCAATTGTAGATAAAAGAGTATTACACCAGTTAAAATCTTTGAAGGATACATTTGAAAGGCCTATATTAATTATTGAAGGAATAGAAGATATTTATTCTGTTAGAAAAGTTCATCCGAATGCAATAAGAGGAATGTTAGCTTGGATTGCAGTTGATTTGAAAATCCCCATAATATATACTAAAGATTTTAGAGATACTGGAGAATTTTTGATAACTCTAGCAAAAAGAGAACAAGAAGAAAATGAAAAAGAATTTGGAGTTAGAGGAGAAAAGAAACCATTGAGTACAAAAGAATTACAAGAATATATTGTATCAGGTTTGCCAGGAGTTGGCCCGAGTTTAGCAAAGAATTTATTGAAAGAATTTGTAACTGTAAAAAAAATAATTAATGCTTCTGAAGATGAACTTAAAGATGTTGATAAGATAGGTAAGAAAAAAGCTTCTGAAATTAGAAAAGTTTTAGAAGAAAAATATAAAGAATAAAAAAAAAATTAACAAACAGGTATTACTGTTGCAACATCACCAGTTATATCTGATAATTTAATTGTCAAACCATTTATTGCCATAGACTCTCCAGTTGACATTAAGTAATCTCTACTTCCACCAACACTAATCTGTGCTGCAAAGGTATCAATACTAGAGATTTGTACAGATTTTCCTTCAACGGTTTTTGAACTACCAACAGTTATATCAAATTCTAAGCCACAATCACTTGTCTCTTCTACAACTACTTCTTCAACTACTTCTTCAACTACTTCTTCAACTACTTCTTCAACAAGTTCTTCTGGTTCTTCTTCAACAGGTTCTTCTATAATTTCTTCTGGTTCTTCTTCAACTAGATCTTCTGGTGCAATTTCAAGTTGACCTTCAACAGCTTCTTGTTCAATCTCTTCATCTTCAGCGTCAACAACAGCCATTCCAGACAAATTGGAAATATTTGTAGCTGCTAAAAAAACTGCTGAAAAAAGAAGACCTGCACAAACAAAAGCTAAAAAAGTCATCAAGAATACATCTTTTCTTGTTAAAGGATTTGCCTTTTTTTCATCGTCTGCAACGAATCTTAATTTTGCTTGATTATTATCTTCCACTTTTAATCACAAAGTTTAGAAAGAATATTTTATATTTAAATGTTTTTATAAAAATTAGTCTTTTTCAATAATAAAAGTACCATTATAACCACATTTACAAAAATAAACTCCTGTAAAAGGATCCAAACTTATTTTTTCAGATTTGCATTTAGGACAAATTAACATCGTGAAGTTCTGTATATCTAGGACCTGCTCTTGTGAGCTCAGATTGGAATAATTTTATTGAAGATATTTCTAATTCTATAGGTTTGATTTGAATATTATCAAGAGAAGATTGGAAATCTTTGTCTCTTCTAATTAGTTTTACTCTACCAAGAGTTAAATGAGATTGAAATAATTGTTCTGAAGGGAATATTGTTAAAAGAGCTTCATCAACTTTTTGTTGTAATTGAATAATATTATCTTCTGGTTCTAAAGAAACCCAAATAACTTTAGGACTTTTTTGATTTGGAAAGAAACCTAGTTTTCCTAAGTTTACTTTAACTTTGTTAAATTTGATATTTGAAAGAGCTTCTTTTATTTGAGGTAATTTTTCTTCTTTAATGTCTCCAACAAATTTTAAGGTTAAATGTAAATTCTTTTTGGATACCCAAGTAATCTTAGCTTCCTTTACTTCTTTTTGAAGATCAAATAAGTAATCTTTAATTTCTTTACTTAAGTCAACTGCTACAAATACTTTCATGTATAATATAATATTTTAGAACTATAAAAACTCTGCTATTATAGAAGCTGCAGTTTTTGCTGTTAAATTGTTAATATCATTATCAGGATTAAATTCTACAATGTCTAAAGCTTTCAAATTATGTAATTTTTTAAATCTTTGAATGTAATAAAATAATTCTCTAGTTGTAAAACCTCTTGGCTCAATGTAAGAAACTCCAGGAGCAAAGGCTGGATCTAAAACATCTAAATCAATGGATAAATATAATGCTTCAAATTGTCTAAGAAATTCCATGATAGCATCACAACTAATGTTTAAACTCATATAATTTTGAAATGGAATATATCTAATACCTTTTTCCTTATAGTAAGATAATTCTCTAGGATGAATTGCTCTAATACCAATAACCATAACATTTTCAGGTTTCAAAATCCCCTCTTCAATTAAAAATTTTAAATAATCTTGGTGAGAAGGAAAATCAAATTGTTGAAATACATCAGGATGTGCATCAAAAACTATGAAGCCTGGATTAGAATATTTTTGTGCAAATTTCTTTACAGTGTAATAAGTAATAGTGTGATCTCCACCTAAGTAAATTTTTGCATCTTCTAAATTATGAATATCGCATTCTTTGATTTTAGGTATTTTGGGATTTGACATTAAAGTTTTAAGTTGTTCAATAATTAGATCAGGTGCTTTTGCACAAGCTTGGTGTTCTCCATCTGTATAAGGTATCTTTACTATCATAGCTAAAAGAAAAAATAAGGGTTTTATAAAGTTATCTTGTAACTTTGAAAGATTCAACCTTATCTAATAATGCCTTTGCTTCCTTGTTTTTCTCAAAATGCTCTCTAACAGGAACTAAAAATTCATCAATATATTTAGCAGCTGTTGCTTTTAGATCCATTGGATGAACTTTTTTAGCTACAAAATCATTCTCAAGATCTTCATATGAAGAGTATTCTAAGTTACCACCAAATTTCTCTGGTCTCTCAATTAATATCTTGTCAACTTTTTCAAAGATAATATATTTGAAATATTCTAAAACAGGATTGTTTTCAACTTCGCCTTCAGGACAATAAGCTTTATTGAATTTTTTCTTAATTTCCTTAGTTGTATCTGTCATAAAAATTGCTGAACTTGGGATTGATTTTGACATTTTTTTTGCAATAGCAGCCTCTGCACCAGTAGCAGTTGTATCTGCAGGTTTGTTTAATCCCATTAACATGTGATGATGAATTGCAATAGGTTTTTTCTTTCCAATCTTAGGAGCAATTTCTCTTGCCAACATGTTAACCTTTCTTTGGTCCATACCAAGTTGTGCAATGTCAACACCTAAGTGGAAAATATCTGTTGCTTGCATACAAGGATAAAATATTTGTGCAGCTGAAAGTTTTTCTGAATCAGATCTACCCATAATTTGTGCACACCTAGTTATTCTAGTTACAGAGTTAAGTCTTGCAACCCTAAGAACACTTAACCAATATTCTTGATTCATATGTTCAGAAGCCCAAAGAAACTCTACATTTTCCATATCTAATCCTGATGCTTTCCAAACTTCAATAAAATATTCACCAACAGTTCTAATTTTTTCTAAGTCACCATCCATTTTGTTGTTCATTAAAGCAAACCAGTCAGCAACCCAAAATTTAAATTTAATCCCAGTTCTAGTTAATTTGTTAACATTAATTACTCTAAGTAGACCTTGAGCTACATGAATTTTTCCAGAAGGTTCAAAACCATCATAAGCAACAGGATTCTTCTTTGTTTTTAGAAGCTCTTTTAATTCTTCTTCGTTGATTATTTCTTCCCCTACTTCTTTAATTAAATTAAATTTTTCTTCGATATCCATAAGATTTAGGAATTATCTTGAATTATATAAAAGTGTTGGTCTGAAATATTTTCAGATTTTCTTGAGGATTAGTTATTAAGTTCATTTTGATATTATTTGTATGGAAGAAAAAGATATTTTTCGATTAGCTTTATTCACAGTCTTTGTTGGATTGATTAGTCTCTTTCTTATTTCTGAAGTTTTTAGTGATCAACTATTACTAGAAGGACCATTTATTGTAACAAATGTTGTTGATGGAGATACTTTAGATTTAGATAATGGAGAAAGGATTAGATTCTCTGGAATAAATACTCCTGAAAGTGGAGAATGTTATTATGAAGAAGCAAAAAAAGAATTAGCCAGTTTAGTTTTAGGAAAAGAAGTTTATTTAGAACCTGATATGACAGACACAGGAAAGTATGGACGAAAATTAAGATATATTTATGTTGATGATATTTTTGTAAATGGATATTTAGTTGAAAATGGTTTTGCAAGAGTTTTTGATAAGTATAATTCAAGTACAAAAAGATATGATGAGTTGAAAGAGTTAGAACTTTTAGCTAAGAATAAAGGAATGTGGAATTGTGTTGATCCAAAAGAAGGATGTATGTTTGTTGCAAGTAAAAATTCAAAAATTTATCATAAGCCAGAATGTAAATGGGCTAAAAAAATTAAAGTGGAAAATTTATTATGTTTTCATTCAGAAGAAGAAACTCTAGGATTTGATCCGGCTAAAAGTTGTTAGGCCTATATTTTTTTATTGAAGACCTTTCAAATTTCATTATATGTTCTTGTTCATTGATGCCCATGAAATCTAATTCTTCTAAAAATTTTGAGAAAACTTCTACAGTCGCTAATACATCAGTCATAGCCCTGTGTTCTTGTTTGTTTTTTATACCTAAATGATAACAGATCATAGAAAGTTTTTTACTTGGTAATTGTGGAAGAAGCCTATTAGCTAATTTTCTTGTACAAAGTCTTTTGTTTGGAAAATTTAAACCAACTCTTTCAGCATTTTTTGCTAAGAAACCATGATCAAAAGTTGCATTGTGAGCTACGATAACTGAGTCTCCTACAAAGTTTAAAAAGTGAGGCATGATTTTGTCAATGGTTGGAGCATTGCTTACCATTTCATTAGTAATACCTGTTAAACTTGTAATAAAAGCAGGAATTGATATTTGTGGATTGATTAAAGTTTCAAATTGATCTACAACTTTATTGTTCTCAAATTTAACTGCAGCAATCTCTGTAATTCTATGGTAATGCTTAGATAGACCTGTTGTTTCAATATCCAGAATAATGTATGAACTAATAATATCTCCCCCTTTTTTAATTTTGAATATGAAGGGATTAATAAATATTTGGATAGTTTTTTGAAAATGATTAATCAAAGATAATAGTTTTTAATAATGTAAATTAAAAAAGAGATATTTATGCAAAAAATAAATCCAGGTATTATTGTTTGGGAGTATACTCTAAGATGTAATTCTAAATGTCTACATTGTGGTTCTGATGCAGGATTGAAAATTACAGCTTGTGATGAAATTGATATAAGTGTTTTTGATAAACTTAAGGAATAGATTCTAGAAAATTTTAAATAAAGATAATTCACCTTATATAGTATGGTTACAGCTGACGAAGCTCTTGGAGAAATAAAAGATTTATGTAATATGTTTGGATTTGATTTTTCTAGACACTTTATGGCAGAGAATATTAAAAGAGAGATCTCCTTTATGATCTCTAATCTCTGTGTTAACACCTTGTGCAGTGCACTTAAAAAAGGATGGATTTTTAGAAAAGATATATGTTTTAATTTGGAAGATAAAAAATCAATTGAATACTTAAGCAATAGAGTAAGAAAATACTTTAACAAACTGGAAGGAGGGGGTGGGTTTTTTGAGTGGTATGATGAACATGATAAACTTGAATTAAAATACAAGCTTATGAATTCCATGACTCTTGAACAAGCCAAGAAAGTTTTTTTATATCCAGAATCTATTTCAGAACAAGAAGTGATAAGTGCATTTCCCAAATGGGTTAGTGATGCGTTTTATCATGATTTTATAAATATTGTTAAGAATATAGCAATAATCTCCTATCTCTGTCCTGAATTTAAACAAATAGTTGAAGAAGCTAGAAAAGTTGCTATCGCACATAGTAAAAAAGATACTAAAGTCCTTCCTTGGATATGGTATGGAAACTTAACTTCTGATCAGCATGCAGGTCTAATTCATGAATCATTACATAATATTTTAACAAATAGTGGTGTTGATGATAGAAGTATTAAAGCTAAAGATGCATATTCTGAAGGCATTGCAGTTTTTTTTCATAGAAAATCAGGTTTGTTCTTAGGTTATTATCAAAAAGGTTTATTTAGTGACAAAATGATAAAAAAATATTGGGATTCTTCTGAAATATTTTGGCAAGAGTTTGAAGATATTCAAAGAGATAAATTTTTCACAATACCTACAAGATTAAAAAATAAAAATGATGAGAAGACAAGAAAGATCATCGACAGGTTAAATAACCAGTTTAGTGGTTCTTTTCATGCAGATTTTGTTAATTAAGAGAAGAAAAAATAATTTATAAAGATTTATTCTTGAAAGATTTTCAATTTTTCTTTGTTTGTGCTTATTAATTTAATTTCTAAACTATAGTTTATGTTTTTAGAAATTTTAATCATTGTAGGAATTGGAATTTGTTTAGGAATAATTACAGGGTTAATTCCAGGTATACATGTAAATTTAATTTCTGTGATAATATTAAGTTTGTCAGTTTTTCTTTTAAAATATTTAAGTCCATTAGATGTTTGTATAATTATTATCTCTATGGCAATAACTCATTCTTTTTTAGATACTATACCATCAGTATTTTTAGGAGTGCCTGAAGAAGATACAGCTCTTTCAATTTTACCAGGACATAGATTATTATTAGAAGGAAGAGGTTTTGAAGCTGTAATGTTAACAGTAGTTGGTTCTTTAGGAGGATTATTGTTAGGTTTTATGTTTATACCTTTGCTTTTAAAATTAGTTAGTATAATTTATCCTTTGATTAAAGATTATATTGGTTGGATACTATTAGTAGTTAGTGTTTTCATGATTTTGAAAGATGAAAAAAAGATTTGGGCATTAATTGTTTTTGTTAGTTCAGGAATTTTAGGATTAATAGTATTGAATTCTGCAGTGGATGAAGTTTTGTTTCCATTATTTTCAGGATTGTTTGGAGTGAGTATGTTGATAATGAGTTTACAAGATAATGTTAGTATACCGAAACAAGAAGTTACAAGTATTAGAGCCGAAGGAAAATATAAAGCAATTGGATGTTCTGTAATCGTTGGATGGTTTGCAAGTTTTTTACCAGGACTAGGACCTGCACAAGCTGCAGTAATAGGTTCACAGTTTGTAAAATTAACAGAAAAAGGATTTATGATTTTAGTTGGAGGATTGTCAACAGTAAATATGTTATTATCATTAGTTACATTTTATGTTTTAGATAAAGCAAGAAATGGAGCAGTTGTAACAGTATCTAAAATTATAGAAATTAGTTTTTATGAATTTTTAATATTTATTACAGTAGCATTGATTGTTGGAGGTGTTGCAAGTATTTTAGCAATAAAGTTAACAAAAGTATTTTCAAAATTAATTAGTAAAGTGAATTATAAAAAATTGTGTATAAGTATAATTTTGTTGATTTGTGTTTTAGTAGGAGTTATTACAGGATGGATAGGATTGATAATTTTGGCTGTGAGTACTGCTTTAGGAATTGTTCCTGCGATTAAAGGTGTTTCTAGAAGTCATATGATGGGATGTTTATTAATTCCCGTTATGAGTTATTTTTTATTATAAAACATTATTAGGAATATTTTTTGCTTTATCTTTATTCTTTGCTTGATCAAATTCTTCTTTTGACAAATCTCTGACATCTTTTAAATTAGTATTATATAAATTTGTACCTGTAAGGGAAGTTTTTTTCATAAAAGCTCCACCTAAATGAGCATTAGATAAATCAGCTCCAACTAAATCTGTTCTGAAAAAATTAGTATTTATACAAATAGAATTTTTAAGATTTGCTCCTCTAAGATAAGCTTCATATAGAATTACATTTGATAGATTAGCATTTTTAAAGATAGTATTTTTACAAGAAGCTTTTTTTAAATTAGATCCACTCAAATCTGCACCAGAAAAGTCTAATTTATTTAATTCTGCCCCTTCTAAACTTAATTTTCTTAAATCTTTTTTTCTAAAATCAAAAGTTTTTAAAAGAGTAATAGTTTCTGCCTGATTAATAATTCTATGATAATAATTTTGACCACCCCAATTACCTGCCCCTGTTAAAAGCATACTTAAGAAAAATTTATTTTTTGGATTTAGCAAAATTTTAGAGTTTAACCAAGGTTTAGGATCTGATAAGGATTTTGCAAGATTTACTTGAGAAATTAATTCTTTTATTTTTTTTACAACTGTAAGCCAATATTTATCCGATTTTTTTAATCCTTTAAAAATAACCTTATCCATATATTCTCTAGCAACCTGAGCTTCGATTGCAATTTGTTTAATCTGTCCAATTGTTTTTTTTAATTCATTAATTTCTTCAATGCTTGAAGTTTTATTTTTATTTAAGTTTGAAAATAACCATAAATGACCTCTTTCTAATCTGGAGGATTCTCTTTTAATTTCC
The DNA here is from genome assembly GCA_018692925.1 of archaeon. GTDB lineage: Archaea > Nanobdellota > Nanobdellia > SCGC-AAA011-G17 > GW2011-AR17 > BS150m-G60. Next base: position 137,856 of record JABHLH010000019.1, read on the forward strand.
CTTAGTAATTTCACAATAGGACTCTTATTTTTAATTTTTCTTTTTAATACCAATTTATTTAATTCAGCTGTAGAATTGGCAATATTATTTACCCTAACTTCAATTGGTACTTTATCTAAAATTAAACCATGAAATAACCCCATAGTTAAAATAGGTTCCTTTAAAGTTTATAAATTTATTTAAAAAAAAGAAATAAAAAGATTAGTCTTCATCTAAATCTTCCATTTCAGAATAATCTTCTTCATAACTGTCGTCATAATCTCCGTCTGACCAATCTTCGTCTGCTCTCAAAAATAGATCTTTATCTAATAGCTGCCTCATTTTTTTACCACCTTCTTTTTTCGAAAGAGAGACAAACTTATTTATAAATATTTGCTTGCCCAAAAAGAATAATTTATTAACCCAATTGATTTAATTTTTAAAATGAAAGAAAAAATAATTTTAGTGTTATTTATTATTTCTATAAGTTTGAATATCTTTTTTTTAGTTAACTCAACTATTACAGGACAAACTATTGCAGAACCAGTAGAAAAAACAGAATTTAATGTTTATACAGAGGCTGTTTGTGAAGAAAATGGAAATATAGAATGTCATGATGAAGTGTTTGTAGATTGTAATGGTGTTGAAACAAAACTAGGCAATATTGTAGGAAATAATCCAGAGTTTGAACTAGATTGGGAAGATCCTAGAGAGTAAGATTTATAAATTAAAGAAGATGTTATAATCTTTATGTTTGAAAATTGGTTTTCTAAAGAAGTGAAAAAAGTAGGTAAGAAAATTGTAGATCCTTCAGTAAAAGAATTTGAAGAAATAGGAAAAGGATTCAATCATCTTACTGATAACTTTCTAAAAAGATTGTTAACAGAAAAATGGAAAGATGTTTCTGGTGTGAAGGTTAAAAGTATTATGGAGAAAGCTACAATTATTAAAAAAAATAGCTCAATAAAATTAGTAATTAATAAATTGAAAAAAACCGAAGATACATTAATTGTTGTTGATGATAAGAGTAAATTATTAGGAACTATTGAAGAATCAGATATTATTCAGTTACTTGTTCCACAAGATAGAGTTACAGATTTAATAGGAGTTATGGGAAGTTATTATAATAAAACCTATTTTGCAAAAAAAGCTGAAGAGATTATGAAAAAAAATATTTATTTTGTTACACCAGAAACAGCAATTGAAAAAGCAGCGTACTTAATGTATAAGAATAAATTGATTACAATTCCAGTTATTAAAAAAGATAAAATTGTTGGTGTTGTGCATCAAAGAGATTTAATAAATAAAATTAAGAGGTAAAATGAGTTCAGAAGTAGCTATAACAAATATATTATTATCATTGTTTGCAGTTTTAGCTAGTTCATTAATTCTTGGTGAAGTATTTGAGAGATTAGGTTTGGATGCAGTTATTGGATATATTATTGCAGGATTATTATTAGGTCCATCTATATTAGGTTGGGTTTCTCCGCATGCAATGGAAGAGTTTGCAATTATTGGAGCAGTATTAATTTTATTCTTAGCAGGATTAAAAGAAGAAGATGCATCTGCATTGTATAAAAATAAAACAGCAATGATGATGGGACTTGGTTTGCTAATATTTGGTTTTGTAATTATCTTTGGAGTTTTAAGTACTCCTTTAATGAGTGTTGTTGCAGGTAAATCTTATACTTTTGTACAGATTACATTTTTAGCATTGGCTTATGCAGTTGTTGATTTAGGAGTTCCTGCAAAAATGTTAATGTCAAAAAGATTGTTGAATACAGAGTTTGGACAAATGGTTTTGAATGGAGCAGTAATTAATGTTATTGCAGGTTTAACTTTATTGACAATATTTACATTATTTCTTACCCCAGAACTAGGAGCAATAGCAAGTAAATTTATAGGAGTAATTGCGTTCATGGGTTTATTTATTGGTTTATTTTGGATAGTTTCAAGATTTGGAAAGTATATGGTTTTGTTAGAATCAGAAGAAGCACAATTTACTTTGACAATGGCATTAGTATTATTAATGGCTTTCTTAACTGAGAGTTTAGGTTTCTCAAATATCTTAGGAGCTTTCTTAGCAGGTATTATTATTTCAAGATCAACATTTTCTGGAACAAGAAGTTTTATTGATAGATTTAAAGCAGTATCAATGGGATTGTTTGTACCTTTGTTCTTTGCATGGTTTGGTTTAGAATTAGTTTTATTTGGAGAGGCAGGAATAATAGCTAATATAATTCCAGCTTTGATATTTTTTGGATTGTCTTGTGTTTTGAAATTTAGTTATACATATGTTTATAGTAAGATTAAAAAAATACCAGCTCCAGGTTTAGTAGCATCTTCAATGTTGAGTTTAGATGTAGAAACTTTAATTATTTTGATTTTAGCTATGGAAATTGGTGTGTTTGAAGGAACAGAAATGCTGTCTATATTTGCACCTTCAGTTTTGTTGACTACAATATTAGTAGCTCTTCTTGTTAAAATGTTTATTAAATTAGAAGCGAAAGATATTCAAAAAGGTTAAAGTAATTTTTCAATTTCTCTAATTAATCTTTGCTCTTTTACATCAATTTCGTCAATCTCTGCTTCATCTTCACCTTGGCTAGAAATAATATTTTGTTCAACTTTACCTAGTTGAATTCTAATTTGAGCAGGATTTGAAGTTTGTTTTTTTAAAGATTTAATTATTCTTTGGCTATCAGCTACTCTACCAAGTTCTCTTGCAAGAAAACCTTTTTTGGTTTTTGTAAATTCTAATAACTCATTCAATTTTTCTGAAATTATTTCTTCTTGAGTTTTAGGTTCTTTTAGAACTTTTTTCCCTTTTAATCTTTCAAATATGCCTACCATGAAATTATATTAGAAGAAAAACTTTATAAATGTTTTTAGATACTAGAAAGCTATGGCAACAGAAATAGGTTCTTTATTAATATTACCAGCAATAGGTATGGGTATAGTTATTGGGATAATAGAAATGTTTTTTCTTCATGGAGATGAAGCATTTTCAGGGTCACATTGGTTAAAGCATGGATTAACACATATTTTTCCAGTTTTAATTATTGCTTTACTGATTTCTATGAATGTAGATTTCTTTTTAGCACAATTTGGAGGATCTTTACCAGCTATCTTAACAAATGCATATATTCTGAGAGGAGCAATAGCTTTAGTAGTTACAATCAAAGTATATTCAGGTTCAGCAGTAGTAGCTGGAGCTAGAGGTAAAGGTATGCACGAGAGTTTTATTCACTGTATAATTATTGGTGGATTAGTTGCAGTAGCTCCTTATGGATGGCCTTTATTAGCACCATTTATGCCTTCATGGCTAGGTGGAAATTAATTCTTTTTTTATTTTAAAATTTTGAAGAATATATTAAATTAAACACATTGGCGGTAAAACGCTTTTTAGTATAATTTAATTAAAACATATGATATAAGAGGAAAAAGTTTTTATAATTAGATAAGATTTTTATTCAAATGATAATAAAAGAATACCAAACATTAGATAGTTTTTTTTATGAAGAAATACCAAGATGTCTTTCTCAAAGAAATGTAAGAGTTTCAGAAAATACTGAGTGGTATCTAACTAATTTATTGAGTAATTGTAGAAATCGTTTATTATCTGAAAAGGAAGGATTTGAATCAGTTACATTATTACAAGAGAAAAGCCTTAGTGAACCTAGTTTAAGTAAAAGAATAGGTGATCAGTGCTTAATATGGGTAGGAATATTTTATGATTATATTGAGAGAATAGGAAATGGACAAATTAATTATCATTGTTCTGTTGGAAGTTTATCATATGATAGGTTTGCAAATTTAGCTAGACAAGGGCAAGATGCACTAAGAGATACTTATTTAGAATTAGCTGAAAATTTTAAAGATATTGGGGAAGCTTTGAGAATGATTGATATTCCAAAAAATTTGAGTTCTAAACAAATAATAGATACTTTAGAAAGATATCATAAAGAAGGAAAAATTAGAGACTTATTAATATTACAAACAAATGGAATAAACCCTCAACAAGTACAAAATGTAATAGCTTAGAATTTATGATCGATAATTCTTTTTTTCATATTATTTATTTTCTGCATAAATATATCAGGAATATCTAAATACTGTAACTCTGGATCATCTAAAGTTTCTAAAAATTCTTTTTCTTGTTTCTTTAAATCATAATAAAGACTAAGGTATTGACCAGAATCTGCAAGCATTTTTTTCTTTGTAGAAGTAATAGAAGACATTAATTTCTCAATTTTACGCATGAATATTGACTCAGGACTAAGAAGAACTTTCTCTGGCCTAGGGTTAATTTCATCTTCAGATAAAGGTAAACCTACTCTTCTTGGTTTTGCTTTTAATCTTTCTAATCTTTCTCGTACAGTATCCATATTTAATGGAAGGATTAATTATTTAATAAAGTTTTAGAGTTTAGAGATTAAGTTTCTTTCTCCCATAAATCTCCTGCACGATTAAAAGCTAACTTTCTTTGGAATTTAGAGTTCCTTACATAAATCTGTGTAGTACCAATATCTGAATGTCCAGCATAAGATTTTATTAGAAAAGAATCTACACCTTCATCTGCCATATGTTGTAACCTAGTGTGTCTTAACATATGAGGTCGTAAATCACGGTTTAAAATCTCTTTACCATATTTTTTTAGATGATACCATACAGTGATAGGTTTTATTGCAAAAACTTTCTCAGAAGGATTTGTGAGCTTTTTAGACTCTAAATATTCTTCAAGTAAATTCTTTGTAGAATCTTGGAAATAAACTGTTCTTGGTTTTTTTCCTTTACCCATCAAAGTAGCTTCTTTAATATCTAAATCAATGTCCTTTAATTGCAAATCAGTTAATTCAGAAACTCTAGCGCCAGTATCGTAAAGAAATTTAATGATTAATCTATCTCTAGGATTTTTTATATTGTCAACAAGATAAAGTAATTCTTTTTTAGAAAGAACATATTTTGCTAATTTTTCTGCATCATTCAAAGCAGTACTAGGCTTTTTATTGAAATTAACAATTCTTTTGATTAAATCTTCTTCATATCCTAAACTTTTGAGATACAGGAATAAAGCATATCTGGCAATAGGATGGTTTCTTTCCTTGAGATATGATTGGTGTTTCTTTAGAAGTTTATCAAAATCTTCTTTCTTCTTTGTATCAGGAATATATTTTGCAAGAGTTAATACGCCATCAATTGTTCTTTCGCCTAATTTCTTTTCAGAGTTTCGTTTAGAAAAATCTCTTAGAAAAGCTTCAAATTTTAGAATTCTTCTTTGTTTTAGTGTTGTTCACCTCGATTGAATTAAACATAGTAACAGATCATATAAAAAAGTATAGTTTCATGATTAAAAGTTTTGATAATTGATTAGAATTTTTATTAAAAAAGTATATAAATTATCAATCTATTAAATGATTATGCACTTAAGCCATTACAAATCTGAGATAACAATAGAGAATGATAAAAAATTAGATCAGATTATTGAAAAAGTTATTCAAAAATTAGTTGATCATGTTCATTATGAAGGAAAACCAAAAATAACTCAGAAATGGGATGGTGTAGAATATAAGAATTACACCCTTAGTTTCAAATCAATAAATAATAAAGAAATTAACTATTTTATATCAGTCCCTAGAAGATTAGGAGTAATAAATAGTCAAGGTAAAGCTTCATTATTAAGAGTAGATATAGACTCATTAATAGGCCTAGATTATAATAATATTGAAGAGAGAAATTATTTGATAAGACAGAGTTTAATAGTAACAAGATATTATGTCGGATTTACACATAATATTCCAGGAATAGATTATGATGAATTTATTACTTTTACTCATGAACAAAAAGAAAGAATTGTTTTTAAACATCTTGAAACCTTTATTCTAAATAGAATTAATCTTTTTACATTCAATAGAATATATTGTGGAATTATTCCTTATCATGAATATAAGAAAAAAAGTGATTTAGATGCATTAAGTCTTCCTGTATATATTCCTTTATATCAACCAATGTTCAAACAGATTAAAAAAATACTAGATACTTATTTAGCAAGACAATTTATTTCTCTTTTGCATATAGAAGGATATAAATTTAAGGAAAGAAAACAAAAATTTGAATATCCCTATATGACTGATATTGCAGAAACAGGAATTAAAATGACTTATTCTTATGATAATGGAAATAAAGAAATAAGTTTGGTGGTCCCAGAATATTTTTTAATTGAACCTACAACATTTAAACGAAAAACAATAAGTAGATATGAAATATTTATTATTTGTAAAAAAGGGAAAAAAGAAAAAATGTTTTCTATAAAATCTAAATTAAGATACTCAAATATATTCCAGAATATCTTTGATTTAACATATTATGATATACAAGAACAAATAGCACAACCCTTAATATCAGAATTGATACAAGATAGGAAAGCAATAGGTAAAACATTAGGTAAAGTTATTAAGTTTTTTAGGTGAATAATGTAGAAATAGCTTAAAATGAAGAAATATTTCTAAATTTAAGAGAATTAAAGCTTGTATAGAAAGACTAAATAATAGAAGGTATATAGTTTAATATTGTAGCTAATTTTATCGTCGATAAATGACTAAAACCTTTGATCAAAAACTAAAATATTTAAT
>JABHLH010000001.1 GCA_018692925.1 archaeon
AAATTTATTTTGGGAAATACATGATCCAACACAATTAGATCGACAAGGTCTAGATGTGGGAAGTCAATATAAATCAATTATTTTCTACTTTGATGAGAAAGAAAAAGAAATAGCACAAAAATCTAAAAAAGAAAAACAAAAAGAAATAGAAAGAAAAATTGTGACTAAAATAATAAAAGTAAAGAAATTTTATGAAGCTGAGGAATATCATCAAAAATATCTAATGAAAAGAGGAAGAAATACTTGTTAGACTTCTTTGTTAATACAAGAGAATAAAAAGATTTAAAAAGAGAAAATGATTGATTTAAATAAATGACAGTTATTACTAAATTAAAGTGTAGAGGCTTCAAATCTTTTGCAAAAAATGTAGAAGTGAATTTCTTGCCAGGTTTTAACTGTGTTATGGGTCCAAATGGTTTTGGAAAGTCTAATGTTATTGATGCTATTTGTTTTGTTCTAGGAAAAAGTTCTGCTAAAGGATTAAGAGCTGAGAAATCTGCAAACTTAATATATAATGGAGGGAAAAAAGGTAAAGGAGCAAGTGAAGCTGAGGTTTCAATCTATTTTGATAATTCTAAAAAAATATTTCCTTATGATGAGAAAGAGGTTAAGTTTACAAGAATTGTAAAAAAGACTGGTAATAGTAAATACATGATTAATGGGAAGACTCTTACAAGACAACAAACTGTTGATGTTCTTAGAGCTGCAAAAATTGATCCTGATGGACACAATATTGTTCTGCAAGGAGATGTAATTAGATTTATGGATATGAAGTCCAATGATAGAAGAGAAATTATTGAAGACATTGCTGGAATTTCTGTATTTGAAGAGAAAAAAAATAAAGCAATGAATGAATTAAATAAAGTTCAAGAAAGATTAAATGAAGCTGAGATTATTCTTACTGAGAGAGAGAAAACTTTAAAGGATTTGAAAAAAGATAGAGATCAAGCTTTAGAATATAAAAATTTAGAAAAGAATGTTGAAAGAAATAAAGCAACAAAAATAAATTTAATTCTGAAAGATAAAAAAGAATCTTTAGATGGTGTTGAAAAGAAATTTGTTGAGCATGAAGAGAATATTAAGAAAATTCAAGAGAGTATTGATAGTTTAAGGAAAGATATTCAAGAAAAGAAAAATGAAATTAGTGCAATCAATGAAGAGTTAAATGAAAAGGGTGACAAGAAACAAAGAGAATTAGCTAGTGAGATTGAAAAATTAAAAACTGAAATAATTCAAGATAGTTCTAGAAAAGATGTTGTAGATAACGAGTTAAGAAAATTAAAAGAGAGAAAGAAAAGTTTAGAGAGTAGTTTGAAGGAACATGGTAAAAAAGTAAAGGATTTACAAAATAATAAAGAAAGAATTAGAAAAGAAAACTTAAGCTTAAAAGGAAATGAAGAAAAATTAAAAAGTAAAATTGATAATTATAAACAAAAACATGGAATTATTGAAAAAGATGATATTTCTATGAGTATTGAAGCTTTAGATCAGCAAATTGAAGATATGCAAAGAAAAACTTTAGAAAGTGAAGAAGATAAACAACAATTAGTTAGAAAAATTGATAGATTAGAATATGAATTAGAAACAATTGAAAAAGATATTGATAAAATTAATACTTTGAAAAAAGAAGATGCTGATAAAATAAATAAATTAAGAAGTAATAGAAATGAATTCAAGGAAATTACAAAATTATTATCAAATTCTCTAAATGAAAGTGCAGTTTTCTCTACACAACTAAGTAGTGCAAGAACAAAGTTAATGGATTCAAATGAAAGCTTAGCAAGATTGAAAACACAAAGTATTAGAATTAGAGAAATGAGTGCAGGAGATGTTGCAGTTAAGAAGATTTTGTCAATGAATATTCCAGGAGTATTTGGAACTGTTGGAGAATTAGGACAAGTAAGTAAAGATTATGCTTTAGCTTTAGAAGTTGCTGCAGGACCAAGAATGAGAAGTCTTGTTGTGTCAAATGACCAAGTTGCTGCAAAGTGTATTAATATTTTAAAAGAATCAAGATCAGGAGTTGTTACATTCTTACCACTAAATAAATTGAAAGAAAGAAAAATTAGTGAAGAAGAAAAAAGAATGGCAAAATCTAATGGTGCACATGGTTTAGCAATTGATTTAGTAAAATATGATGCTAAATTTAGAAACGTTTTCAAGTATGTGTTCTCAGGAACAGTTGTTGTTAGTGATTTAGCTGTTGCTAGACAATTAGGTGTTGGTAGAGGTAGAATGATTAGTATGGCTGGAGATTTAGTAGAAGTTTCTGGAGCAATGGTTGGAGGTTATAGAAGAAAAAGTGGTGGTTTAGGTTTCCAACAAAAAGAAGTTAACCAAGATATGTCAGGTTTAGAAAAAGATATTGCAAGATTACAAAATACAGTTAGTATGTTAGAAGGTAAGAAAACTGAGAATGAAGAAATTATTGTTAGAGTTAGAGAAAGAAAAGCTGTTCTTGAAGCTGAGATTAAAGCTGCTGAAGTTAAAATTGGAAGTGGTGGAGATATTAAAGAATTAAATTCTATCAAAAAAGAATTGAAAATTGAAATTAAAGAGTTAAGTGTTGGTTTGAAAGATTTAGAAAAAGAAAATAAAATTAAAGGTTCAGAATTAATAAAATTAAAAGGACAAAGACAAAAAGAGATGAGTAAATTGTCAAAATTGAATAGTTCTGAAATAAATAAAAGTTTAGAAAGTTTTGAAGAAGCTAAACAAAAATTGAAAGAACAATGGATTAAAAATGATTCTGAGTTTAATTCTATAGATAAAGAAATTGCTTTGTATGATAATGAGAATAATAAAACTATACAAATTTTGAGAGATGGAGAAAAAGAATTTGATGAGTTTAGTCTTGAATTGAAAGGATTGATTGAAGATCTAACAGGAAATAAAGATATTTTGAAAATTAAGGAAGTGAATCAAAGAAAATTTTATGCTGTGTATAATAGTTTGTTCAATAAAAGAGCTCAATGTGAGAAATTTATTATTAAGAAAGATACAGATGTTATAAGAAGTGAAGAGAGAGTTAGAAGTGTAGAAGGGAAAAGAAATGAGTACTCAATTAAGAAAGCTATTTTATCTGGAGAAGTTGAAGGTTTAGAAAAAGAATTTGAACAATACAAAGAAGTACAGTTAAGAAGAGGAATGAATCTTGGGGATTTAGAAATTGAAATTAGAGATTTTGAGAATATGTTAAGAAAATTAGGTAATGTTAATTTAAGGTCATTAGAAATTTATGATAAAGTTTATGAAGAATATAAGGGATTAATTGAAAAATTTGATAAATTAAAATTAGAGAAAGAAGATGTTCTGAAGTTAATGTTTGAAATTGAGAGTAGAAAACAAGAAACTTTTATGAAAACATTTAATTTATTAGAAAGGAACTTTAAAGAAATCTTTGCATCATTATCCACAAAAGGAGATGCAGAATTAGTTATTGAAAATCCTGAAAATTTATTTGAAGGTGGAATTGATATCAGAGTTAGATTAGCAAGCAATAAATATATTGATGTAAAAGGTCTATCTGGTGGAGAAAAAACTTTAGTTGCTGTAGCTTTCTTATTTGCTGTGCAAGAGTTTGAGCCTTCATGGTTCTATCTGTTAGATGAGATTGATGCTGCTCTAGATAAAAAGAATTCTGAACTATTATCAAAACTTATTGCTAAGTATTCAACAGGTGCACAGTATATTGTAATAACTCACAATGATGCAATTATTTCTGAATCTGAAACACTATATGGAGTAACAATGCAAGATGGTGTGTCAAAAGTGATGAGTATGAGAGTAAAATAATTGTCCTAATATGAGGACGAAAATTCTTAGTTAGAATCATAACGTTTAAAAGGAGATAATAGATTTCCCAGAGTATATTCGAGGGTCAAATAGAATGAAAAAAATAATTATAAGTATATTATTAGTGTTTGTACTAGGTTTAAGCCTGACAAGTGCAGCTGTTGGTGATGTTACAGTTACCTTTAGCGACACTGAAGAAACAGGAAATCCTGCAGACACAGTAAGTTATACATTAAGCTTAGAGAATACTGGCTTAAATGAAAGTACAATTTCTTTTACAAGCACTGTTTTAACAGATGCAAGTAGTAATGAAATTAGTGCACCAACAATAGATGATGTTACATACAGCGCTGGAGCATCTGCAGATGTTAGTTATTCTGTAACAATTCCAAGCACAGCAGCTGGAGATTACACTGGAACATTGACAGTTTCTGATGGAGCAAATAGTGAAGATTTTTCTTACACTATTACAGTAAGTTCTGTAGATTCATTTAGTCTAGATGCAAGTGAAATTAATTTAGAAATGTTATCTGATGAAGAAGAAGATAGTTCATTTACAATTACAAATGATGGAAGCACTACATTAAGTTCTTGGACAGTAAGTTTTGAGAGCGAAGATGGAGATGCAGATAAAATTGAAGATTCTGATGGAGATGATATTAGTGTAGATTTGTCTACTCCTGAAACAAGCTTAGCTCCTGGAGCAAGTATGACTATTGCAGTTACAGTAAATGTTGATTCTGATGTAGATCCAAATGGAGACTATGATGGTACAATTAGTGTAAGTGGAACTGGAAGTGCTGAAGTTACTGGTGAAGTTCAATTGAATGTTGATGTTAGTCCTTCAATCTGTGAAGATGGAAAACAAGGAAGTGACTGGGATATTACAATCGATGAACCAGATAGCGGAGATGACTTTTCACCTGGTGAAAGTGTTACAATTGAAATCGATGTAGAAAATCAAGGTAATGATGATATGGATGCAGTTATTGAAATTATTCTTTACAATGAAGATGAAGGTAAAAAAGAATTAACTGTTAAAGAAGATATCAGCATTGATGAAGATGAAACAGATAGTTTTAGTATTGACTTTGATTTACCAACTGACTTAGATGATGGAGATGATTTTGTTTTATATGTTCAAGTTCATGAAGAAGGTAATGAAGATGATAGTTGTGATTACGAAGAAATTTCAATCGATATCGAAAGAGAAGATGAAGATGCAAGAATCATAGATACTAGTGTTAGTCCATCAACAGGTTTAACTTGTGGTGAAGATTATAGAGTTTCTGTTGAAGTTGAAAATGTTGGAACTGATGAATTAAAAGATTTATACATTGAAATTGTTGATGGTGATCTTGAAGTTCAAGAGAGTTCAAGCGAATTTGACTTAGAAGACTATAATGATGCTGACAATGATTACAAAGCTAGTTTTGATTTAGTTGTTCCTACAGATTTAAACTCTGGAAATTATTATATTGAAGCAATTTTATATGATGAAGATGGAGATCAAATCGATGATGAATTAATCTTAGTTGATGTTGATGCATGTAGTGTTACAAGTACAACTGATGTTGCAGATGAAACATTAAATGTTGTTGTATCTCAAGAATATGAAGTAAATGGAGAAGACCTTACTATTTCACTAATTGTTGAAAACACTGGAACTAGTAGCAAAGTTATTACTGTTAGTGTTGAAGATGTTAGTTGGGCTGATCTTGAAGGAAGTGAATATATCAGTAATTTAAATTCTGGTGATTCAATCCATGCTTACTTATATTTTGGTTTAGATCTAACAGCTGAAGGAGAACATGATATGCAAGTTACTGTTACAGATGATGCAGGAAATGAAGTTAGTGAAATTATTACTGTAGATTTTGGAGAAGCTGATACAGTTGAAGATGATGACCCATTCTTTAACGGAGTTAGTGAATGGTTTAGTGAAAAATTCAGTAGCACAAAACTATTCTGGATAATTGCAGATATTGTTTTAGTAATCTTAGCTTTAGTATTTTTGAAAATGCTATTTGCTAAAAAATAATTTTTTATTTTTTTATTTTAAATGTTCTATATTGTTTAAAGTTATAAGTTTAGCTTCATCTTTTATATCTAGAATTGTGTAAGCTGCATTCTTTAATCTTAATGGTTCATACTCTTCACGAGAAATTTCTTTATTTAATATGAAAAGTTGTAAAGCACCTAATAATGCTCCATGAGATACAATTAAAATATTCTGATCTTTATGATTTTCAAGAATAGTTAAATAAAAATCTTTAATTCGATCATAAACATCCATGAAAGATTCTCCACCTTTTGGTTTGAATGATGCACTTGTAACTATTTTCTTTACTTCAGAAGATTTCATACCTTCAAATTCTCCAGCAAGTTTTTCATTTAATTCGTTAGAAATTTGTAAGTTTGTAGTTTTATGAAATTTTAATATTTCTTCTGCAGTATTTTTTGCTCTGATTGCAGGACTAGAAAAAGCTAAATCAATTTTTTTATCCTTTAGACATTCTGCTACTTTCTTTGCTTGATTTAATCCATTTTCATTCAAAGGATTATCTGAACTTCCACCCTGAATTATTCCTGAAAGATTTGCATCAGTTTCTGCATGTCTTACTAATATTAATTTCATATAGTTAAAGAAAAATTTAGAGTTAATAAAATTAACTTTTCTTCTTTTTTTGTATTTTTTCTAACTTGTAAAAATGTTTATATTTTTTAAGAAGATATTCTGCTTCAGATTCAGTTTTTAATGTTATGTAAATAGCAATTATAACAAAAATAGTAACAATTATCGCAGCTAAAAATTCATAATATATTGCGGAAGTTGGGAAAAATAAATCAATAGCATCTATAATTACATCTCTCCAAATAAATGCAGCAACTAAAGTAAATGCTGTAACTATTGAAGTTTTTATAATCCTAACTGTAGAAATTTCATCCATAGTATCTTGGA
>JABHLH010000005.1 GCA_018692925.1 archaeon
AGATAACCTTTCATTTTTAAATCTTGAAAGATTTTCAGTTTTTAGGCCTTAATTCTTATTAAGTTGTTAAGTTAGAAAAGAGTAATGGAGAAAATAACAAAAGAGATTGAAAAAACTAAAGAAGAACTTAAACTTAGGGGATATAGTCCAAAAACAGTAAAATCATATGTATATATAATTAAAAAATTTCTAATTGAAATACAAAAAAGTTCATTAAACATTACAGAAAATGGTGTTAGAAAGTACTTGTTAAATTTAATGGATAAAAATTATGAAAGAGAAACAATAAGATTGACAATTGCTGGAATCAAATTTTATTTAAGAAATGTTGAAAAGAGGAATATAGATTTGTCAAGTATTCCCTTACCTAAAAGAAAAAAGAAATTACCTAAAGTTTTAGAAAAAAGTGAAATAAAAGCAATGATAGAAATTACTAGTAATCTCAAACATAAATTAATCATTATGTTGGCATATTCTTCAGGTTTAAGAGTTTCAGAGTTAACAAATTTAAAAGTTCAGGATTTAGATACAATAAATAATACATTAATTGTAAGAGAAGGCAAAGGTAGTAAAGATAGATTAACGATCTTCTCAAAAAATTTAAAAGATATTTTGTTAAAATATTTGTGTGAAAAGAAAGAAAGTAAATATTTGTTTCCAGGAAGAAAAGTAAGATTAACTGTGAAGAGTGTACAAAAAATAATTGATAATGCTGCAAAGAAAGCAAGAATAAATAGAAAAATCACACCTCACATGCTAAGACATTCGTTTGCTACCCATTTATTAGAACAAGGAACTGATTTGAGATATATACAAAATCTTTTAGGGCATAGTGATGTGAAAACTACTCAGATATATACAAGAGTTTCTAAAGTAAAATTAAAAGAGATAAAAAACCCTTTGGATAATATTTATTAAGTAGAAAGCTGTGTATAATAATATGAAAAAAATAATGATAATTTTAATCTTAGGTTTATTAGTTCTAAGTGGATGTAGTAATGAAGAAATAAATAATGAAGAAACTTTTAAAGAGTTTACAATGATGGCACAAGAGTGGGAATTTGTTCCAAATGAAATAGAAGTGAATCAAGGAGATAGTGTTAGATTAATAATTACAAGTATAGATGTTGAACATGGTTTTTATTTGCCCGAATATGGAATAAATGCAAATTTACCTGTGTATGAAGATGTTGTTGTAGAATTTGTTGCTGATGAAAAAGGAAGTTTTGAGTTTTCTTGTTCAGTATATTGTGGAGAGGGACATGGATCTATGGATGGTAAATTAATTGTTAATTGATTTTTTTAGAATATAAAAAAGTATTTAAAGAAAAAAGGATATAAAAAACCTATGAGATATACTATGAGATCTAGGACTCGTTCAGATGAGATTAATGATCCGACTATATATAGTTTTTGTATGCCAGAGAAGAATAATGAAATATGGATTAAAAAAGATTTAGAAAGAGCATTTGGATATACTATTGAAAGTTTAGAAATGATACACCAAGAATCAGATAAAAGAATTAAAGATTATAAAAAATATTTAAAAAAAGGTTTAGGATCTTATCCAGAACAATTTTTAAGAGAACATAAGCAAAATTACAAAGTTGAAATTAAAAAGGGATTATTGGCAAAAGTAACAACTATTTTTGGTAAAAAAAATAGTGGAGATGAAATTTTTTTAAAATATTATAATCAAATTAAAAATAATAGAGCATTTCTTAATTCTTTAAAAGGAGTTAATCTTGAATTTATTCATTTTTTATTTTTAGATTTTGACACAGTAAAAGTTAGTGAAGTTGACAAAGTATTTTTTTTGAGTTTGAGATATAAAAAAAGAGAAAATAGACCATTTAAAAATCTTTCAATTTCTTTGTTTGATGTTATAGAAATAGTTAATCCAGGTTTTACAAAAAGTGGAAGAGATGCAATAGAAAAAATAATTAATACTAATGCTTTAATTAAAAAATTGATTAATGGAATTGAGAGAACTAATGATACAAGCTCTTTTTCAGGTTTAATGTACACTCAACCAATATTAGAAAAAGCAATTTTAGATCTAGCTATATTTATTGCAGAACTTAAGAAAGAAAAGGATGCTTTGATTAGTTTAGGTGTAAAACAAGTTATGGAAGAAGGACCAAAAGAATAAATATTTATATAATAACAATTTCTTTTTATTTTATGATTTATGAGCCAAGAGAAGATTCTTTTTTATTAGAGAAATATGTAAAGAAATTAGTTTCTGGAAAAGTTTTAGACGTAGGTACTGGATCTGGAATTCAAGCTTTAGCTGCTTTAGAAAATACTGAAGAAGTTTTAGCTGTTGATATTAGTGAAGAAGTTGTAGAATTTTGTAAGAAGAAAAATATAAATGTTATTCAAAGTGATTTATTTGAAAATGTTGAAGGAAAGTTTGACTGGATTGTTTTTAATCCACCATATTTACCAGAAGATGATAGAGAGCCTGAGGATTCTAGATTAGCAACTACAGGTGGAAAAAAAGGAGATGAAATTCTGAAAAGATTTTTAGTTGATGCTAGGAAATATTTAAATGAAAAAGGTAAAATATTAGTTCTAATTAGTACACTAACAGGAAAAGCTGAAAATCTGTTTAAAGATTATTCTTGGAAATTCTTAGAAAAAGAAAATCTGTTTATGGAAGATATTGAAGTTTATTTGTTACAAAATATTTAAAAAGCCTGATGTTATTATTTATTAGATGGCAAAATGTGAAAGATGTGAAGAGGATTTTAATAATTTCTTTAATGGCTACCATTGGTGTCCTAGTTGTGGATTAGCTTTTAGATTTGAGAAATGTGAGCTGAAAGATCCTAAGGCATTTAGTAAGTTATAGAAAGGTTTATAAATGCTTATTTTATTTCAAAGAGTACCCGCAAGGACTACCTGTGTAGGAGGGATTAAATGGATAAAAATAATATATTAGAAGCAGTAAAAGAATTAAGGAAGAATTCTAAAGAAAGAAATTTCTCTCAAACTTTTGATCTACAAGTTAAATTACATAATATGGATCTTAAAAAACCAGAAAACAAATTTGAAACTTTTGTAGCTATGCCTAATAAAAGAGGAAGAAAAGTTAAAGTATGTGCTCTTGTTGGTGGAAGCTTATTCAAAGATGCACAAGAAAGTGCAGATTTAGCAATTATTCAAGATGATTTTAAAAATATTACACAAAATAAGAAAGAAGTGAAAAATATAGTTAGAGAACATGATTTCTTTATTGCACAAGCTGATATTATGGCTGCAGTTGCAACTAGCTTCGGTAGATATTTAGGACCAAAATCCAAAATGCCAAATCCAAAGGCAGGATGTATTGTAGCTCCAAAAGGGAATATTAAAAATATTGTAGAAAAATTACAAAGAACAGTTAGATTAGCTGTGAAAAGTGAATTATCAGTAAAATGTTCTGTAGGTAAAGATGATATGGATGATGAAAAAATAGCAGAAAATATTATGGCAGCATATCAAGGATTAGTTAATGCGTTACCACAACATGAAAATAATATTAAATTTGCAGCAATTAAATTTACAATGAGTAAAGCAGTTAAAATTGGAGGAAAGAAATGAGTAAACCTAAAGCTTTCGTAAATGTTAAGAAGAAAGATGTTGTGAAAGAGTTAGTTGAACTTATTGAAAAGTATCCAATTGTTGGAATTGTTGACATGGAAAACCTTCCTGCACCACAGCTGCAAAAAATGAAGCGAAATCTGCAAGGTAAAGTGCTTGTAAGAATGGCTAAAGGAAGATTAATTAAAATTGCATTAGAAAAATCAAAAAAAGAAGGAATAAAGGCATTAATAGAAAAGGTTAGAGGAATGCCTGCACTTATATTTACAGAAGATAACCCATTTACATTATATAAAACTTTGAAAGCTAGTAAAAGTTCTGCACCAGCAAAAGCAGGACAAACTGCACCAACAGATGTTCTTATCCCAGAAGGGAAAACACCTTTTGCTCCAGGACCAATTATAGGAGAATTAGGACAGTTAGGAATTAAATCAGGTGTAGAAGATGGAAAAGTTGCAGTTAAAGAAGCAAAAATTGTTGTTAAAGAAGGTGAAAAATTTAATAGTAAAGTTGCTGAGATTTTAACAAGATTAAATATTTTCCCAATGGAAGTTGGATTGAATATTGTTGCAGTATTTGAAGATGGAACAATCTTTGATAGAAAAACATTAGATATTGATACTGATGCTTACCTAAGTGACTTACAGAGATTACATAACGAAGCAATGAATCTAGCTGTTAAAGTTGGATATGCTTGTAAAGATACAATTAAAGTATTAATTAGGAAAGCTTACTCTGATGCAAGTGCATTAGCAGATTCACAAGACATACTCACCAATGAGAACGTGGGCAAAATTTTAGCAAAAGCAGAAGCTCAAGCTAATGTCCTAAAAAAGAAAGTAAAAATATAATTATAAGGAGAAAAAAAAATGGAATATATATATGCAGGATTACTATTATACCGAGCAGGTAAGCAAGTTGACGAAGCAAGTGTAAAAAAAGTACTTGATGCAGCTGGCATTAAAGTTGATGATGGAAGAGTTAAAGCATTAGTAGCTGCTCTTGATGGAGTTAATATTGAAGAAGCTATCAAAGAAGCTGCTGTAGCTGCACCTGTTGCTGCTGTTGCTGAAGTTAAAGAAGAAAAGAAAGAAGAAAAGAAGGAAGAGAAAAAGCCTGCTGCTGATGCAGCTGCTGGACTTGGAGCACTTTTCGGATAAATTTTTTTCTTAATTTTTTTTTAATTATTAAAAAACTTTAAAATGGGGTGGCGCAATCTTTTTAAAGTTACAAAATTGCGTAAAGAAAGAAAGACATAAACTTACAGAGGGTTTCGAATGAGTGAGGCAAAAAAAACAGAAAAACAAAAAGTTGAAGTGAAGGAAATTGTTCCTAATAAAGATACTAATAAAATTTCTAATAAAGAAGTAGAAGCTAAGAAAGTTACTACAGAAAAAGTTGAAGCTAAGAAAGTTACTAAAGAAAAGGTTGAGACTAAGAAAGTTAATACAGATAAAGTAGAAACTAAGAAAGTTAATACAGAAAAAATTTCAGTAGAGAATCTTGAAAAACTTGATGTTAAAGATTTGAAAGCAAGATTAGATGATCTTAATTCTAAGAAAGAGAAATGGTTCGAAAAGAAAGAAGAACTAAAAGAAAGTATTGCTAAGTTAATTTCGGAAGTAAAAAATGTTAAAAGTGAAAATGATAAGTTTTCAAAAGAAATTAAAGCATTAAAAGATAAAAGAGATAAATTCAATAAAGAAGTGAAAATATTAATTTCTAAAATTAAAATAATGAATCCTGGAAAAATAGAGGATAGATCAAAAAAACCAAGTGTTGGTGGTATTAAGAAAAAAATTGATGAGTTAGAAAGAAAAATTGAAATGGGTATGGTTTCATTTGACCAAGAAAAAAAATTAATGAAACAAATTAAAAGTTTAAGAAAAGAATATAATGAAGTTCAAATTACTGGTTCTGTTGGTAAAGATGCAAAGGATTTATCAAAGAAAATTGATGATGCTAAAAAATTAGCAGAAGATGTACACCAAAAGATTAAAACTCTTGCTGGAAAAAATAAAAATTCCTATAAAAAGTTTGTTAAAACATCTAAAGAGATTAACAAAATTAAAAAAGAACAAGAAGATGCATTTGATAAATTTATTAAATTTAAACAAGCTTTCTCTGAAACAAATAAAATTCTAAAGAAGAGAGTAGATGTTGTCCATAAGAAAAAATCAAAGAGGAAGGAAAAGATAACAAAAGATCGGAAGATGATTGAAGAGAGGAAGTTAGAAGAACAGAAATCTAAAGTTGAAGAGAAGATTAAGAAGAAAAAGATTCTAACTACAGAAGATCTTATTGCATTCCAAGGTAAATGAGAGACCTTCTAATTACTATTTTTTTAAGTTTAGCCCCTTTTACAGAGTTAAGAGGAGGTATTCCTTATGGTTTAGCAGCAGGTTTAGATTTTAGTTTAGTTTTTATTGTTGCAGTCTTAGCAAACATTTTGATAATATTTCCAATATTTTTCTTTTTAGATAATATTCATAAGTATTTGACCAATTGGAGTTTTTATAATAAAGTTTTTAATAAATTTTTAGTTAGAGCTAAGAAAAAAGTTGAAAAGAAAATAGGTACAAATTGGGAATTTATTGCTCTATTGTTAGTTGTTGCGATTCCTTTTCCTGGAACTGGTGCTTATACTGGATGTTTAGCTTCATGGGCATTTAAATTGAAAAGAAAGAAAAGTTTACTTGCAATTAGTTTAGGAGTTATTGTTGCTGGAATTATTACTAGCTTAGTTAGTTTAGGTCTTATTTCTTTAATTTAAGTAAATGTTTAATATCAGAATAAATAGGCACTCCTCTAATGTTAAAATGTTCTACTAAGAAAATCCATACCAAAGCTACAAAGATTGTAGATAAAATGTGCCAAAAAACTAAATGAAAAGCATCAAAATAATTTTTACCGTAATTTAAGTAAATGTAAATTAAGACTAAAATTCTTAAAATGTTCATTGTGAAAATAGATAAATATGATATGTAAAGAAATTTTAAAATGTTTTTGAAAGAAACACCCCTAGTTAATAAAATTAGTTCTGTGATTATTAAGTAAGCAGTTGCAGCTGTACACGCAGGAATGAAAGAAAAAGTAACATCTTGGAAAATGATCGAAGAATTAGTCATAGTTACATTATAAAATAAAGATAAAATGAAATAAGTAGTGTAAATTGTTAGAGGAGAAAATATTGTGTAGAAGAAATTTGAAGAAAATGCTACGATTAAAGCTAAAATATATCTTATGTAAAGTCTTCTCATGAGTAAAAGCTAATTTTATTAGAATATAAAGATTTATATATGATTAGTTGAGGAAAAAAATACTATGAAAGCAAAGAAAAAGAAGTTTTTTAGAGAAGCAAGTAAAGTTGATATTAAGAGAGAATGTACTCTAATTGAAGTAGATTGGAGAGATCCAGATATGATCCCAAGATTATTATCCTTAGAAGAAGGTCAAGCATTAGTTGTAAATAGACCTTTGTTTCCAAGTAATTATAGAAGTAGTAGAGAATTTATGAAAAAAGGAGAAGAATTAAGACCTAGTAAAAGAGCATTACTATCTCAAGTTGTAGCTAATAAAAAAGCACCATATGAATTTAGAAGTGAAGCTTTTGATAGAATCGAAGGACCCTATTTAGCAGGATATTCATTTAGACCTTTTTTCCCATTTGGTATTAAGAAACATTTAAGTGGAGATAATAGAATTAGAAGAATTAGTTTAGTTGAATGTTTAGAAGGTGCAAAAATTTCAGCTTATGCAAATCAAGAACAGTTTACAGAAGCATTAATTGAAGTACAAAAATATATTGATGCAAGAGAAGCATTAAACTCAGGTGGAATATTTCATGTAAGGACTACAAGTAGAACTGAAAAAAAAGGAAGATATGATTTTAATTGGATGTCAGTACCAGTTAATCAAAAAGGAGATACTAGAAAATTCAAAGTTGGATGGTTATTGGCAACTGAAGGACATGATTGTATGAGAAAAGAATGGCACTTTAGATATTCTGGAAGACCTTCTGTACAAGAACATGTTTTCTGTGCTCATGAAATTGCTGCTTATAGACAAATTTGTGAAGTTATGTGGAAAGAAGGAAATAAAACTCCAATGGTTATGAATCCTTTTGTTCAACCAAGTAGTATGATGATTGAAGTTTATAACAGAGTTTTAGATAGTATGTTGATTTATGATGAAAGTTTAAGCTCAAAAGATAAATTGAGAACAACAAATAAAGCTGATGAAGAAATTGCTCTCTGGATGGCTGTTAATAAATATGGACATGATGATACTTGCTTTAGAGAATCAGGAACAAGATTAAGAGATGAAAATTGGTCTCTGAGGTATGTTTAAATTATTCTTTCACAGAATGTAGTCTTCTTTCTTTAGCAACCATATTTCTTATATTATTTTCTCTTAACATACCACAACCAAGAATATCATTTTTGTATTTTAATAAAGCATAAGAATTTTCTCCTTCTTTTGGAACATCTTTACCTTGCATCCAATCAAAAGCTTCTTGTTTGTTTACTTCATAAACATTTTTTGTAGCAGTAATAAATTGTGAACCTTCAATGCTCATTCTCAAACCATCTTTTTCTTGCTTTGCAAAGTACATTGCTTTGTTATTAATTCTTAAATTAGTAATATCTAAATTAGCATAGTCATTAGATAAAAGATAAATTTTACCTTTTGGAGACATTAACATAATTGCATCAATCTTTTCGTCATGGCCAAATTGTTCTTTAAGCTGTTTGTAAATGACTTTTTTTTCCTTTGAATTTAGAGCTTTTAAATTTTGCATAGAAGAAAGAAGTAAATAGATATTTATATAAATTCTGATTAATTAAAAGGAGATATGAAGAAAGATATTGAAAAATTTGCATTGTATAATGCTGTTAAATTTGAAGGAAAAGCTAATCCTGGCTCTGTAATAGGTGCAATGTTTAAAGAAAATCCTGATTTGAAGAAAAAAGCTAAAGAATTGTCTGCTACAGTGAGAGAAATTGTAAATAATGTTAATAATATGTCAGTTGAAGAGCAAAAAGAAAAGTTGATGAAAATAGCTCCTGAAATGTTGGAAGAAAAGAAAGTTGAAAAGAAAAGAGAATTACCAGAATTGAGAAATGTTAAAGGAAAAGTTGTAACAAGAATTCCACCTGAACCTTCAAAGTATCCTCATATTGGGCATGCAGTTTCATTTTTGATAAACTATATGTATGCACAAAAATATGGAGGAGATTGTGTTTTAAGATTAGATGATACCAATCCAGAGAAAGTTAAAAAAGAATATTATGATGCAGTTCATGAAGGTTTACTTTGGTTGAATATAGCTCCAAAAAAAATTATGATTGCTTCAAATGAAATGGAGACTTTCTATAAATATGCTAAAAAATTAATTGAAGAAGAGAATGCTTTTGTTTGTTTTTGTGATAGGGAAAAGATGAGTGAGCATAGAACAAATTCAAAAATTTGTGATCATAGAGAACAAAATGTTCGAGTCAATTTAGAAGAATGGGAAAACTTGTTGAATGGAAAGTATAAAGTTGGAGAAGCAACATTAAGATTGAGAGGAGATATGGATTCAATGAATGCAGTAATGAGAGATCCTGTTATTTTTAGAATTAGTGATAAAAACCATTGTTTACAAGGCGATAAATATAAAATTTGGCCAATGTATGATTTTGAAAGTGCAGTTGCTGAAGAGCTTACTGGAGTGACTCATATTTTTAGAAGTAGTGAGTTTGGAAAGATGAGAATTGAGTTGCAAGATTATATTAAAAATTTATTAGGATTTAAACTTCAAGAAGTTGTGCAGTATGGAAGAATGTCTATTGTTGGATTTCCTACACAAGGAAGAGTTATTAGAGAAATGATTGAAAAGAAAGAAGTTGATGGTTGGGATGATCCAAGATTAATAACTTTGAAAAGTTTAATGAGAAGAGGAATTCGACCTGAAACTTTGTATGAATTAACTTTAGAAGTTGGGTTGTCAACAAATGCTACGAATATAGATTGGTCAGTTGTTGCTTCAATAAATAGAAAATTAATTGATAACGAAACTAAAAGATTCTTCTTTGTAAAAGATCCTGAAATAGTTAAAGTTGAACATGAACTAAAACAAGTTGATGTTCCAAATCATCCAAGTAATAAAGAATTTGGTGAGAGAAGATTAAAAGTTAATGATGAGTTTTATGTGCAAGACCCAATTGATCCAAATAAAACTTATAGATTTATGCATATTTTTAATTTTAAGGATGGAAAGTTTATATCTCAAGATTATAGTGCAGATCTAAAAGCTAAGATTATTCATGCAGTTCCAGTCGAGGATGCAATAGATGTTGAAGTATTGATGGCTGATGGAACAAAAGTTGTTGGAAAAGGTGAAAAAGCTTTAAAGAATTTGAAAGAAGGAGAAGTTGTACAGTTTGAAAGATTATTCTTCTGTAGGTTAGATGATAAAGAAAAAATGTTGTTTGTTTATACACATGATTAAGAAATACAACAAGAATCACCAATATTGAAAGTTTTTCCTTTCTTTAATTTTACATTGTCTCCAATTAAGGAATCTTCTATTTCCATATCATCAATTGTAGAATTTGAACCAATGATTGAATTTTTTATCTTGGAATTTCTAATTATAGTATTATTTCCAATGGAAACATTTTCTCCAATCTCAGAATTTTCAATTTGAACATTATGTCCTTGAATTGTTTTTCCGTCAAGTAAACAAATATTTGCTTGAATAATTTTTTCAACAGTTCCAGTATCAATATAATCAATAGGTTCTGCTAAAAGCTTTTTACCGTCTTCAATCATATAAAGAAATGCATCAGTTAAGTAATATTCTCCTTTTTCATTTAGACCAGAATCAATTACTTTTTTTACATATTTATTTATGAAAGTATAGCCATCTTTAAAATAATATAAACCAATGTTTGCTAAATTTGATTTTGGTTCTTTGGGTTTTTCAACAAGAGAAGTTATTACCCCTTCATTATGTTCTAAAACACCATAGTTCTCAGGATCTTTTACTTTAACTGCAAATATAACTCCATCACAAGGTTTTTTGATAATTTCTGAGAGGCCATTCTTAAAAATAGTATCACAATAAGCAATTAAAATATCTTCTTCTTCATTGATGTAAGGTTTTGCTTGATAAATTGCATCAGCTGTACCTTTAGGATCTTTTTGTAAAACATAAATAATGTTTATATGAGGATATTTTTTTATAAAAAAGTCTTTAACAAAATCTTCAGTGTATTTATCGTGAACAATTATTATTTCTTCAGTATGTAATTTTAAAATTGGTTCAATTAAAAAATCAATTGCAGTTTTACCAGCTAAAGGTAGAAAAGGTTTAGGCTTTGAATAAGTATGAGGCCGAGCTCTTGTTCCTTTCCCTGCTATAGGTATTATTACTTTCATAGGATTAAAAAATTGTGGACTTATCCCCCACATTAAATATTTTTCCCCCTTTTTTAATTACTACATTGTCACCAATAATTGAATCGTGAATTTCTAATCCTTCTAAGGTTGTATTTTCACCAATAATGGAATCTTTAATATTACAATTTTTTAAAGTTGAATTTTTTGCAATTGCAACATTTCCTTCTAATTTAGTATCTTCTAAAGTTACATTTTCACCTTGAATATTTTCACCTTTCAAAATTCTTTTGTGAGTATCTAGAATAGTTTCAATTTTTCCAGTGTCTAGCCATTCATCAACTTCTTGAACAAATATCTTCTTCTGCTCATAAATCATTAACATAAAAGCTTCAGGTAAATAATATTCTCCTTTTACTTTTAGATCTTTGTCAATCATTTTTTGAAGAGATTGCATTAAATCATATCCATCTTGGAAAAAATAAGTTCCAATGTTAGCTAACTTTGAAACTGGCTGATCAGGTTTTTCTACAATTAACTTCATAATATTATCTTCAGCAACTACAACTCCAAATCTTCTATAATCTTCAACTTCTTTTACAAAAATAAGACCATCATATTGAGGATCTAAGTTTTTTAAGAAAGACATGTCATGTTCAAATAATGTGTCACAGAAATTAATTAAAACTTTGTCACCTTGTTTGATTAAATCTCTAGTTAACCATAAAGCATGAGCTGGACCTTCAGGTTTTTCTTGAAGAACATATGATACCTTATAATTAGGATATAATTTTGGCATCATTTCTTTGAATGCATCACTATTAAATTTGTCAACAATAAGAATAATTTCTTCAATGTCAAGAACTTTTAATTTATCTATAATATGACAGATAGCAGGTTTGTTTGCAATCTTGAATAAAGGCTTCGGCTTTGAAAAAGTATGAGGCTGAACTCTAGTTCCTCTACCTGCTACTGGAATGATGATTTTCATAGTATATCCCCAGAAAGTTTAATTTAAAAAGCTTATGGAAGATTTATAAAGGAAGTTGGAATTTATTCTAATATGCAAATAAAATTTTCAAAAATTGAGATTAGAGATTTAGCTAAAGCTTGGATTGTTATTTCTATAGCTTTTGCAATTGTATTAAGTGGAGGGATTTTTGGAGTTGATTTTTTATTGAATGTTATATTAGCAGCTATAACTGTTGGTACAGGATTTTTGTTTCATGAGTTAGGACATAAATTTGTTGCACAAAAATATGGATGCTTTGCAGAATTTAGAGCAGATAATTATATGTTGTTTTTAGCAATAATTATTTCATTTTTAGGAGTTGTATTTGCAGCACCAGGAGCAGTAATGATTAGTGGAAGAGTTAGTAAAGAAAGAAATGGAAAAATTTCTATAGCTGGACCTGCAGTTAATTTAGTATTTGCACTAATGTTCTTAGCTTTATTTTTCTTTATACAAGAAGGGTTCATTGGAAGA
Source organism: archaeon (assembly GCA_018692925.1). GTDB lineage: Archaea > Nanobdellota > Nanobdellia > SCGC-AAA011-G17 > GW2011-AR17 > BS150m-G60. Next base: position 12,458 of record JABHLH010000005.1, read on the forward strand.
ATATTTGCTTTTGGATATTTGATAAATTCATGGTTAGCGTTGTTTAATCTTTTACCTTTCTGGATATTAGATGGAAAGAAAGTTCTTAGATGGAATAAGCTAGTTTATTTTATAAGTTTAGGAATGGCTATAAGCTTTGTAGTTCTTAGTTGGATTTTACCTTTAAATTTATTTTAATAAAAAAGTATATAAACTAAATTGGTGTTAAATAATATATGTCATTAGTAAAAGCTATCAGAAGTTTCTCAAGATTAAGACAGATAGTTAATATTTTATTTACTTATGGATTTGAAGAAATTGTTGATGAGCTAAGATTCAGATCACATTTACCATTTGAAAAACAAATTTCTAAGAAAAAAAGTAAGAAAAGTAGAAGCACTCATGCAGTTAGATTAAGAAAGGCAATGGAAGAAGCTGGAGGAGCTTTTGTAAAATTAGCTCAGATGCTTTCATTAAGATCAGATTTAATTCCACAAGAGTATTGTGATGAATTTGCAAAATTACAAGATAGTGTAAAACCTTTTGCTTTTTCTAAAGTTAAAAAAATTATTGAAGAAGATTTTGGGAAACCAATAAATAAAGTATTTATGGAATTTGAAAAAGAACCTATTGCAGCAGCTTCAGTTGGACAAGTACATAAAGCAAGATTGAAAAGTGGACAATGGGTTGCAGTAAAAATTCAAAGACCAGATATTAAAAAAATATTTAAAAGTGATGTTGATATTTTATATTATTTAGCTGAACAAGCTGAAGAAAGAATTGAAAATTTAAGAAGGTTTAAACCAAGAAGAATTGTTCAAGAATTTGAAAACTATACTAAAAAAGAATTAGATTTTAAATTAGAAGCGAAAAACATTGATATCTTCTTTAAGAAATATAAGTATAGTCATTATTTTAAAATTCCAAGAGTATATTGGGAGCAATCTAGTTCTAGAGTAGTTACAATGACATTCATTGATGGGAAGAAAATCTCTGAAATGAAAAAATTAGATGAAAAAGATAAGAAAAGATTAACACTCTTAGTATACAGATCATTTATTGATCAAGTTTTTAATATGCACATATTTCATGCTGATCCACATCCAGGAAATATTTTTTTAATGGATAATAAAAAAATTGCATTCTTAGATTTTGGAATAGTTGGAAGAATTTCTCCGGACTTAGCAATGAGTGTTGAGATGATGTTAATAGGATTGGTGAAAGGAGATTTAGATATGCTTGCACAAAGTTTCTTGGACATTGGTGTTATTCCAGGAGATATTGATGAAATGAAATTTAAAGAAGATATCTTTGAAGCTTGGTCACCATATCATGGAAGTGAAGTTAGTCAAATAAATATGGCTTCATTCTTTACAAATAGTTTTGAGTTAGCAAGAAAATATAATATTGAATATCCTGGAAACTTTGTATTATTAACAAAGGCAGTTATTACAACAGAAGCTTTTGGAAGAAGCTTATATCCTCAAGCAAACTTTGTAAAAATATGTACACCACAAGTTGAGAAATTGTTAGTAGAACAAAATAAACCCTCAAATTTATTTCACAATTTTAAGAAAGGTGCATTTAAATTTTCATCAAGTATGAAAAAATTTCCGCAAGATTTAAGAAGTCTAATGTATATATTCAAGAAAGGAGCTACAGTCAAAGTAGATATTGATAACCAAGACTTGAAACATTTTACAAGAGAGTTAGATGCTTCAAGTAATAGAGTAACATTAGGATTAATTATTGGTAGTTTAGTTGTTGGTGCTGGATTAATTATTTTATCTGGAATTCCACCAATGTTATTGGGTGTACCATTGATGGCATGGTTGCTTGTACTTATTGCATGTATGTTGTCTATGGCTTTAACAATTTCGATTATTCGTGAACAAAAAGGAGGTGAACTTTAAATGCGTAGAATTTTGAAAAAAATAGGTCTTGCTGGGTTAGGTGCTAGTTCATTAGTTAAGGGAAAAGCAAAGAAAGCAGGAAATAGATTAGTAAGAAAAGGTAAAAAAGAAGAAAAAGTAATGAGAAGAAATGCTCCAAAACTAGAAAGAAAAATGAAGAAGGGAATTAAATTAGCTGGTAAAGAAGCTATGATTATTTCTAAGAAAAGTTTGGAAATGCTAGAAAAAGAGCTAAAGAAATTAGAAGCTGAAGCAAGAAGAGAATCTAAAAAAGGGAAAAAGCGAAAAGTTAAAAGAAAAGCAGTGAAAAAGAAAGTGAAGAAGAAAGTGACTAAAAAGAAAGTAAAGAGAAAAGCAGTGAAGAAAAAAGTGACTAAAAAGAAAGTAAAGAGAAAAGCAGTGAAGAAGAAAGTGACTAAAAAGAAAGAAAAGAGAAAAGCAGCTAAAAAGACAGTTAAAAGAAAGACCAAAAAAAAGAGAAGGAGATAATCCTCTCAATTTCTTATTTTTTATTATAGTAAGCTTTATAAATGGTTAATTTTTAGGAATAGTTATCAAACCGATGATAGGAGGTTATTTATTATGGATGAAAAAATATTAGTAGAAAAAGCTTATGAAGCAATTGAAATGGCTAAGGCTAGTGGTGGAAAAATAAGAAAAGGTTCTAATGAAGCAACAAAAGCAATTGAAAAAGGAATTGCAAAGTTAGTTGTTGTAGCAAAAGATACAAACCCACCTGAAGTTATTATGCATCTGAAGCATTTATGTAAAGACAAAAAAGCATTGTATATTGAAGTACCTAGTAAAGTTGAACTAGGAAGAGCTGCTGGATTGCCAGTAGGTTCAAGTGCAGTTGCTATTGTACAAGAAGGAAATGCAAAGACCGTATTAAAACAAATAGAAAAAGCACTAGGCGAAGAAGATGGCTCCAAAGAATAAGAAAGACGACAAGAAAAAGGATAAAGGACAGAGTAAGTCCTTGTTTAGTAATGCTGTTCCTGCTAGAGTTGAGGAAGTTGTAGGTAGAACAGGTACTAGAGGAGAAGTTATTCAAGTTCGATGTAAAGTTTTAGACGGTAGAGATGCTAATAAAGTTTTAACAAGAAATGTTCGTGGACCAATTAGAGTTAAAGATGTTTTAATGCTTAGAGAAACAGAAATTGAAGCTAGAAAGTTAACAAGAGGTAAGAGATAAAATGGTTGAGTGTACATATTGTAAGAAAAATATTCCTGTTGGGAGTAGAACTATCTATGTCTATAAATCTGGTAAAACAGCTGATTTTTGTTCAAACAAGTGTGAAAAAAATCTTATTAAGTTAGGTCGAAAGGCTAGAGAACAGAAGTGGGTTACTTCACAAAAATAATAATTCTTTTTATTTTTTAGTTAATTTTATAAAGTCAGTTTCTTTGAAATATATTGATGGGTGAGAAGTTCGAACTATATATTGTTGCAAGAAGTACAGAGATCCTAAAAGCTTTAGATCAAACTATTAAAAATATAAATAAATTAGAAGCAAAAAAGAAAAAAGTTACAGGTAGGAGTATATTTTTAGTATTGGGTGAAGAAGTTAGTGAGATTGATTTTTATGTTAAACAATTAAATAATATTATTAATCTTTATAGAAAAATATTCTTAGTTAGAAAAACAGCTAAATATGATACAGAGTTTCATGGATTAGAACAAAGATTGTTAGAAATAATTGCAGATTTAGAAGCTTTTAAAATTATACTGAAACATCAAATTAATATTCAAGAAAGAGATGAAAATAGAGAAGAACAAGCAATGCAAAGATTAGAAGATGCATTGAATACAGAGAGTGTACAAGCTTTAGAATTTGAGAGAGTTTTAGAGAGAGCTTTAAGTAAAGAAGAAAAAAAGGTTTGGAGTTCTGCAAAGAAAGCTTTAGAGAAATATAAAGGAAGTTTCTTATTTAGAGCAAGATTAAAATTACAACCACAATTAAGATTATGTTTAGTTGGTGCATTATTTGGATTAATTGCTTGTGGTGATGCTACTGTTCCAGATACTCAAACTATACCTGTAACAAGAGAATATGTTGCTTCTCAGCCTATTGAGATAAAAAGAGTTTCAGAATTTAATAATTTTAAAAATATATATAATGTATTGATTTATTGTGCAGATGAAGGAGAAAGAGCTGGAGTTATACAAACTTTAAAATCAAGAAATAGTAGAAGAAGTGCAAGAGCTAAATTTTCTGTTACAAGAAATAGTAGTATTTATGAAGTTAATAATTACAAAGTTAGAGGAACTGGTTCTACAGCAAGAAGAGAAGCTGTAAAAATAAAAATTGTAGTTAGAGGACAAACAATCCCTCAAGTTGATGGAGGTTATCAATTAATTACATTAAGAGGCCATGTTGATGATATGCCAATATTATATAATCAAACTGAATCATACCAATCTCCAAATGCAATTTATCTTTTAGGTGGATGTACAAGTGCAAAGTTTGCTGCAAGTATTGCAGATAGTAATAAAGCTATTATTGCAGATAAACAAACTGGAGAATCAGCAAATAATACTTATCTATTAATACAGTTACTAGATTTATCTTTAAAATATGATACTTGGGATGCATTAAAAGGAGAATTATCAAGAAGATCTTCTAGATTTGTAAGTCAAACTTATTTTGTAAATGAAGAATTAGATGGTTATGTTATTAGATAAATTTTATAAAGATTAAATTAGTCTTTCTTATTAATTTTAGGAGAAAATAAAATGATCGAAAGAACTTTAGTTGTATTAAAACCTGATTGTGTGCAGAGAGGATTCTGTGGAGAAATAATCACAAGGTTTGAAAGAGTAGGATATAAAATTGTCGGAATGAAAATGATTTGGGCAGATGGTGAATTTTTTAAGAAGCATTATTATGATGTTGAAGAAAGACATGGTATTGAAATTTTAATGGGGAATGTTAAATCTATGACCAATGGACCTGTTATTGCTTTTGTACTTGAAGGTATAAATGTAATTGAGAATATTAGAAAAATGGTTGGACCAACAGAACCTAAACAAGCTCCACCTGGTACTATTAGAGGAGACTTTGCACACTATACTTATGCATTAGCTGATAAGAATAAAGTTGCTGTAAAGAATATGATACATGCTTCAGCGAATAAAAAAGATGCAGATTATGAAATTGGTTTATGGTTTAGTGTAGATGAAATGCATAATTATACAACAGTGCATGAAAAACACACATTATAAACCTATTTTTTTATCTATTTCTTTTGCAACTTCTTCAACTTCTTCGTAAGCTGAAAGAAAGTCTGCTTTCATTTTTTTCAAAGTAGATTCTAGGTTTTTTGCTCTCAAAGAATATTTATTGTCGTTAACTACAACGATACCAGAAGCAATTAATTTTGTTAAATGGTGAATTACAGTAGCTCTACTAAGGTTTAATTTGTATGCTAATTCATCAGAAGATTGAGGTTTCTTGGTTTTTATGATTTCTAAGAAAATTCTGAAGCAAGATTTGTCTTTATCCCTTTGTGTGAATAGTCCCAAAGACTGTGAAAACCACTGAATCTCCTTGTTTATGCTCTTTTCAGGTGTTCTGAGCTTAATTATGGTGATTTTCTTGAATCTGGTTATCATATTCTAAATATAATTACTTATTTGTATATAAAACTTGTTAGATTTGCCCTTGAAAGGCTTTCAAGAAGATTTGGGTAAAACTTATAAATAAGGCCTTTAAAACTATATATTGGAGTTGTTATAAATGAGCATATATGTTGATGAAAATTTGTTGATCTTTTCCCCTAACCAAGCTGAATGTGAAGAAGATAGGGAAATGCTTAAAGGAAAGGAAACAATTTTTGTTGATGAAGATATTCTTTATGATTTTGTTGCAAAACCTGATGAAGAAGTTAGATTAGCTCATGGTTTAGGATTAGTGTATGTAACTTTTAAACATAAAGATAATGATTATATGCCTCCTATGTTTACTTTTTTACCAATTGAATTAGAAGTTTATACAAGTTTAAATGATTTTGAAAATGTTAGATTAGTTGAAGGTCCAACTCAAGAACATAAAGAAAAGTTTTTTTGGGATTTATTCCCTTATGGAAATAGATATGCAAGAGATACAAAAGTTTTAGAAGCAATGGATAGAGTTACAAGAATTATGCGAATTAATTTTTTATATAAGGGTATTGATAGACTTGTTAGTATAGGAGAAGCAAAAAAAGTTAGAGATATGAAACCTCAAATATTAAGTTATCCAGAGAATACAGAAAATGTTGTTCAAGCACTTAGAGGAAAATTAAAAGAAAGTAGTGTAGCTATGTCATATCCAAGTATTCAAGATTTAGTTGAAGAAAGTAGAATGATTAAAGAAGTTGGAAATTTAGTTCTGTTAAGTCAAATAGAAGAAAAAAGAATAAAAAAAAGAGGTTATGTGGCAGTTTAATACTACCAGTTTCTAACTCTTGAAGCCTTTCTTAAACTGTCGTTAACTCTTTGTAAATGTTCTCTAGCTAACTGAGTTGCTTTTGCATGAGTCTTTCCTTTTAGTCTAGGACTCTTTGCTCCTTTCTTAAGACTATCAGCAGTTTCTCTAAAATCCCTAATTTGTATTAATTGACCTCTTTCGTAATCAACATGTCTTTCATAAAATTTAGTTAAAGCTCTTAATTCAAGAACTAATCTTTTTTCTAAAGCTTTAAGATCTCTAATTCTTTTTTTTGCATTAAAATTGGAAAGATCTTTTTCATATGTTACTAATTCAGAATCTAACTGAGATGAAATTGCAATAACATCCTCATTTGCCTTTTTTCCTTTTGGAAAGTTAGGAGAAAAAAACTTTACTGCTAATTGTTGAAGAGCTCTTCCTTTTTCTAAAACAGCTAAACCAATTGCAAAATGATGTATCATTTCTACTCTAAAAGATTTTAATTCTTTGAATGTATGAATTAATGATCTAAATGCATTATCTGTTGAAGAAAGTTGTTTGTTAACTAAACTTTTTTGTAAGTTAATTTCACCTTCAACTTGATCTAATGCTCTTTGTAATGGAACAAATCCTGCTTCAAGTACTTCTGCTTGTCTTGTTTCAGATATGTCGCTCCACTCTGATGTTAATGGTGCATCTGCTATTGCTTCCCATTTACCTTGTCTAGAAAATCTTTTTTTTGCCCATGATTTTAATCCCATTTTTTTTTAACCTCTTTTAAATTAATATAATAAAGGAGTTATAGAGTTTATAAAGTTTTTTATTTTGTTGTAATAATAACTTCTTTCTCGTCTACAAAAATAACATCTTCAAATTGTGCAATTTTTGAATTTGGGTTTTCAACAAGAATAGGATACTCTAAAATATTTTCTGTTTTTTTGAGTAAGAAAAAATCAACTTTTGAATATTTTAAATGATCATAAATGTATCTTTCACTGAAAGGAAAAGATTTTCTTCTTTTTTTAATTTCTAAAATTAATTTTTTCACTTTAGGATTTCTTACAGGAACAGTTACTTTGGTTATTGCATAAATTAAAGCCTTGTTTGATGCATTTATCCAGCCATCACCGTCAGTAATAAAAATCTCTACAGCATAAGCTTCACCAATTTCTAATTTGTTTTTACTTTCAGTTTTGAAAACGGGAACAGATTTTGTTGAATGTAATTCCCATTGTTTTAATTGATGACCTTGTAAGTTCCTAATAATTTTATATTTAGAATTTTTCATTTCTTCATCAAGTCGTTTTCCAATTTCTGAAATTAACATTCCTGGTTTTAAATCAGTTAAAACTTTTTTCAAAGTTTTTTCAGTGAAGTCAACCATGTCTTGATAATTATTATCAAAAGTTACAGTGAAAGCTCCATCAGCAATATAACCATCAATATGTAACCCAATGTCAACTTTTACTAAATCATCATCTTTCAGAACTATTTCATCTTCTGGTAAAGGTGTGTAATGGACTAAATTATTTAATTGTAAATTTACTGGAAAAGCTAAAGAAACATCATATTCTTGAATAATAGATTCTATTTTTTTTGTTATATCTAATAATTTTTCTCCAGGTTTAATTAAGGGTTTTACTTTTTCACAGACTTCTTTGTGAATTTTTCCAACTTTAAGATAATATTCTTTTTCTGACATAGATGTGAAGAATTATTATCTAAATATAAAGCTTTTGATGAGAAAGTTTATAAGAAAGAAAAGAATATAATTAGTTATATGGTATTTGGAACATGGATATTCGGTTTAAGTTTAACTGCAAGTCATAAAGAAATAAAAAAAGAAATAGATAAACTTTCAAAAGAGATTAATAGCTATGAAGTTAAATTAAGAACACAATTTCAAAATAATTGGAATAATATTAAAAAAGGTATTATCAAAAAGAGATTAAGAAATAAATTTGGTAAAAGGATTAGAAAATTAAATGTAGTTCTTGAAAAACAAGGTATAATTGGTAGTGAGATGGGTAAACAGTTAGGAAATGAATATGCTAGAAAAATTGTAAGATTAAGAAAAATACTATAGAGGTATGAATGGAAATACTATCTTGGAATATTAACGGAATTAGAGCTATTGAAAAAAAAGGTTTTCTTGAGTTTATGGAGAAAAAAAATCCAGATATAATTTGTTTGCAAGAAATAAAAGCAATGGAAGAACAAATTCCAGATACAATAAATAATATTGAAGATTACCATTTAGTTGTTAATTCTGCTGAGAGAAAAGGATATAGTGGAGTTTGTGTTTATACAAAAATAAAACCTTTGTCAGTGAAAAAAGGGTTTGGTGTTTCTGAGTTTGATAAAGAAGGTAGAGCTTTAGTATTAGAATATGAAAAATTTATTTTGATGAATATTTATTATCCAAATGGAAAAATGAGTGATGAAAGATTAAAGTATAAGTTAGATTTTTATGATCATTTTTTGAAATTTTGTAGTAAACAAAAAAAACCTTTAGTTATTTGTGGAGATGTAAATACAGCACATAATGAAATTGATTTAGCAAGGCCTAAAGGAAATGATAAAGTTTCTGGATTTTTGAGAGAAGAAAGAGATTGGTTAGATAAATTTGAAGAAAAAGGTTTGATTGATACATTTAGACATTTTCATCCCGAAACTGTAAAGTATAGTTGGTGGTCGGTTAGAACCAGAGCTAGAGAGAGAAATGTTGGATGGAGATTAGATTATTTTTATGTTACAAAAAATATTTTAGAGAAAGTAAAAAAAGCATTTATTCTAAATGAAGTTATGGGTTCTGACCATTGTCCTGTTGGTGTAAATATCGAGATATAATAGGTAAACTATATATTTAAGGAAGAATTAGTAATTAACTATGGTTGATGATAAGTATCTTACTGTTGCACTATTAAGAAAGATTTTGAGTAAAAAGGAAGTAGAAAAAGAATTAAGTAAAGAGCAAAGACAAGAAATAATTAGAAGATTTGTGGAAGAAGAAGAAAAAAAAATAAAGAAAAAAGAAAAACCAAAGAGAGTTCTAGGTGAAATTAAAGTTAGTGAAGAAGAAATTATTGAAGAAGATAGAAAAAGAAATGTGAGAAAAGGATTAGGGAAAATTGTTGAAGAAGAAAATTTAGGCATAGGTGAAGACAAATATAAAAAAGAAACGGAGCAATTAACTTATGAAAGACAAGATTCTATGTATCATCAAGACCAAAAACAAGATGTAGGTAAAACCTATGCTCAAAGAGTAAAAGAGATGGATTCTTTTAGACATAATGAAGAAGAAGAGAGAAAGAAAAAAAGAAGACCAGGAATTATTTCTGTAAAATGAGAATTGCAATTAAAGTAAAAGTTAAATCTGGAAGGTCTGAAATTATTAAAGAAGGAGAAGATTATATAGCTTATTTAAAATCTGAACCAGAGAAAGGGAAAGCTAACCAAGAACTTGTAAAAATTGCAAAAAAATATTTTAAGAAAGATGTTAAAATAAAGTCAGGATTAACAAGTAAAAGAAAAATTATTGAGATTTCTTGAAAGAAAAAATACTTTCTTTGCTTTCATTTAAAATTTCACCATTTTCTGCATTTATTTTAGTATTTAAAATATTAAATTCAGGTGTGATTATAGTAATATTCCAAACAACTTTAGAGTCGATAACTTGTAAAATTAAAATCATTTTTCCATTAGGATCAGATAATTTATCTAAAGCTTCTAATTTTCCTATCTTTATTTTTTCAATGTCTAAAACTTCAAGTTCTTTGTTCTCTTTTTGAAAAATGTCATCCTTATTTATTACAATCTTACCCTCTACTTTTGTATAAGTATAAATTTTGTGTTCTTTTGAATCGAAAAAATCAACCTTCCAATTATCATCTTGATAAAAACAAGAAACTAAATATTTTCCTTCTACATTTCCAATTTCTTTAAGAAATTCTTTTAAGTCATCTAACATTTTTTTGTGTTTACTTCGTGGATTAATTTAGAGATAAATTTGTCTACGTCAAGATCGTGTTCAACATTAGCTTCTCTATCTCTTACAGCTAAAGTTCTTTTTTCAGATTCTTTATCACCAATTGTAATTATATAGTTAGCTTTTTCTTTGATTGCATTTCTAACTTTCTTTGCAATAGATTCATTTTTATCGTCAATAACAACTCTTAAATTTGCATTTTTCATTTTTTGAGCTAACTCTTCTGCAAATTCTACATTTCTGTCAGTTACTGTTAAGATTTTTACTTGTAAAGGACTTAACCACATAGGGAATCTTCCAGCATAATGTTCAATTAATACTCCCATGAATCTTTCAAGAGAACCATAAATTGCTCTATGAAGCATTACAGGTCTGTGTTTTCTTCCATCTTTACCTTCATAAGTTAAATCAAATTTCTCAGGCATTTGAAAATCAAGTTGAATAGTTCCACATTGCCAACTTCTACCAATTGCATCTTTAACATGGAAATCAATTTTGGGACCATAAAAAGCACCATCACCTTCGTTAACTTTAAAATCTAATTTTTTTTCTTTTAGTGCAGCAGAAAGTGATTCTTCAGCTACTTTCCAAGAATCAGAATTACCCATTGCTTTCTCAGGTTTTGTTGAAAGTTCAATATCATATTTGAAACCAAAAGTTGAATAAACTCTATCAACTAATTCTATAAGTTCAATTATTTGGTCTTTTAGTTGATCATTTGTACAAAAAACATGTGCATCATCCTGAGTAAAAACTCTAACTCTAAATAAACCAGATAAAACACCTGAAAGTTCGTGTCTATGAACTAAACCAAACTCACCAGCTTTTATTGGTAACTCTTTGTAAGAATGTAATTTTGTTTTGAAGATTAATAAATTACCTGGACAGTTCATTGGTTTTACTGCAGAATCTTTAGTGTCAATTGTTGTAAAATACATATTTTCTTTGTAATGATCCCAATGGCCAGATTGTAACCAAAGATCTTTGTTTAATATTATAGGAGTTAAATTAATTTCATAATCTAATTTTCTCATTTCTTGAAGCATGAATTCCTTTAACCTTTCATAAATGTAAGTACCATTGTCGTGAAAGAAAGGCATACCTGGTGCTGCATCATGAATGGAGAATAAAGAAAGTTCTTTTCCTAATTTTCTATGATCTCTTCTTGCAGCTTCTTCTAACATTTTTTTATAATCATCAAGAGATTCTTTTGTTTCAAAAGCTACACCATAAATTCTTTGTAATTGAACATTTTTTGAATCCCCTCTCCAATAAGCTCCGGAAACTCTTGTTAATTTGAAATTTCTAACTTCTCTAGTAGTTTCTAAATGAGGTCCTTTACATAGGTCAATAAATTTTCCTTGTGCATAAAATGTTGCTTTACCTTTTTCTAATTCATCATAAAGTTCTTTTTTCAAAGGTTCTTCTTTTAAGAATTCATTTATTTCATTTTCACTTAATTCTTTTTTTTCAATAGGAAGTTTTTGTTTAGATAATTCCCTCATTTTTTTTGTAATAGTTTTTAGATCATCAGGAGTGAAAGGTTCATTTTTTAAGAAGTCATAATAAAAACCATTTTCAATTGTTGGACCAATACCAAGTTTAACATCTGGATAAAGTTCTTTTACTGCTTGTGCCAATAGATGAGCTGCACTATGTCTTAGGCTCTCTAGCTTTTCAGATATCTCCATGTCAGTTTAAAATTTAAACAAGGTATTTAAAACTTTCTCTGTTACTCGAAAGCATAGTTAACTTTATATATTAAGTTAGTATACTTTTATTTAAGATGAAAAAGAGTGTGATATTCCTATTTGTTATACTTGTTTTAACACAATGTGTTTCTGCAACTGTTGAATTCGACGAATTAAATACCCAATATAACATTGGTGATGAAATAGCTGTTTTTGGAACTATAAAAGCCGATGAAGAATTTTCAGGCTATTTACAGACATCATTTGTTTGTGATGGTCAAAAATATAATTTACAGTCTATAAGTTTAGACTTAAAAAAAGATGAAGAAGTTTATTTGTTTGAATTGAGTTTACCAAGCGTTATTGTTAGTTCTAGTTTGAAAGGATTATGTTGGTTAGAATTAGATCTTTTAACTAGTGGTGTTTCTGTAGATAATGGAAGATCATCAAACTTTGAAGTTACAACTGATTTGAACGGAAAGTTTAGTTTAGAAGAAGATGAATTACAATTAGGAGAAACTTTGAAAATTACTGGAACAATTAGTCAATTAGATGGAGATACTATTAATGGAAATGCAGAATTATATTTTGCTAATGAAGAAGGTGAAGAATATTTAGTTGGAATTATGGAAGTAATTGATGGAGAAATTGATTATAGTTATGAGTTATTATCTGGATATGCAGGTGATTATAATGTTAATATTATTGTGAGAGATAGTTATGGTAATAAACAATATTTTGAAAAAGTTGAAAAATTCTCAGTAGAGAGTGAATTACATGTTTTTGTTAATACCAATATAAATACAATTTTACCTGGAGAACATATTAATGTTTATGGAAATGTTAAAACAGTAACAAAAGATTATGTTGATACTGGAAGTATTGAAATTTATTTAGATGGAGATTTATTTAGTGCAGAATTATCAGATAGCCAATATACATATGATCTATGGACTAAAGATAATATTGAAACTGGAGAACACCAATTAAAAGTTACTGCAAAAGACTCTTATGGGAATGAAGGTTCAACTACAACAAGATTAAGAGTTAGCGCTTTAGCAAGTGAAGTTTCAAATATTATTCCTGTTGATGAAGTAATGCCTGGGGAGGAGATTGCTATTACAGTAAATTTGTACGATCAAACTGGAGAGTTTATGGATGAAGGGAATATTTTTGTGAAAGTTTATAATGCAAATGGAAGAATTGCAGCAGAACAGTATTTGTATTCTGGTGAAGAATTTTTATTTATGATTCCTGAATTTAGTGAAGCTGGAGATTGGTCAATAAAAAGTACTTATGAAGGTGAAATTATATTAGAAGATGAAGATGTTATTAATGTTGGAATTGTTGAAAATTTAGATTATAATGTAGTTAATGGAATTTTGTATATTCAAAATACTGGAAATGTAAGATATACAGATGATATTGAAATTGAGATTGAAGGAGATAATAAAGATTTTATTGTTAAAAAAAGTAGAAACCTTGATCCAGGAGAAACTTTAGAAGTAGACCTAAATGAAGAGATCCCTACTGGTGTTTATAGTTTAATATTCCCTACAGGAATGGGTGTTACTGATTTAGATGATGTTAATGTAGATAATGGAAAAGAAAGAACAGGTGTTGGATGGATTTATACTATGGTTGCGTTACTATTCCTAGTTGGTTTGAGTTATATGTTGTATGCAAGAGTTTATCCTAAAGGTAGACCAATTATGGAAGAAGGAGATGATTTCATTGAGAGTTCTGCAATGTTTAAAAATAAAAAAGATAGACCAAAAGAAAAAATTAAACTTTATGATCCGAAGAGTGCAAAAAATAAAAAACCTTCAATAACCTTTGAAAATAGAGAAAAAAGTATTGCTGATTTTAGAAAGAGAACTTTAGCAGAGATAAATAGAGTAGAAGCAATGACTCAAAGAAAAGCTGGAAGAGCTGCTGTTAAAAGTGGTAAACTAGGATATGTTATTGGGAAAACAAGCGATGGAAAAGTTGGTATTCCTTCACCTGGAAAACATACTCAAAAAGCGGAAGGTAAATTCTTTAATTTATTTGAATAAAAATTAAATCCTTTCCTTCATCAATTTCTTTTAATTTAAAATTTTCATGAAGTTTTTTGGTAAAGCTTTTACAATTCTTACTTTTCTTTAGTAAAGTTAATGCTAAATGTTTGGGATTTAATCTTTTAATTTCTGAAATGACTTTGTCAATGTCGCAATGGTGTAATGCTGTTAAAGAAACAATAGTATCAAATGAATTATCTTCAAAAGGAATCTCTTCAGCTTTTGCTAAGACTTTTGGCTCAGGAGCCTGATCTAACATTTCTTTGCAAGGTTCTAAAGAAGTTACATTTGGAAAATGTTTTGCAAGGATACCAGTACCAGCACCAAGATCTAAAATTTTACCCTTAAGATAAGGTTTGATTATTTCAATCTTTTTTAGTTGCTCAGCACCATAAAGTTCATCATATCCTTTTGAAAGTTCTTCATACATACATAATGAAATAAAGAATAAGTTTAAAAAGTTATTTTTCTTGAAGTCTATTAATGGTTTTGACAAAAGAAGTGATAAAAAGAGAAATTAAAGAAGGGAAAATAAAAGTTAAACCCTATAGAGCTAAAAATTTAGGAGATGCTTCTTTAGATATCTGTTTAGATGATGAATTTTGGGTTTTTGGAAAGAATAAAAATATTACCTTGAATAATAAAACAGATTATAAAAAATATACTAAAAAAATTAAAGCAAAAGCTATTACATTAATGCCAGGTGCCTTTGTTCTTGGAATGAGTGAAGAGAAAATTAGTTTGCCAGATAATATATGTGGGCTTCTTTCAGGAAGATCAAGGTTTGCAAGAATGGGGATTGTTGTACATGCAACTGCTTTTGTTGTACACCCTGGAGTAAAGAATAGACAAATGTTTGAAATTAAAAATATGTCAAATAATACTCTGACTTTGAAGAAAGGTTTGAGAATAGCACAATTAGTTTTTATTAGGACTGAAGGTAAGTCAAAATACAAAGGAAGATATAAAATACAGTAAAATTTTCGGGTGAAGCTGAAAAGTTTTCAATTTTTTCTTGTAAAGTTTTTTTAAAGTGAATTTCTAAGAATAATAAATCTGTAATGGGAGGAAGAAAATGTATGAACTACAAAATATTTTGAAACAAAGGGAACCTGAAAACCAAATAGAATATTATTTCAGGAAAGTAAAAATTTTAGAGTTGTCAGACGAATATGTAAATCTCTTAAATGATGATGCAAAAATGTTGTATGCAGGAAGAGTAAAAGGCATGTATGATGTTTTGTATGATAGAATTATTACCTCAGAAATTAGTCCTTTTTTGAAAGAAGAAGTTGAACTGTGGTATGATTTTAATAGAGACTTTATGGGATTTATTAGAGCTGAAGAATTGAATGGGGAATTAGAAGAAATGTTGAATAGGTTTGAGCTAATATAGCTCAAATCTAGTCTTTGGTATATATATTATTAAAAATAGAAAGTATTGCTTGAAGATTATGGAACTCGAAGCCTTTGAGTCAATAATTAAAGCAAGGGCTCGACGCTATGCTTCTACCCCTTCTGAGATTGAAGATTATGCACAAGAAGCAAGAATTGTAGCTTGGCAAGCTTTACAAAGAGATGCAGATGATCAAAAAGCCTATGTAAGGACTGCTATAAATAATTCTATGAGAAATACACAAGAAAAAGAAAGAGCACAGAAAAGAAATCCTAGAGGAGGTTTAAGTTATCTTAGTCAAACTGTTTCAGATAGTGATGAGAGGAGATTAGAAAATTTTGTTGGTGAAGAAGATATGCCAATAGGTAGAGAGTTTGTTGAAAGTGTAAAAGAAAATTTAAGAAGTAGATATGGAAGAAATTATATTCAAGGATTACAAGTAGATGAAAGATATCCGAAAAATACAATTAGAAAAATAATAAGAACAGTAATTGAAGAAGTTGAAGAAATACCTTTTGGAGAAATACCCGAAAAAGTTAATAAAGATTTTTTTAAGGAAAGAGGAATGATAAGTTTTCTTAATATATTTTATTCTGGAAGTCCATACATGGCAGTTAATGATGCATATTTTAATCAAATTTTACCTTGGGAATGGAGCAGAGTTCCAAAAAATTATTGGCAAACTAATTTAAAATTTAGAAGAGCAAGAGATGCAGTTGCTTGGTTTGCAAAAAAGAGAGATATATTTTCTATTGAAGATTGTGGAACTGTTATTGGAGATGATTTTAGAAATGAAGGTTTAGGTGGAATGTTGCACCAAGTTTTCAATGATAGTACTTTCTTAGCACTAAAAATGAAATTTCCTGAATTAAGACCATGGAATATGAAATATTCTCCTAAAGGAAGTTATGATAAAAAAGAATTTAGAATAAATGCATTAAATGATTATTTAATTTCACAGGGAGCAATACCTTTAGATGGATTATCACCTGAAGAAACTTATGACCAAATTGGACTTAGAAATTTTTTAACAAAGAGTTCAATAAAAGATTTTGGTTTATTCACATTATTAAACAGATATGGAAGAAGTATTTATAGAATGTTTGAAGATAATTTTCCAGAACAGATTTTACCTTGGACAATAAAAAATGTAAAGTATGTTTGGGAAGATAATCCAAAAGAAACTGCAGTGAAAGCAGTAAAATGGTTAATAGAAGATTATTTACAATTAGAAGAAGAAGAAATTCCACAACATATAACTCAAGATTTATTTAGAAGATTAAAATTGTCAAGAATAATTAAAAATGAGAGAGTAGGTTTTAGAGGTTCTCCTTTCGAAGCTGTCAATGCAGCATACCCAAATGTTTTTTCTTTAGATGATTTTAGAAGAGGAAGAAAGACAGTTAGAATTAATTTAGAAGGAAAAACTGTAGCATAAAGGTTTAAATATTTCTTAGTCTTAAGTTTTGTTGGTGATAATAATGGCTAAAAAGAAAAAAAAGGAAATGATAGATAAAAAAAGATGGGCGTTAGCTGGTTCTTTACTTTGGGGAGGAGCAGTTTTGTTATTAGGTTTGTTAGCAACAGGATTAGGTTATGGTCTAAAAATGGTAGAAGTTTTAGGTTCAGTTTATTTAGGATATAGTGCAACATGGTTTGGAACATTTATCGGAACAGTATGGGCATTAGTAGATATGTTTGTAGGAATCTATATCTTAATTTGGTTGTATGAAAAAATTGTTAAGTGGACAGCTTAACATTTTTATATATTTTTTTTGCTACTTTTTCCATTAATTTTTTATCTTTAGAATTTTTGAAAAGTAACTCACCATCTTCTTGAACAATTATTTCTAAACCTTCAGTTTCTATAACAATTAATTTAGTTGTTGAAAAGCTTGTTTTGTAAGTCTTTTTTATTTTAGATAGATCTAAATGAAGCTTAGATATTGGTTTTGCTTTGTATGCAGCTTTCTTTTTACATAGTTTTAAGTAAAACATATTTAGTATTTTAATAAAAACATTTAAATATCTTATTATTATAAAGAGAGGTATGAAAAGAGGTTTTTGGTATAGTGTCTTGTTCTTATTATTGAATATGTCAGTTGTTGCTGCAGATTCTTCTATCATGAATATTGTTCTTGGAACAGAAGATCCTACATTAGCTTTTGTTAAAGCATTGATGGGAATGATGCTTATTACTTTGATTTACAAAACCTTCAAAGAGAGATGGGGTGAAGAAGCAGAGAGACAAGGTTTAGTTTTTGCAATCGCTTTTTCATTTATTGCTTTAAAGATGATGCCAGATACATGGACATCAGCTTTTGGTTGGGTAATTGTTTTATTTGCACCAATAATAATTTTTTATAGTATTGCAGGATTTTTTTACAAAGGTGAAGAAGATAAATTTAACTGGGTTAATTTAATCATTGCAATTGTTGCTACAATAATATTATTTTTATTAGTTGGAGGAACCCCAGGGTTTGCTTCAGGTATTGGAGGCTTACCATATGTTGGTGGAGCTGTTGACGAATTTTTAGGAGATTTGAATTTCTTCTTATTCTATGGAGTTGGAGATTGGATTATGTATGCAATCTTAGCAGTTATATTATTTGGATTATTTTTCCTGGCTGGAAAATTATTTGGTGGATCAAGTGATGATGATGACTCTGAGAGTGGTTTCTCTTGGAAAGGTTTAGGTTGGATTCTTGGATTCCTTTTATTATTATTAGTACTCTCTAGTATTGGATTTGGAGGGAATTGGTTTACTAGTTTAATTGGTGGACTTGAAGCCTTAATTCCATTTTTAATTGGAGCCGCAATAATCGGATTATTATATTTATTGTTTAAAGATAAAGATAGAAGAGATGCAATTATTGCATGGATAAAAAGAAACCCTTGGTGGTTTGTTGGATTATTAGGTGCAATTGCTTTAGGATTAATTTTATATTTCTTTGGTGGAAATATTTTAAGTTTTTTAGGACAAGCTTTACCTTGGATAGGATTAATTTTATTATTATTAGGAATTGGATATTTACTTTATTATTATAAAGATCAAATTATGAACTGGGTTAGAGGAGATAGAATTTTTGTAGAGTTAACACATTATAATCCTAGGCCTGCACCTGGAGCTCCTGTTATTATTCCTACTGGAGCAATAGGTCCTTTGAGAGTTATACAATTTGAAAATGGTGATCCTGCAAGATGGTTTACAGTTAATGTATACAGAGGAAGAAGTGAAAGATGGAGAAGACCTTTAGAAAATGCAACTCTTAATTTTACTTTAAGTTCTGGAACTGGAACAATAAATACCACTACTGAAGATACAGATGTTAATGGGGCAGCAAGAGTTCAATATACAATGGGTGCTGCAAGAATTTATCAAGAAGATTTTGGAGTTACTTTAACACATTCAGAAATTAATCCTGCAACTATGGCACCAATTATTCCTTATGTTATTAGAAAAGGAGCACCGCAAATTGCACCAGATGTTGGTTTACAAATTAATGGAGTTACAACAAATAATGCTACAGTAAATGAAGGTGATCCAATAGATATGAATATTGGTTTAGTAAGAAATGGAACTAGTGGAGTTACAAATGATGGAAATGGTTTGAATAATGCTAGAGCAGAAATAACTTTCTCACCAAGAGATCCTTCAATAGCAATTGCATTTGCACAACCTGTTACTAGAGATACTGCAGGAGGAATTGCAGCAGTTGCACCAGCACCAGGAAATCCAGCTGTAGCTGCATTTTCAATTACAACTTTAGTTCCTGGAACTTATGACTTTGTTGTAGAAATTAATAATTTAGTAGGCTTTGCTAAACCTACAAATTTAACTGGAACAATTATTGTTAATACAAGAGGAGCAAGCATTATGAATGTCTTAGTTGCTTGGGCTCCAACAACTATTCCTCCAGGTGGATCGAGCAGTGTAGGTATTTCTGTTGTAGATGCAGCAACAGGAGCTGGAATACCTAATATTAATGTTAGAGTTTATGGACAAAGAACAGTAGCTTATGGAGCTGGTCAAATTGATTTAATCCCAGGTGGAAGAAGAACAGATGCTGTAGGAGATATTACTGGAGATATATTATATACACCAACACATGCTGGTGGTCCATTATCAGAAACTAAATTTATTAGAATTGTTGCAGAGGATGCAACAGGAAGATATCCAAATGTTGATTCAAGTGTACAAATTCAAGTTGTACCAGGAACACCTTTACCAGGTTTAGGAGCAGATTATACTATATTATAAAATGGCAACACATAAGAAAGAAAAATCAAGTGCAAAAATGTTTGATGATGCAGGTAATGAGTTTGCTGTAAAAGCAGACACTCCAATGTTTAGAGGAAAATATAGAGTAGTAGTTAATTTTCCAACAAGAGATTCTGGAATGCAAACAAAAGAGATTGAATTAAATCTTGCTAAAGGTGCAACAAGACCAAGTGGTTTTAAGTTCACAGTAATTACAAATATTTCTGGAAATAATTATTATCATAGTGACTTAGTAGAATTGAGATGGACAACTACTCCAGTTGACCCTGCAACTATTATGTTTGTTCTGTATAAAAATGGAAGAAGTTCAACAAGGGCTGAAACAGAATTATTAAAATCAGAAATGGGAGATACAAATATTCTTGGAAGTTTAAAGAGAATAAAATTAAGAATGCCTACAGGTGTTGACTCAGATAGATGTTATATTAGAGCTTTTGCTTATGATGCTTCAAATAATCCTATTACTGGTGATTATTCAGAAGCTACTGCAAATAGAAGTGGAGGACCATTTAGTATTCATCCAAGAGGTGTAGGACCAGGGCCGACTCCTCCTCCAGGAACAACTCCTCCTCCAGGTACAACTCCTCCTCCAGGAACAACTCCTCCTCCAGGAACAACTCCTCCTCCAGGTACAACTCCACCACCAGGAACAACTCCAACTCCTCCTCCAGGTACAACTCCACCACCAGGTACAACTCCACCACCAGGTACAACTCCACCTCCAGGTACAACTCCACCACCAGGAACAACTCCAACTCCACCACCAGGTACGACACCACCTCCAGGAACAACCCCTCCAGGATATATAGGACCAGGTAGACAAATTAATGTAGTTGAAGAATTAACTGATTTAGATCAACATCTAATATTAATAAAAGCTGAATTAAGTAAAATGAGAATGCCTGCAAAGAGAGCAGTGTTCTCAAGAAAAATTAGTGTTGCAACTTTCCTAGACACATTAATGAATTCAGATGAATTAAATAAATATTTTAGAATTTATAGAAGAATTACTTCTGTTGCAAGCATTATGAATAGTAATCAAGAAATAGAAAATAAAATTGGAAAAAGCTTGTATGATGATTTCTTTGGAAGTTTTTCAAGGTTACAAAATTTTGATAAAGGATTAAATGGATTACAAGATAGTAGATCAGTTAAACAAAGATTTAAAGCACTAGTTAATGAATTCTTAAAAGTTGCAAGAATGAGAAAAGGTCCTTTAGTTGAGGATTTTAAGAAAGTACACAGGTTAGAACAATCAAGAATTAGAACATTAAATGCAAACATTATTGTAAGAAGAGTTGAATATTTAGAATGGTTCTTATCAAATGCAGCAAGAGTTGATGAAACATTAAGTGCAGAGGGAAAGAAATTGTTTAGTTTAGTGTATATGAGAGGATTTTTAACTGAAAAAGCAAAAGTAGCATTTAGGTTCTATGAAGAATTACAAAAGATGAAAAGAATTATTAGAGCTGTTACAAAGAAAATTGAAGAATAAGTTAAATAATTCTTAACCTTATATTATATAAATGTTATAAATATTATTTATGTATGCAAATCTCGGACCTAATAAAAAAGGTCAAACCTTATCTGAAAAGTAAAGAAGTTTCTCTAATTAAAAGAACCTTTAATTATGCTGAAAAAGCTCATGAAGGTCAAAAAAGAGCTACAGGTGAAGGATATATTGAACACCCATTATGTACAGCTTCTAGGTTAGCAGATCTACAATTAGATGCGGAAACTATCTCTGCAGGATTATTACATGATGTTATTGAAGATACTGAAGTGACTAAAGAAGATTTGAAAAAAGAATTTGGTGCAAATATTGCAAATATGGTTGAAGGTGTAACAAAAATTACAGTTTTAAAAAATATGTCTAAAGAAGAAAGACATGCAGAATCTATTAGAAAAGTTATTCTTGCTTCTATAAAAGATATTAGAGTTATTTTAATTAAATTAGCAGATCGAGCACATAATATGTCAACTATTGATGTGTTTAGAGAGGAAAAAAGAAGAAGAATTGCTAGCGATGCTTTAGATATTTACGCGCCAATTGCACATAAATTAGGAATTGCAAAAATAAAATGGGAGCTAGAAGAAAATGCTTTTAGACAATTGAACCCTGAAGCTTTTAGTGAAATAAAATCTAAATTAAAATTGGGGCAAAAGTATAGAGAAAAAGAAGTTGATAAAATAAAACAAATTTTAGATAAAGAAATTAAAACTAGTAAAATCCCGTATAAAATATTTGGAAGACCTAAACATATCTATAGTATAAATAAAAAAATGAAAAGAAAGAATCTTTCTTTTGAAGATATTTATGATCTGAGAGCTATTAGAATTATTACAAAAGAAGTTAGACATTGTTATGAAATTTTAGGAATCATTCACAATTTATGGACACCAATCCCTAGAGAGTTTGATGATTATATTGCAAACCCAAAATCTAATGGTTATCAATCTTTGCATACAATTGTAATTGGACCAACAAGAAGACCTGTTGAAATTCAAATTAGAACTGAAGATATGGATAAAGTTGCAGAAGTTGGAATTGCTGCACACTGGAAATATAAAGGAATAAAAGCTGATCAGAAATTTGATAAAAAATTAAATTGGATGATGCAAGTTAATGAATGGCAAAAAGAATCTGATGATGCTAAAGAGTTTATGAATATGTTACATATTGATTTCTTTGAAGATGAAATATTTACATTCACACCAAGAGGAAGAGTTATTGAATTACCAAAAGGAGCTACAATCTTAGATTTTGCTTTCTCTGTACATTCAGAAATGGGAGAGAAATGTATTGCTGCAAAAGTAAATGGACACTTTGTTCCTCTAAGATGGAAATTAGCAAATGGAGATCTTGTTGAAATTATTACTTCGAAAACACAAAAGCCATCTAGAGATTGGTTGAAAATTGTACATACTTCTAAAGCTAAAACTAAAATTAAACAATATATTAGAGCAACACAAAATATTCCTGTAAAAAGTTTTAAGAAAGAAGATGAAGTTAAGAAAGAACTTGAAGCTTGGATCATTGATGTTGATAATATGGTTAAACCAGAAATTAAGTTGTCTAAATGCTGTAGGCCAATTCCAGGGGATGATATAATTGGTTATGCAACAAAAACTCAAAAAGTTTCTATACATAAAATGGATTGTGCTTATCTAAAAGGATTGAAAAATTTTGGTAGAAGAAAAAAAGTTAATGTGAGATGGATGGATAATCTTCAAAGTATTGTGGATATTAAAGTTGATGCTTTAGAGAGAATTGGTTTGGTTGCTGAAATTTTAAATAATTTGTTAGCTATTAATACGCCAATTAAATCTGCGCATGCAAAACCTTTAGGAAAAGAAATGACAGAATGTAGTTTTAGTATGGAGACAGGTAGTATAGAACATTTACAACATGTGATTCAAAGAATTAAAAATATTGAAGGTGTGAAACATGTATATATTGGTAATTTGAGTAAGTAGTTATTTTATCTTTTCAATTTCTTTTTTCTTATTAAAAATAATTTCATCAGCATTTTTTGAAGTTACTATTTTTTCTCCAATTTGTTCCTCTATATCCTTTCTAGTATTACCTGCAACATTTCCTCCCTTGTTCGCAATATCTTTGCTATGAGAAAAATTTTTGGGATTTTCTTTTTTTGAAATTTCAGTAGTTGTTGCCTCTGCTAACATATTTAGAACTAACTCCAAATTAGTCATATTATCTCTTAAATTTTCTTTTTTCAACCCTTTTAATTTCTTATAATCTTGAATTGTCTTTCCAGACCAAGCTTTTGTTATTTCATTAGTTAATATTGCATAATCTGATTTTTTATCAATACCAGATCTATTCCACTCATCAGATAATTCTTTTCTTATTTCAATTGTTTTTAATCTTTGATTAATCCAACTCTTAGAATATCCTTTTTGCATATAAGTCAAAACTGCTCTATCAATAGAAAGTTCAGGATCTTGTGTTTCTTCAATACGTTCAGAAGCAACTTTTGCAAGCCATATTTTGAAAGGTTCTGCTTTTTTAGAAGGAATTGATTGAACTAATCTGAAAATCTGCTCAGTATCTGCAACATCAGTTTTATAATATTTTCCATCAGAAGCTAACATTTTCAGTTGGTTACAATTTGTAACCGACTCATTACCTTCTTCTTTGAGTCTATGTTTTAGTACTTTCCAGTAATTTCTTGCACTTTGAAAATCATTATCTGTTAAAACTCCAACTATATCAACTATTGAAAAATACCATTTTTCATCCTTTTCATCCCATTCAACTCTTACTTTATGGTTTTGAAATATTTTTATAGTATTTTCCATTTAATTTCCCTCATAAAAATAATATATTAGAATTATTTATAAATTCTATGCGTGTCCATGTCCAGTGTCCAGACTTAATAAATTTGAGTTAATAAGTTTTTTTTCCTATTTTAATTTCTTCAATTCTTTCTGCTAAATCTGTGAAATCTTTTGCATAACTCTGAAGTAATCTTTTGATTCTAGAATAATCAATTTCTCCATCACTTCTAGGTAAATCAAATTCCTCTAATTCTTCTGCATAAGGGAGATCATAAGATTTTAATTCTCGAATAAATTCAAGAGTATCTGCTGTAACATACATTACATTAAGGTTTTCATATATTACTACAACTTTACCATCTTCTATTCTAAAATTTTTTCCTTTGTTATCTTTGATAATATGACCCAAGTCTTTCAATATTAATTTTAAGTGTCTTTCAAACATAATAGAGAAGAAAAATAAGTTAATTATAAGTTTAATCTCTTCCCAAGTGGGGCGAAGTTCGAAAGTTTTATAAAGTTCTATTTTTTAAAAATAATTATGAAAATAAAGAATACACTAAAAGAATTAGGATTAACAGAAGGAGAAGTAAAAGTCTATCTTGCTTTGGTGAGAATTGGAAGTACAAGTGTTGGAGCTATTATAGATGAAGCTCAAGTGTCAAATTCAAAAGTTTATGTAATCTTAGAAAAATTAATCAAAAAAGGAATTGCTAGTTATATTGTAAAAGGAAAAACAAAATATTTTCAAGCATCTTCTCCTAATCATTTAATTGAAATATTAAATAAAAAACAAGATAATTTGAATAATATTAGAGATTCTTTAAGTGAAGTTATTGAGTATATTGAAAAGAATGAAAATAAATCTAAAGAAGAATCAAAAATTTACAAAGGATATAAAGGAATGAAATCTGCATGGTTGGAAGCTGTGAAGACTATTCCAAATTCTGGAAAATATTATTTTTTCTCAAAAGGATATAGTGAAGATGAATATTTGAAAAGTTTTTTTAGAAATTTGAGTTCTGACCTTAAAGAAAGGAAGATTAAAATTTTAGGTTTGGCTAATAATAAAGAAAAAAAAGATTATGAAAAGTTTTACAAGAAATTAGGATATAAAATGAAGTATACAAAATTTAATTGGCCGGCAGATACTAGCATTGTTGGAGATTTTCTTTTGATATTTGTTTGGGATAAAGATGTGCCAGTTGTTTATTCTATTCAAAGTAAGATATTAGTCGAATCTTATAAGATGTTTTTTGAGAGTTTGTATGTTTAGAAAGTCTTATAAATAACTTCTTAAGATAAAAATTTAGAGAAAAAATGGTAATAGATCAAAAAGTATTAAATGAACTTATAGAAGCTAGAAGTTGTGCTGATGAAGGAAATGTTGGATTAATGTCTTACTCTCTTATTAGAGCAAGCCAATATGCAAAAGATGTTGGACAAAATGTTTCTGAACAAAGAAAAGAAATTGAAAATTTAGGATATAAAAATGGAATTCCAGTGGCTCTTGCAGAAGCTAGAGAAGATGCTGAAGAAGGAGATGCTGAAGAAATGGAAGTATACCTTAGTTCAGCAAGTAGATATGCAGAAGAAATAGGGGTAGATATTTCTGAACAAATAAATGAAATTGAAAATCTAGGATATAAAAATGCAATCCCATTGAACCTTGCAGAAGCTAGAAGTTGTGCTGAGGATGGAGAAATTTCGAATATGCAAATAATTTTAGGAATGGCAAATGATTATGCTCATAAAATTGGACAAGATATTTCTACAGAAGTTACTGGAATTGAAGCATTAGTTCTTTAATTATTTATTTTTTGAATTTAATAAGTTTTATATATCTCTAATAAAAAAGAGAATTCTATGGCAGATCAAGATTTAGAAAAAATTGCAGGACATAAGTTGAGAAAAAGTGATTTTATTCCAATTGCAGGAATATTTAGACGTCAAACAAGAAGACTTGATGTATATTATGATGAAAATACTAGTGGTAAAGAAGCTTTAAAAGAGCTAATGAATTATTTCCCTGGCACTGCACTCCTATTAGGATATAATGCTGCTGTTTTAGCTGTAGCTGGTACTGCTGGAATGGCTACTGGATATGTTTTGTTAGAAAATTTAGTTGGTAAATTTTAAATTTCTTATTTTTTAAATTTATCTGAAAGGATCTTATCAAGCCAAATACAATCTATTCCTTTATTAAAATCATTTTTTAAAAAGAATTCTACTGCTTTAGGATTATCACTTTGAGTTAAAGAACAAAGATATTCACAATTTAATTTTTTTAATTCTTTGAGTAAATTTGTTAATAATAATTTTCCAATTCCTTTAGCTCTACTTTCAAGATTTACATAAATATTTTCAATGGTTGCTTTTTTGAAAGAAGGATTATAATTTGCAATAATAAAACCAATAATCTGTTTGTTTTCTTCAGCTACTAAAATAGGATTAATTTTACTTTGAATACAATTAGTTAAAATCTCTTTGGACCAAAATGTAATTACTTCGTCACTAACTTGAAATTCATTTACGGATTTACCAAGTTGAATAATATTATCAATATCTTCTAAGCTAGCATTTCTTATTCCCATAGAAGTTAATAGATTTTAAGTTAATAAAAAGCTTTCTCTTGTTAGTAAGAAAGTTAATAATTGAGAATAGATTCTAATTATTTTATAGAAGTTGCTTCGATAACTAAGAAAGTTGGAAATTCTTGTTTGTATTTTAAAAGTTTAGGCTCTTTTATTAATTTGCCTTTTCTATGTTTTGTAGAAATTTCGTAAAAACCTGAAACTACAAATTTGTTTTTGAAAAGTAATTTTAAATAATATCCAACAGGCCTGTGATAATGTTTAATTCCTTCATAGATAGGATGGTCTAATTCTAAAACTGACATATAAGCTTTAAGTTTAAGAAAATATTCCTTATCTTCTTTTATTCTCTTTGTTAAATAAAAAGCAGGATGAACAATTGAAAAGATTAATTTCTGTTTAGGTTTGATAACTCTAGAACATTCTTTAATTGTTTTTGAAATATTTTTAATATCGTGAAATGCCATATTAGAAACAATGTAATCAAAGGAATTATTTTTAAAAAAATGTAAATTAGTTGAAGAGCCATGAAGGAAATTTATCTTTGAGTTCTCTTTCGCTATAGAAATTAAATCTTTAGAATAATCCACACCAGTTACTTTTGCATTCTTTTTAGCTAATATCTTTGAGAAATAACCATTGCCACAAGCAAGATCAAGAACTTTTTTATTTTTTAGATCTCCAAGTAATTTTAAAACTAAAGGATTTAGATAAGTTTTATGATAAATGTCTCCAGATTTTGTAACTTGAGAATTATAGTTTTTTGAGAAATTGTCCCAAGGATTGTTTTTCATAGAATTAAAAGGGATGTTAAAGTTAATAAGATTTTTTGTTAAAAAACTTTATTTCCAATAAAACTACCAGCATAACCTACACTATAGCCAAGTGCATATTCTAAAGGTGCTGCAACAACTCCAAAAGCTGCTCCTAATGAAGATACATTTAGACTGGATTGATCTTTTTCTTTTAATAATAAAGACCCAAGACTAGTTCCTGCAACATTTGAAGCCCATAGATAAACAAAAGGTACATCAACGCCAAGATTACTACTTAGATCCATACCATTTGCATTCATTGTTCCACTATAAAAACCTAAACCTAAACAAGCTCCATGAGTTAATACTAAAGAGGATGTTCCTGCAAGTAATTTTCCTAAACCTTCAAATTGTTTTGATTGATCCATAAATTTAAGATTTTTGTGATGGTATTTAAGAGTTTTGGTAAGGTTTATAAAAATTTGAATTAGAATATTTACAATGAAACAAGTACTTACACTATTTTTAGAGAAAAATGAAGATATTGAAGAGATTAGAAAAAAGTATGTTCCAAATTATGAAAAATTTGAGCCACATATTACTTTAGTTTACCCCTTTGAAGTTGAAGAACAAAATAAAGTGAAAGAACATATAAACAAAGTGTTGGAAGAGTTTAAAATTTTTAATATTTCTTTAGAAGGGATTCAAAAATCTGCTGAAGGATATTATCTATACCTTTTAGTAAATAAAGGAAAAGAAATAATTGAAAAATTACATGGTAAATTGAATGGAGGAATATTAAGTGATTTTAAGAATCAAGATATGCCAGTTTATATTGCTCATTTATCAATAGGAGTTTTTGAATCAGAAGAAGAAAGAGAAAAAGCATTTGAAGAAATTTCTAAAAAGAAGATATATTTTGAAACTAAAATTAATTCAATTCAACTTATAACAATAAATGAAGATCATTCTCTTAAGAATAAAGAAGATTTTATGCTTAGATAAATTTATATATTCTTTTTAACAATGAAAATATATGAAAGCTAAATTATTGGTTCTGTTCATAATATTGTTAAGTATTGCTGCTTGTTCAAATGATGTAAGTTATGATACATTGGTCAATATTGAAGAAGTAGAGATTGAAGATTGTTCTGATAAAGCTCAAATGATTATTGAAGAATTAGGTTGGGAAAGTATAAAAGAATGTACAGATGAAGAATATATTGTTGATGGTGTTGAATTACATTATGTTAATGTTGAAAGTGGTGTAGGAATGGATTGTCCTTCAGGTTGTATTTATGAAAATAAAAATGTTTTATTTGTTGGAAGTAATTATGAAGAATTTAATGAAATTAAACATTTAGATGGACATTTTGGATCAAGTGTAAATGATATGTGTAAACCTGATTTATTTGGTTATGAAAAGAATTTAGTTAATAATGGAGAATATTATATCTGGGAATTGAATTTTGATTATCAAGAAAATGAATATTGTTCAATTGAAGGTGTAGCAATCTATGATTCTTTTACTAATACTTATGATTTCTCTGGAATTAGTTATGAAATTTTTATCCCTTTAGATTGTGACTCTGAATTACTAAGAGATTATTTGTGTGGTAATGGTTGTCAAACTGAAGAAGAAGAATTCGATAGATGTTATGAATATATGGCTTCAGTTGAAGAAGATGTAAGCTATTGTGAAATAATTGAAGATGAGAACTATAAAAAAGATTGTTATGTGCAATTAATTTATGCTACAGAAGATGAAAGTCTTTGTCAAGAGATGATTAATTTTGAAGTATTACATGCTTGTGATAGTGTTTTTAGTGAAGAAAGTCATGATATGAAATATAGTTATAGATATTATAAAGAATGTTTAGAATCTGGTGGTGAATGGGATTTTGATGCAGAAAGTTTTATTTATCTTTGTGTTTGTCCAGAAGGATATGATTCTGAAGGTTTTGAATGTGTTTTAGATTGATTTTAAATATTTTGTAGGGTTCAATAAACCCTTAGGTTTTTTACCAGCATACCATTTAGTAGTTTTTCTTGGAAGTATACTATGATATTCAAAATGAAGCATTGTATGTTTAGGTTTGTTTGCAAATATTCTTCCTACCTTAGCAATCTTTTGTCCAGCTTTTACCTTAGAAGCTATTTTTAATTTAGGTTTTTGTATTTCACAATAAAGAGCATAATTACCATCTTTATGTTGTATAGCAAGAGCATAAGTATTTTCGTACTTGTAATGTTTGTCTAATTTAGGATAGGTAAATAAGAAAATGTTTTTTACTATACCATCTTCAATAGAATGAATGTCCGAAGAGTAAGGAGCAAGAATATCAAGCCCAGCATGAAATCTGTTGTCTTTGTGGTTTCTAGCAAAACCTCTTTTATGTTTAGGGAGAGGTATGGATTTTTTTACTTTGGGTATGGGCCAGAACTTTTTCATGGTAGTTTAAGAGGTTTGGAGTTTTATTAAGGTTTTTATGGTTGTTGGTAGAAATATATTATTCTTTTAATGACCATGAATAGCCTTGTGTTCCTCTCTTGTTAATATTTTAAGATTTCCTGGAGAATTATTTCTTTTATTCTTATCTATATGATGAACATCATAATTTCTAAACTTATCTGTATAAACTCCATCAACATATCCATCCTTATAAATAAATTCATAAGCTACATTTCTATGAATTAGATTGTTATTACTATCTCTTTCGTAACCTTTACTATCTAAATGAATAGTATTTTCTATAAAGTCTTCTTTTATTTTACTTTTAAATAAATGATATATTGTTGACCCTAAAATTACTAATAATATGACACCAAGAATAATGTTAGATTGAAATATATATTTAAATAACTGATATACTACAAATAATAATAAACATATAATCAATATTAGTCCTTGAATTTCTTTAGACCTCATATATTAAATATATTAAATAAGAGATTTATTTAAGATTTCCTATACTATTTTTGAGATGAAATATTGAAAAAAACAAAAGGAGAAAGTTATATAAACTTTAATTAGTTAGAATAGATTATGGGACTTAGACATTCTAGATTTAAAGGAAAAGTAAAAATTCGTGGAAGACCTAGAGAACAAGCTTCAGCTGAAATAATGGTAATGAAGGCTAATTCTGTTTTACAAGAAAGAAAACAAAAAAGAACCTTTTTTATTTTTTTAGATATCTTAATGGTTATTTCTTTCGGATCATCAATTTATTCCTTTTTTATTGGAAATCTAAAATTAGGATTTTTTTCTTTAATACCAGGATTATTAATTCTAATCTTCTTTATCTGGAGGAATTTTTTAAGAAAACCTTCAAATAAAAATAAAAAAAAATATCAAAAAAAGAGATAATATTTTTAGAAGATATGAATAATTTATCTCATTTTATATTTCTCAAAAACTTCTAAAGTTCAATAAACCCTTCTCTCTCGTTAACAAAGTCTTTTAATTCCTTCTACTACTTTGTCAAGATTGTTATTTATTTCGCTCGCTTGGTATCTTCTTACTTTCCATCCATCCATCCTTAGATGAATATCCCTTAAAAGGTCAGATTCAATTTTTTGAGAATGCGCTTTATCACCATCAATTTCAAGATCATATTTATTGTTATTTACAAAGAGAGCAAAATCAAGACAATATAGTTTTTTGTCTTTTACTTTGGTGCTAAATTGAGGAATAACTTTTATTCCTTCCATTGTTAATTTATTGTATAGCTTTTCTTCAATAGTAGAATCAAAATTCATATTTGATTCCTGATTATTGTCTGAGTGTTCCGTTAGATATTTTAGAAGTCCTCCAGCTTCTTTACATTTTTTCTTGTCACCTACTACAATAAAAACACTTTTTGCCCTGGTTATTGCTACGTTTAATAATTGAGTTGTAGTGTGAACCCAATTTAGTGTACTTTCTTTTATTCCAATTGAAATTGCTGGAGAGAAAAGGATAATATCTTTTTCGTCACCTTGGAATCTGTGAGTAGTTCCAACTGTAATGTCTAAATCTTTTAATTCCTTAGTTTTCTTAATTAAGTCTGAAATTAACTCCATTTGAGCTCTAAATAAAGTGACGATTCCTATCGAGAACTTTTTGTTCTTTAATTTACTATATTCTATTAGTATGTTGATTATTTCAAATGCTTCTTCTTTATTGTAAGGGCTTTTATTCTGGATAGTTTTCCCCCTTATATCTACCCACTTAATCCCATTTACATGAATTTTATTTGGTAGTAATTGAGAATGATCTGTCATAATATTTAGTTTGTCTTCATAGAAATGTTTATTTGAAAAACTAATTATGTCTTTGTGTGACCGATAATGCTGATTTAGCAAAATAGGAATTTCATTTTTATCTTTGATTACTCTCTCAGTTATATCATAAATAGAATTTTTGCTGTAGGCATAGTCTAAATAGAGCTCTGAAATTTCGTTTTTAGATGCTATTTTTTTATCTTCTGTTCCTTTCAAAATTGAAATATGTTTTAATTGTTTAGGATCAC
This sequence comes from archaeon, assembly GCA_018692925.1. Classification (GTDB taxonomy): domain Archaea; phylum Nanobdellota; class Nanobdellia; order SCGC-AAA011-G17; family GW2011-AR17; genus BS150m-G60. The sequence goes on from JABHLH010000005.1 coordinate 44,341, forward strand.
CAATTATTACTACTTGTTTTGATCTGAAGAGTAGAGGTATTGCTGAAGCAATATCACATTGAGATGCTTCGTCAATAACTAATAAATCAAAGAGTTTTTCTTTTAGTGGAAGGCTATTTTTTGCAGATAAGTTTGTTACAATCCAAACTGGAAGAAATGGTAATAATGCCTGGATTTCACTTTCTTGCTCTTCTTTCAATCTTTTCCATAGAGAATAATCTTCAATATATTTTTCTAATTTTTCTGATGCATCAAAATACCTAGATATATGATTCTCCTCACTAGGAGTTGTATTTTTTAATCTATTTATCCAAACAGCTTCAAATACCTTTCGAGAATACTTAATCTTATCCTCTTTCAAGTTATAAATTTCTATCTGCAAGTTATATATAGATGGGTTATCCAGTAAAGTGGTTTCGATTGCATTAATTTTGTTCTGTAATAAAATTGCATTTTTTTGATTCACCAGAAAGGGGAGGAATTTTTGAGTCATAAATCCATTTTCTATTTTTGAGTCAAAGTATTTTTTTACTTGGTTTGTTAAATTCTTATGGTAGCTATTGTAAATTTCTTTTTCTTGTAGCTGTAATGTTGTTAATTCAGATTTGTACTTTTTAATATCTTTTTTGCAATCTAATTTTTTATTTAAGTATATCAAGTGGTCCAAATTTTCAATGATTGAAATGTAACTTCGTTTGGAATTGTTCTGTTCGTCGAAATATTGTTTGACTATTTTGTTAGTATTTTTCTCTAGATTTTTTAATTCTGATTTATACAATGATTCTTCTTTGGTAAGGAGAGATAATTTTTTTATATTTAGTAAGATTTCTAAAGAGTTTCTAATACTTTTAGTACTGAATTCAGTATTTTCTTGAATATATTCTTTTATTTCTAAATCTAATGAATTGATAATACTTTTAAGAAGGTTAAATCTCTTTTTTAGATAATGATTAGGAAATATTTTCTCAAGTATTAATTTTAATTTACCCTTTTCATTAAAGAGTAAGCTAATGGTTTTCTTAATTTCTAGTTCATCTATATTGTTTGAATTACATTTTTTAAATTTGTAATAGAAATTTGCATTCTGAGTTATTTTTTTTCTTTTTTCCTCTAAATTTAGTAAATCCTGGCGAGTTTCATTTAGATTAGCATTAATTTTACTAATCTTTATTTTGGCTGTATTTAGGTCTAATTCCTTAACAGACAAATCGTTTTTAGCAAGTTTAAATGTTTTTTTTGGTTTAATGTATTTATCTCTTAAATCATCCAATTGATTTGAACATTTTTTCCCATTTATTTTTGCTCTTTCTGAATGATAGTAGTTGAT
>JABHLH010000006.1 GCA_018692925.1 archaeon
CAGTTGGAGATTGTATTGCTTTACCAAACAATTACGTTGAAGTTTGTGTAGACAGCTTAACAGTTGCTGATGCAGATTATGCAGTTTATACAATGGAATTTGATTCCTCAACAGACTTTACAGACGCTGGTATAAATACCTCATATAGTGCTGTACCATCTATCTACTTCCATACAACAGTGGATGAAGGATTTGATTTACAAGCATACACAACAAGTGGAATCTATGAAGCAAACGAAACTGCTAACAAGAAAACAAAAGAAATTTGGATCTACAAGCCTGTAGATGAAGCTGGTGGTTTATTAGTTAACAACACAGTTCCTAGAGCAACAAGTCCATCTCAGTTTGCAGCTATTTTCTATAAAGATGCTGGAACATCTAAGATGAAATTATTCGGACACGTGGCTTTGAACTCAACAGGAAATGAAATAGTTAGAATTAACTATGGAAACACAAAAGATACAAACCTTGTATTAAATGCAGGTTCTGGTTATATAAATGGTTCTGAAGCTGGTGAATTGGCTTTGAACTTAACTTTACAAGTTAAAGGAGATGCAACAACAGATCTAGCAGATACAATTGATGACTTAACCTTTTACTGGGGATTAGCTGCAGCAAATGGAACTTTAAACAGTTTAGGTGCAACAGCGTCTAGTGAAGAAGCTATCGAAGTTAAATGGGGCGGATCAAACACAACTTTAGGTACAAAAGATGAAGACCATAGAACAAGATACGGTATCGTTTTAGAAAATCCAAAATCTAACGGTGCAAGTGATCAGGTTGAGTTGAAAATTCCTCAAGATCAGGTAATGGCAAATATTGTTATTAAAGGAAGTACATCAACTGTAACAAGTGGTTCAACAAGTTATACAGCTCAGGAAATTGCACCTATGACTAAGTTAGCTTCAGAAGTAAGTTCTGCAAGTGCATACAACTTAATCATTGTTGGTGGTCCATGTGCAAACGATTTAGTTGAAAGTGTTTTCGACTTAACTTGTGAAGGTTGGGATCTTGAAGAAGGTGAAGCTATGCTTAAGTTAGCTGAAAATGGTGACAATGTAGCTCTATTAATTGCAGGTACTGTAGCTGACGATACAAGAAGAGCAGCAAAAGCACTAGCATCATATGGAGAGTATACTCTATCTGGAGCTGAAGTTAAAGTTAGCGGAACAAGCATCGACGACATCAATGTTGGTACTTTAGATGTAGCTGAAGAAGTTGCTGAAGAAGTTGCTGAAGAAGTTGTTGAAGAAACTGTAACCGAATAAGGGCGAAAGCCTTAATTTTTTATTTTTTTTTTAGAAATTTTTTTAAGTAGAAGAATATTCTAAGTTAAGATGAGAAGATCATATTATAAAAGTAATAAGGTTGTTTTTTATAAAAATAAAAAGTTTTTTACAATTCTTGTAGGTTTATTTTTAATTATGTTAATGGCTTTAGGAGCAGTTAATGTTGGAATGAATAATGATGATGAAAAAGTTGAATATAATGGTTTAGAATTTATTGAGACTAGTGAAGGTTGGAGAGCTTATTTAGATGATGATAGTGCAATCTATTTATTTTTTAATCCAGAAGAATTAATTATTGAAGAAGAATTTTCAATTAGTTTTAGTAGTTTGTCAAATTCAGAAAAAGTTTATTTTAGTTATAATCCTGAAGATGAAGTACAGTATGCTATGTATGATTTAAGTAGAAATTTTGTTTTTCAGAAAATAGTTTATTCATGTTATGAAGATGGAGATTTATGTGCTGATATGCCTTTGAAAACTTGTGAAGATGCAACAGTGAATGTAGGAGTTGTTGTTTTTAAAGTAGCTGATGAAAATAAAGTAAGTCTTGAAGATAATTGTTTAAGTATAGAGGGGAAAAGTTTATTAAATGTGGTTGATAAATTGATTTTAGATTACAATGGTTAAGAAAGATAATATGGGAGTTGTTTTAGGAATACTAATTGGGATACTAGTGCTTTCAATGATTTTTGTTTTTTCAATGGATGATGGTGTTGCTGATGATGTGTATAAGTATTCAAATGGTAATACTATTTTTGAAGTGTATAAGTATAGTGATACAGAAACTTATATTACCTTTTTAGCTGGAGTGGATGATATTGAATATACTTTAGGGTTAAGAACAGATCCTTTGTCCTTAGAAGACATTCCTGTAACTGGAACTTTACATACTAGAATCTTTGATGATGAAATTGTTTATGTTACAATTGATCCTTATGCAAATTTAACTGGACAAACTGTTATTGCAGCTTTAGAAGTGGATAAAGTAATTGATAATGAATATTTATATCAAGTGCCTGTGATGAGTGCAATGACAAGAGAATATAGTGATTATCCTGTTAAAAATTGTGACGATGGAACTAATACTGAGACTATTGTTTATTTAACTCTAGGCGATGAAACTAAAGTTTATACTTATGATTATTGTATTATTATTATGGGTACAGATGAAGCTGAATTAATTAGAGCAGCAGATAGAATGCTTTATACTTTATTAGGAATTATGCAATGACTGAACACTATTTTAGTAAGGAACCTGTAAGTTCTTTTAATCTTAGGAAAGTTAAATTTATTATTAATCATATGGAGTATGAATTTTATACTGGTGCTGGAATTTTTTCTAACAATAAATTAGATTTTGGAACAAGAGTTTTAATTGAAAATATGAAAATTAAAGAAGAAGATGATGTTTTAGATCTTGGTTGTGGTTTAGGAGTTGTTGGAAGAATTGTTGCAAATGTAACAAAAGGAAAAGTTATTCTCGTCGATATAAATAAGAGAGCTGTGAAACTTTCTAAAATGAATACAAAAGGTTTGAAAAATGTTGAAGTTTTTCAAGGTGATCAGTATGAAGCTGTTGAAGAAAAAAAGTTTGATGTTATTTTATTGAATCCACCACAAACTGCAGGAAAAAAAGTTTGTTTGGCAATGATTCAAAAAGCTATAGATCATTTGAAAAAAGGTGGAAGTTTGCAAATGGTTGCTAGACATAATAAAGGTGGAGAAACTTTGAGTAAGTATATGATTGAAATTTTTGGTAATATGGAGACCTTAGTTAGAGAAGGTGGATATAGAGTTTATATGTCAATTAAAGAATAAGTTTTTAAATGTGTGATTTTTATTAGTTCTATATGCCGAGATCGCATAATCTGGTATTGCGCAGGCCTTGAGAGCCTGTTTCCTTTGGATATCTGGGTTCGAATCCCAGTCTCGGCGTATTTTCTAATTCAAAAGATATATATATAGGATATTTTTTCTGAGTAGTATGGGATTACTAGAACTTGTATCTATGAGTAAATATAGGCCTGAAGTAGGAGAAGATTTTCAATCTGCTTTACAAGGAATTCATTTTGCAGATGATATGTTGTTTATGTATACAGCTTGTGGAAATAAAAAAAATAAAGAAAGAAAAATTCCTGGATATGTTCTTCCTTTAGTAGATTTTGATGATGTAGTTCAGGGTTTATTTTCAATTGATGGTCAAGTTTCTCAAGCCCCTGTTGGGTTTATGTATCGTTGGAATTGGTTAAGAACAGATTATCTCCAAATTACTCCAAATGGTAATATCTTGAAAATTAAAAAAAGTTCAGAAAAAATATTTTTACCTCTTGTGGCTGTTCCAGAAGTTTTTGAGCATCTTGGGATTCATGAAGGTGGGGAGTTTATACCTAATGAAAATTCTCCTTTTCAAATATTGGGATTAGATATTAATAAAAAAATTTATCCTTTAGTTTTAACTGATATGAATCTAAATAATGAGGCTCGTGGTTTGTATTTTAATAGGGGAAATGTTAGCTCTGTTAAGCTTTATTCATTGTTTGCTGATTTTAAAAAATATTCTCCACAATTAAGAGTTTTTTTAGATAATTTTTATCCTGGTGAAGGAACTATAGAAAAAGTAGTTGAGGAAGAAGGAGCTTTAGTTAAAAAATCTGGGGCTTTAGTTAAAAAAATAAATTTTGAAGAAGAGGAAGAAATAAATTGGGAAGAACCTAAATCTATTGTTGCTTATTTGAATAGACATGTTATTGGGCAAGAAGAAGCTAAGAAATCTGTTGCTGTTGCTTTTTCAAGTTATATGATAAAAGTAAGATCTACCGACGAGGAATTGCCAAAAGATAATATGTTACTTATTGGATCCTCAGGAGTAGGAAAGACTTTAATGATCTCATTATTAGCAAAAAAAGCTGATTTATTATTTGTACAAAGTAAATTGACCGGTAAATCTTCTACTGGTTATGTTGGTGAAAATTTATCTCAAGTTTTTGATTATGTTAGAGATAATACAAAAGGAGAAACTCCTTATGGTGTTGTATTTTTTGATGAACTTGATAAATTAGCATGGAGTGGAGAAGGTGCTAGTGGATTTGGATTAAGAAAACAAGAAGAATTAATTGGTTGGTTAGAAGAAGCAGTATTATTAGGATCTTCTAAAAAAGAAAAAGAAAGATTACCATTGAGTACAAAAAATATTTTGTTTATTACGGCTGGTGCATTTCAAGGTGAGGGTGATAATGCACTTAATGAAATTATAAGAAAAAGATTAAATAAAGGAAAATCACCAATGGGTTTTGGTGCAGAAAATTTAGTTGATACTGAAGAAAATTTATTACATAAAGTAAGAGCTAGTGATATTATTGAGTATGGATTGAAACCAGAGTTAGTTGGAAGATTACCTTACTTAGCTGTTTTAGATCCTTTAACTGTTGATGAAAAAGTTAAAATTCTTAAGGATTCTCAAATGTCCCCACTTAAAAAATATGCAAAGTTGTTAGAAGTGAGAGGTTATAGTGTTTCAATTAGAGAAAATGTTTTAGAAAGGATTGCTGAGCTTTGTCCTGAAGAGACTGGTGCGAGAGCATTGAGTGCAATTTGTAATAATTTGTTTACAGATATTTTATATTCTCCAGAAGATTTTGCTAATGCTGATAAAAAAATAAGAATTGATTTAAGTTTATCTGAAAGATTGATTACACTTTATAATTAATTGTTTTCTAGTATAATTATATTTATATATTTAGAATAAAATATTTTTAATATGGTAATGATAAGATATCCTTGGCCTGCAGGAGACCTTGAACATGTTCGAGGTGATTTGTCTCAAGGAAAAAAAATGTTGTTTTAGTTGATGCACTTAAAAGATTTCATTCTGTATATAATTTAGAAGGAGACGGGTTTCAAGCAAATGGTCTTTTTGATGGAGATCACTTAACTAAAGTTAGTATTTCAGCTTATGCTGATAGAAGTCCTGAAGCCTATAATGAACTTGGAGTACCTAGTATTAAAAATTTATTATATGTGGGAGATAAGAAAAAAATTTCATCAACTGGTTTATTATTTGATTTTAAGGCTTTAGGTTTTGATCATTATTTATCTTTAAGATTAGATGGTCTTGCTTTTAATATTGAAATCACTGGAGAGCATGAAATAGAAAAAAGACAAATTGATGATTTTAAAAGTTCTAGGACTTATTCTATTATTCCTCATAGAGAAGGGCAAGATATATCTAGAATGTTTCCAGTTGTTAGTGTTGGTGGTCCTTGGACTTCAAAAGAACGAAAAAAATTTAATTTAGGTGATAACTTTCCTAAAAATAAAATAATGTTATATTCTAAAGAATTTCATAACTATGCTTTTCCTTTAGCATTGGATTTTGGACTTGTATTTGTTGGTGATGATTATTATGGAATAAAAAAATAAATTTTATTTTTTTTGAAAAAGTTTAAAAAGCGAAAGACCTTTGATATAGGTATGAAGTTGTTAAAAGAGTTGACAGAGATAAGTGGTGTAAGTGGTAATGAGAGTAATATTCGAAAATTAATTCTTAAAGAAATAAAAAAATATGTTAAAAATGTTAAAGTGGATAAGTATGGAAATATAATTGCACATAAAAAAGGAAAAGGTGCAAAAGTTATGCTTGCTGCACATATGGATGAAATTGGTTTTATGGTTAAAAGTATTTCTAGTAATGGTAATATTAATATTTCTGCAGTTGGGGGAATTGAAGCTTTAGCTTATATTGGACAAAAAGTAAATATTTCTGTGAAAGGAGGAATTAGTGGAGTTATAACTTTAGCAGGAATTAATGATGATGAAGAAACTGAAGAAGTTCCTGAAGTAGCTGATTTAATGTTGCTTACTGGATTAACAAAAAAAGAATTACAAAAGAAAGGTGTTGAAATTGGAACTTTTATTGAACCAATACAAGAAACTTATGTTTTAGGAAAAAAAGGAATTATTTGTGGTAAGGCTTTAGATGATAGGATCGGTTGTTATATTTTATTAGAGTTAGCAAGAAAATTAGAAAAAAGTAAAGCTCATATTTATTTTGTATTTACAGTGCAAGAAGAAATTGGTTTGTATGGTTCAAAAACTTCTGTTAGTTCAATAGATCCGGATTGGGCAGTTGCAATTGATGTTACTAATGCTGATGACTCTGATGAACATACTCATAATATAACTAAGAAAATTGGAAAAGGTCCTTGTGTTGTTATAAAAGATGCAGAAATGATTTCTAATCTTTGTTTAGATAAAGAAATAAAAAAGATTGCAAAGAAAAAAAAGATTAAAATTCAATTAGATGTAAGTGATTTTGGAACTACAGATGCTTTAAGTATTTCTATTTCTAAAGGGGGAATTCCTACTGCAATTGTTGGTGTTGCTGTGAAAAATTTACACACTAGTTATGGTATTTCAAGTCTTGAGGATATAAATGAGACTGTGAAAATTTTAGAAGTTTTGATGAAGAACCCTCCAAAGACTTGTATTGATTAGATAAATTCTTATAAAGTAAAAATTTATTATTTTGTTTATGGGATTTGTATTAGATGTTAGGGAATCAAATTTAGAAGATGTTGTAGATGTAAATAATGATATTCCTGAGTTTAAATCTGATGGAGATGTTATTGATACTGATTATTTTAGAAAAAGAATTGGAGATAAGGCTCATGCAATTTTAGTTGCTTATGTTGGAACAATTCCTGTAGGATATATGGTTTCTTATGAGGATGAGAATAATTCTTTATATTGTTGGATGGCAGGAGTTAGACCTGATTTTAGAAAAGGTGGTGTATTAACAGAATTAATGAAAAAACAATTTCAATGGGCAAGAGTTTATGAATATGATAAAATTACAATTAAAACTAGGAATGAGAGAAGGGAAATGTTATCTTATTTAATGAAAAATAATTTTATGATTACTTCTGTTGAAGAAAGAGAAAATGTTTTGGATAATAGAATCTTATTAGAGAGCTATTTGTAGTTTTTGGTATGCATAATTCTTATAAAGTGATTTTTTTTTAATTTGTTTATGAAAATAGCTATGCTTAATACTTTTTATTTACCTACAGTTGGTGGTGTAGAAAAAGTAATGGAAGAATTGGCTGTTAGATATATTGAGAAAGGTCACGAAGTTGATGTTTATTGTGCTGATACTGATAAATATAAAAGATTAGAAAAGAAATTTGAAGTTATTGAAGGAGTTAATATTTATAGGTCTAGATATATTTTGAAGTTGTCATTGAATACTTATATTTTTCCTGGATTTATTTTGGATTTATTGTTTAAAGATTATGATGTGGTACATACTCATAGGTCTGCTCACGATTTTGTGATGATGGCAGGTTTGATTTCTTTTATTAGAGGTAAAGTTCATATTAATACAACTCATTGTCCATGGACAGATAAGTTTAGACCTTGGACTGTTCGTTTACCTTTATTTTTTACTGATAGATTTTTTAATTATATTAGTTTTTTCTTTGTAGATAAAGTTGTTGCAATTACTCCTTGGGAAATTCCTATTTTGAAGAGGTGGGTGAGTAAAAGAAAAATTAAAGTTATTAGGAATGGAACAGATAAAGTTTTGTTTGAAAGAATTAAAAATAATCAGTTTAAGAAAAAGCATGGTGTGAAAGATAAATTAGTTTTGTTCTTTGGAAGATTACATCCTACAAAAGCTCCACATGTTTTAGCAGAAGTTGCAAAAGAAATTGTTAATGAGAGAAAAGATATTGATTTTGTTTTTGTTGGACCTGATGAAGGGGAAATGGATAAAGTTAAAGGTATTGTAAAAGGTGAGAAAAGAATTCAAGTTTTAGGTCCTTTATTTGGTAAGAAAAATATTGCTGAAATGTATCAAGCTTCTGATGTTTATGTTCTTCCATCTTATAGAGAAGGTTTGCCTTTGACAATTTTTGAAGCTATGGCATCTGGTTTGCCAATTGTTGCAACTCCTTGTAATGGAATTCCTTTTGAAATGGATGATAATGTTAATGGGTTTTTAGTTGAGTTTGGTAATAAGAAATTGTTGAAAGAAAAAATTTTGAAAGTTTTGGATGATAAAAAGTTAGCTAAGAAATTTAGTGAAAATAATCTAAAGAAAGCGGAAGCTTATACTTGGGATGCAATTGCAGAAGAAACTTTGGAATTGTATGATACTTGTATTAAGAGGAAGAAATTATTTTGATTTTGTAAGGAAAACATAGTTTTATAAATCAATGATTTTCTAAAAATTTTATGAAAGTTTGTGGATGTGTGTTAGCTTATAATGAAGCTCCTGATAAATATGAAGAACCTTTGCTAGCTGATGTTTTAGATGTGTTGAAAAATACTGAGAGAAATGGAATTATTGCTCATTCATTTTTAGTTGATGATGGTAGTACTGATTGTACAGCTGAATGGGCTAGATATAAAGGTGTTGAAGTTTTGAGTCATATTGCTTATGATGGTAAGCCTAATAATAGAGGAAAGATTGGTGGTTTTTTAACAGCTGTTGGTTATGCTAAGTTATTGGAAGCTGATGTAATTCTTTTTACAGATGCAGATATGATAAATTTGAGAGTTTGGGATTTTAAAGATATTTTAGATTATTTTAGTGAAAATGTTGATATGGTTAGAACTCCTTCTTTTCAAGGAGAGAGTTATTGTTCTGCAAGTTTTTCAGGATTTAGAGCAATTAAAATGGATGCTTTGAAAGATTTGTGGGATGAAAAATCTTTAAATCATGATATGTGGACTAGATTATTGTGTCCTAATAGTATTTCAAGAAATAATGAAATTAGAACTAATGGCTATGGTTTAGAAACTATGCTTGAATTTTTAATTCCCAATTCTGCTGAGATTCCAAGTCCTTTACAATCAAGAAAAATCTCTGGTGGTGCTTGTAATTATGATGAACTTGTTTATGGGATTCAAGAAGCTAAGGGCTTAATTGAGCTTGTAAAGTTTCGAAAAAGTAGAGGGATTAGAGTTTGGTAGGTGTTTTTGTTATAGTAATATTTTTATAGTTCTAAGTTTTTAATTAGTTTGGTGAAAAATATGAAAAAAGGGCTAATAATTTTATTTATAATAATTTTAAGTTTTAGTTTAGTATCTGCTGGTATTGGTGATAGGGGTTTAGATTCGGATACAAGAGAAAGTCAATTAGAAAGTAGTAGTGAAGAAGAAACTACAACTAGAACAAGTGATGCAAGTAGAGGTTGTAGTTCTCATACTGATTGTTTATATACAGCTGGATGTGATTTTGAAACTGGAACTTGTATTGCTTGTGTAGATTTTGATGATGGTTCAGATTTTTTTGAAAAATCAAGTATTTATGGTGTTTCCTTTTCAGGAGAATTTTATGATTTTGGAGAAACTTATGATGAATGTTATGGGGAAAAAAGTTTAAGAGAATATCTTTGTGATTCTGGTTCAAATTCTTATGTTATTTCAACTACTACTACTTGTGATTTTGATTGTAATGATGGAAGATGTATAGATTGTTATGATGATAATGATTGTGATGATGGTAATTGTGTAAATAATTTATGTTTTAATTTAGCAGGAGTTTGGGAATCTTTAGAATGTTATGCTAATTCTGATTGTGATTCTGATAGTGGTTGCTCAAGTGATGGTGTGTGTGTTGAATGTACTGAAACTGATTCTGGAAAAGACTTAGAAAATTTAGGAAGTATTTCTGGAGTTTATCGTACTGGTGAAATTTTAGACGAAGATGATGATTGTAGTAGTGATACTTCAGTGAATGAATATTTTTGTGTTGAATCTAATGATGGAGATTATACTTTAGCTACAGTTATAACTTATGATTGTGATGATTATTGTCAAGATGGAGCTTGTGTAGAATGTAGAGATGATGATGATTGTTCTTCTGGAACTTGTGAAGATAATGAATGTGCTTCTTATGGTGATTCTCAATGTTTTCTTTCTGAAGAAGATGTTTCTCCTGGTTGTATGGATCTGTATGATGCTTGTTTGACAGTTATTCAAAGTTGTGAAGGAAATGGGCAAGCACCAGCAAATAGATATTCAGCTCCAAGTGAAGAAGATTCTTCTTTTAGAGAAAGAACTTTTAATTGGATGAGAAATAGATTTAGAAGAAATTAATTTTTTTTAATTTTAGATTAGAATGCGCGAGCCGGGATTTGAACCCGGATCTCTAGCTTGGAAGGCTAGAATTCTAGCCATTAAACTACTCACGCGCATGGTTTGAAGAAAATTTACTACTTTATAAAACTTTTTCTCCCAAAGATTTATTAAATTTGAAGACTAGAGTATATATAATGAAAGAGGAAATAAGGAAAGATTTGCTTAAAGTGCTTGAAAAAGTAGTTCCTGCTCTGAGATCTGAAGATTCTAGAGAGTTAAAATGGTTGAGTAATAATACAATTCATAATGCAGGAATATTTCAAGATAGGGATTCTGTTTCTTTAGCAGTTATTCTTTATTCTTTGTCAAAAATATTTGAAAGGCCAAGATTGTATGATCAACCCATTTTACAAGAAATGAAAAAAGAAGTTTTACAAAGTTTGAATTATGCTAAAACTAATTTGAAAAGAAAGGATGAAAAAGTATTTAGGTTAGAAGTAAAAAAAATATTGAAAAGAATAAGTGTATTTGAGAAAAAGATTGGGAAATATATTACTGAAGTTTTACAACAAGCTAAAATTAAAAAAGGTGGAAGAATTTATGAACATGGTTTGTCTGTTGGTATGTCTGCACAAATTATGGGGATTTCTAAGTGGGAATTAATGGATTATTTAGGAGCTACAAAAGTTAGTGAAGTTACTGATGAAGTTTCTAGGTTAAAGAGTAGATTAGTGAATGCAAGGAGGATGTTTAATTTATGAAAACTTTAATCTTTGATTCAAGTAGTTTGATAACAATTGCTATGAATAATTTAATTTGGATCTTAGAACCTTTGAAAAAAAAGTTTAAAGGAGAGTTTTGTATTTCTGCTTCTGTAAGAAATGAAATTTTAGATGTTCCTTTGAAAGGTAAAAAGTTTAAGCTTGAAGCAATGCAGTTAAGAACTGAAGTAAAAAAAGATGTTATTTGTTTAAGAGAAGATGTAAGTCAGGCTGAATTGTTGAAAGTTCAAAGGCTTGTGAATAATATATATCATGCAAGAGGAAGGTCATTGAAAGTTTTACACGAAGGGGAAATTGGAGCTTTATTATTGGCAAAGAAATTGAATGCAGATGCTTTAGTGATTGATGAAAGAAGTACAAGGATGTTAGTAGAAAATCCTAGAGACTTGGCAAAAGTTTTGCAAGCAAAAATGCATACTCCAGTAAAAATAAATGAGAAATCATTAAATCAATTTTCTGAAATGTTTAAAGATGTAAAAATTATTAGGTCTGTTGAATTAGGATTAATTGCTTATGAGTTAGGATTATTTGATAAGTATGCTGTGAATGGTTTAAAGAAGGATGTTTTAGATGGTGTTCTTTGGGCAATGAAATTAAGAGGTTGTTCTATTACTAACAAAGAAATTGAAGAAATTTTAAAATTAGAATAATTTGTTTCTGAAGAGTTGTGAATTTGAGATAATTTTTAATACTACATTAAAGTGAGTATTTATCGTCGGAGAGACCACAAGTTTTAAATAAGCCCAACTTAATGATTTTATACATAAAAGTACAGTGGGGGACTTAAAAAAATGATGAAAAATATTAAAATGCTAGGATTAATCTTAGTTGTATTGGTTGGTTTATTAGGACTTAGTGCATTTGTAAGTGCAGACAGTGATCTTTATGAAATAGGTATGGTAGAGGTTGATGGTGTAGTTGTATTTGTAGAGGGATATGATGAACTTATTCCAGTAGAAGTTAGCTTAGATGATAGCTTTGAAGTAGAAGTATATGTATATGGAACAGGCGAAGATGCTTGTGAAGAAGACGAAGATTCTTGTGAAGTTGATGTTAAAGTTAAAGTATGGGTTGGTGGATATGAATATGATGATATTGAAGCAACAAGTAATACTTTCGATGTTGAACCTGGTGTAGGTTACACAAAGAAATTAACAATTGAACTGCCAAGTGATATGGATGTTGATGATGATAATGAATATACATTATATATTGAAGTGTATGATAATGAAGATGAAGAAAGAGTTAATGGTAATTTATATTTAGAAAGGCCAAGACATTCTTTAGATGTTCAAGATGTTCTATATGATAGTACAGTTTCAGCTGGAGATAATTTAGATGTTGAAGTTAGGGTAGAGAACTTAGGTGAAGAAAAAGAAGATGATGTTAAGATTGAAGTTAGTCTTGTTGATGCAGATGGTAACGAGGTTGCAAGTGATGTTGAATATATAGATGAGTTAGCTGCTTTTGAAGAAGATAACGAAGATGAAGAAAGTTCTGATTCTGTAGATCTATTACTAAACTTAGATGACTGTCTAGAAGATGGTTCATACGAATTACTTGTGACTGTTAGTTATGATAGAGGTCATGATGAACTTGAAGAAGTTTATGATGTTTCTGTAAGTAATAACGATGCATGTGCTACAAGTTCAAATGATGAAGAAGAAAGTAGTAATGAAGATGGTGGAGTTACTGTAAGTTTAAGCTCAAACTCTTTAGATGCTGTAGCTGGTGAAACAAATAGTTTTGTATTAAGCTTTGTAAATACTGGTTCAAATACTGAAACATTTTCTGTAACAGTTAGTGGTGAAGAACAATGGGCTTCAAGCGATGTTGATCCAAGTGTAGTAATGGTAGCTTCTGGAGAACTAGAAGATGTTACTGTTTCTGTTACACCAGATTCTGATGCAGAAGGAACTCATGATTTTACTGTTAATATCTTAGATAGTAATGGTAATTTGGTTCAAGAAGTATCAATGAGTGTTGATGTTGAAGAAACAAGTAGTAGTTTAAGTAACACTGGTTCTGCATTGAAAGTGGCATTTATTGTGTTGATTGTTTTAATTATTATTGTTGGTCTTATTATTGCTTTTAGAAGATTAAACGATGATGATGATGATGATGATCCATTAGAGCCAAAAGATGGGCAGACTTATTACTAAAACTTTTTAAATTCTTTTTATTTTTATTTTTATTATGAAAACATTAATTACTGTGGCAGATTATTTTGACGAAGATTCTAGAAATATTTTTCAAGACTTAGGTGAAGTGGATATTATTGAAAATTCTAGAGATTTAAGAGAATCTGTTATGAAGATTATTGAAGAGTATGATGTGCTAGCTATTAAAGTTGATTTTAAGGTTGATAAAGAAATGTTGGATAAGGCTAGAAATTTGAAAGTTATTGCTTCTGCGACTACAGGGGTTGATCATATTGATTTAGATTATGCTAAGCGGAAAGGTGTAGAGGTTATTTTTTTGAAAGGTGCAAATACTTCTGCTACTGCTGAGTATGTTTTTGCTTTGTTGTTTAGTTTGTATAGGAGAGTTTATCCTGCACAGAATTCTTTGTTGCAAGGGAAATGGGATAGGGTAAGTTATATTGGAGATAATTTTAATGAAAAAGTTTTTGGAATTGTTGGCTTAGGAAAAATTGGAAGGCATGTTGCGAAAATTGCAAATGGTTTTGGAATGAAAGTAGTTGCATATGATCCCTATCTTTCTGCAAGTGTGTTTAGAGAAAATAATGTTGAGAAAATGGAATTAGATGATTTGTTGAAAGTTTCAGATGTTGTAACTTTGCATACTTTTTTGACCGATGAAACTAGAAAAATGTTTAATATGAGTAAGTTTGAGTTAATGAAAAATAATTCTGTTTTGATTAATTGTTCTAGAGGAGAAGTTGTTAATGATGAAGATCTAGTAAAAGCTTTGAAAGAAAAAGTTATTGCTGGAGCTGCTTTAGATGTTTTTGATCTTGAACCTTTAGAAGAAAACCATATTTTAGTTAAGAATGCAAAAATTTTGAAAAACTTGGTTATTAGCCCTCATTTGGCAGGATCTACTAAGGAATCTGTTAATGAGTCTGGAAAATTTGTAGCTCAAAATACGAAAGCTTTTTTAATGGGTTCTTAAAAAAGTAGAGTATGGATCAAGATAGAATGTTGGCATCAATGTCTTTTTATAGGGCTTGTTCTAATTTAGGGATTACTAATTCTTTTTTAGGTGTAATGTCCAAATTTTTATCTGGGGAAGCTAGAGTTTTATCTTGGGAAAAAGAAGGTATTAAATTTAGCTCTGAAGATTTTATCTTTGTTCGAGATTATAACGAATCTCAGTTAAGAAATAAGTTAATGGAACTAGATGGTGCTATAAATAACATGACTCCTGGATTAAGACGGGACCTTTTTGTAGATGAAAATTATAGATTTAGTCCAAGGGAAGCACATTTAACAATGATGGAAGGAATTAGGCAAAGAAGAGCTGTAAAAATTGATGATGTTGTTTTTAAATTTCAAGATAGGGTTTATTTTCTTGAAGATAATTTAGATAAAGGAGATGGTTATGATGTTGTTAGAAATAATTTATATGAAATTTATAATTCTGTTGTTAATTATTTAGATGAGGGTCGTGGTGAAGAACCTGATTTTTGGGATATTTCTAAAAAAATTGATAGGACTTTGCATTCAAGTTTAATTGTTTTTCTTAGAGCTGATACTATTTTGAAAGATTTTGAGAGTAGATTAGAAAGAGAAGATTATAGGTTTAAGTTTTAGTTTTCCAGAAAGTTTCAATTTCATCAATTCTCCATCTGGGATTGATGTCAAATTCTTTTTGTTTTCTTTTATTTTCTATATATCCTTGGTAAGCAATCATTGCTCCTTGATCACCAGCATATTCTAAAGAAACAGTGTAAGCTTTTGCTCCTCGAGCTTTACACATCTCATGTAACATTTCTGAGAATCTTTTGTTTGCAGCAACTCCTCCAATTAATAGAACTTCATTTTTTTCACAGTGAGCTAATGCTCTTTCAGTAACTTCAATTAACATCGCAAAACAAGTTTCTTGTAAAGAAAAACATAAGTCTTCTACCGATTCTCCTTTTTGATATAAATTAATTGCTTTTGTTATAATTCCAGAAAAGTCTACATCCATTCCTTTTACTTTGTATGGGAGGTCAATTAGTTTTCCTTTCTTTGCAAGTTGTTCAACTTTTGGTCCTCCAGGAAAACCTAAGCCAATCTTTCTTGCAAATTTATCTAAAGCATTTCCTATAGCAATTGATAAAGCTTCACCAAAAACTCTGTATCTGTCACCTTCGTGAGCAATTACTTGAGTGTTTGCACCTGAACAAAATAAGAAAATGGGATCTATAGCTTTTGTTGTGTTTAAACCAATCTCTAAATGAGCAAGGATGTGGTTAACTCCAATTAATTTTATATTGTGTTTCTTTGAAAGTTCTAAAGCAAAATCTCTTCCCACTAGTAAAGCTGGAGCCATACCTGGACCTTCAGAGTAAGAAATTAAATCAATGTCTTTCATAGAAAGTTTAGACTCCTGTAAAGCTTTTTTTAGAATATTATGTTTTACTTCATTATGATGGTCTGCAAGTTCGTTTGGAATCATTCCACCTTTTTCAGTTGTTAATGTATCTCTTATATTAGTTAAGATTTTATTATTGTTTGTTATTCCTATTCCAAATGTGTGAGCTGTTGATTCTATACCTAAGACTTTCATAAGAAAAAGAAACTAAGTTTTGTTTTTAAAGTTTACTCTGAAAGTTGTTCCCCTCTAGATTGACTTTCTTTCCAACCTGAAGGAGTTATTTGTATGAATTCAGCATTTTCTTGCATCTCTTTTATGTTTCTTCCACCACAATAACTAATTCCACTTCTTAAACCTTTGATTAAACTTCCAATTACACCTTCAACAGGACCTTTGAAGTCAACTAAAATTGCAACACCCTCGACGAAAACATTGATGTTCTCTTTGTAAGTTTTCTTTTCTAATTTTTCTTTTCTTTCATGGTTACTATCGTAAGAAGCAGATCCCATGTATCTTTTGAACCTTTTTCCATTCTTCATGATTATTCTGCCAGGAGTTTCTTTTGTACCAGCAAAAAATGAACCTGAGAAAACAGAACTTGCACCAGCAGCAATTGCTTTTGAAAGATCACCAGGATATTTTGCACCACCATCAGCACAAACTGGAATGTTGTGTTCTTTTGCAACTTTAACTACATCCATGATTGCAGTTAGTTGTGGAATACCTGAGCCTGAAATAATTCTTGTAGTACAAACAGCAGAAGGACCAATACCTACTTTTAATCCGTCAGCACCTGCTTGAATTAAATCTAAAGCAGCTTCAGAAGTTGCAATGTTACCAGCCATTAAATCAATACTGAAACTTTGTTTTATTTCTCTAATTCTTTGAATTGCTAAATCTGAATGACAATGAGCAATGTCTAAAATAATTACATCAGCACCAGCTTGAACTAATGATGAAACTCTTTCTAAAGTGTCTTTTACACCAACAGCTGCGCCAACTCTTAAGCTTCCTTTTAAATCTCTGTTTGCATCTGGCCAATGTTCTAATTTTTCAATGTCAGTTATTGTGATTAAACCTGCAAGTTTTCCATCTTCAGTTAAAGGTAATTTTTCTATTTTGTTTTTTTGTAAGATTGTTTTAGCTTCTTCTAAAGAAATTCCCTTTGGAGCAGTAATAAGTTTTTCTTTTGGAGTCATAATTTCTGAAATCTTTTTATTTTCATCCATAAATAAATAATCTCTTCTTGTTAAGATCCCACCTAGTTCTTCACCTTGTAAAACAATTAAACTTGTAACACCAAACCGTTCCATAATCTCTATTGCTTCTTTTAATGAATAATAACTTTGAATTGTTAATGGTTTTTCAATAATGTAAGAAGTACTTTTTTTTACTTTTTTAATTTCTTCAACTTGGTCCTGGATTGTAGAAAATTGGTGAATAACTCCAAGTCCTCCAGCTCTGGCCATTGCAATAGCCATTTCATGTTCAGTAACTGTAGCCATGTTAGAACTGATTAAAGGAATGTTTAAAGGAATATTTTTTGTGAATAAGGTTTTAATGTCAGATTCTTTCCTAGATTTTAAGGAAGTTCTCTTAGGAATTAGAAGCACATCATTGTATGTTAAGCCCTTTTTCATGACTTATTTTTTAAGAAATATGTTAATTTATATATATTTGTGAATTAGAGTAGTTTTAAATATCTGTAAAATATAATAGTATTATGCCACAAGAATTTTCAGTAGGAGCTGTAATATACAATGGAAATGAGTTTTTACTAGTCAAATATATTCCTGGACACTGGGGTTTAGTAAAAGGGAAATGTGAAAGTGGTGAAAAAAAGGAAGATACTCTAAGAAGAGAATTGTTTGAAGAGACAGGTATTAAAGGTGTATATATAGCAAAAGATTTTAGTGTAAGCGAAAAGTATTTTTTTAAGAGAAAAGTTGGAACTGTCTATAAAGAAGTTGAATATTTATTAGGGGAAGTTCAAGAGAAAGAAGTAAAATTGTCTAAAGAACATTTGGATTTTAAGTGGTTAGGTTTTCAAGAAGCTATGAGTTTAATTACATTTAAATCTACAAAAAATGTTTTTAAAGAAGCTCATGATTATTTGAAATTACATGGTGGGTTTTAAGCGACCATTCTTTTTCTTTGTTGAACACCAATTCTTAAATCATGAATTTTTTCAATATCTTCTAAAATAATTTTAGTTCTTTTTATTTGAGAGATAACTTCTGGTCTATGATAATGTTCATATAAAGCATGATATAAAGACATGATCTCATGTAATTGTGATTTTTCATTGAATAAATTTATTTGAAACTCAATTTCTATTTGGTTAAATTTTATTACAGCAATGTCAAGATTTTTTATAGCTTCTAATAAAAGTAATTTTAAATTTTCATCTGTAACTGGTTTTTTAGTCTCTTCTTTTTTAATTACAACTTTCCAATTTTCAATAATAGCATGGATTTTCATAAAGGCAACTAATAGTCCTCTCTTTTTATGAATGATTTCTCTCCTTTGTTCTTTAGTTAATCTAGGTTTTTCTTTTTGTGGAGGTTTTTCTTTTGTATTTTTTTTAGAAAATATTCCTCTAATAACATTTATAATTGAATTTTTTGATAATTCTCTTTGCATATATTTTTAATAGTCTCTAGAATTTAAAAAGTTAAGCTTTTGTTATAATCTCAACAACATCTCTATTTTTTAGAATATGGTCTTTGCCAACAGTTCTTTTTGTTTTTACATCAATAGCTCTTATGAAGCCTTTACCAATGTCAGTGTGTAATCTAAAAGCAAAGTCTAAAGCTGTAGATCCTTTTTTTAGTAAGAAGCAATCAGGAAGAACATTTCCGTCTTTATCTTCGAGTTTGTTTACACCACCTGGAAAAATTGTAATCATTTGTAAAACATCAAAAACAACTTTATCTAAAGTATCTTGGATTCCAGTTGAATTGAATTTGTTAATCACATTGTTTTGTATGAAGTCAATTGCTTGTTTTTGTTTTTCTGATAAATCTCCTTTTATCTTGACTTCCTTTTCTCCAGGAACGTAATCAATTAATTCTTTTTTTGCAGCTTCTCTTAATGCAAGTTCTGATTCTGCTGAACAAGGGATGATTGTGTAATCTGGAAATTGTTCTATTAATTTTTTATAATTTGCTTCACCTGAAGATACATCAACTTTGTTTGCAGCAATAATCATAGGTTTTGTTTTTTCTCTTAATCTTGTTGTTAACTTTAAAATATGTTCTTCAGTCCATTCTTCTAAATTTGTTGGGAAGTTTAATTCTTGTAAAGTTGATTTTGCAATGTCTTCAGTAACTCTTAAACCTGAAAGTTGTTTTGCAATTGCTTTGTAAGCTTCTAAATTTTCTTGTTTGGTTTGTCTTGCGAATTTTTCCCAACCCTTTCTAATAATTCTTAAGTACCAAAGATCTAATTCTTTTTCTAAAAATTTTATATCATTAGCAGGATCGTAAGAGCCAGGATCAACAGGTTCACCCTTTTCATTAGTAGAACCAGAAACATCAATTACATGAATTAATGCATTAGCTTGATTTAAATCATCTAAAAATTGATTACCCATCCCAGCACCTTCACTTGCACCAGGAACTAAACCTGCAACATCTAATAAGTCAATAGGAACAAATCTCTTATGATTAAGACAGTAGCCCATTCTTGGATTACATTGTACTTCAAACTCTTTATCAACACAGTCAATCTTAACATATCCTACAGCATGATTTGGTTTGATAGTAGTAAATGGATAATTTGCTGTTTCAACTTCAGCTAAAGTAGCTGCCTTGAAAAAAGTTGATTTTCCTGTGCTTGGTTTACCTACAACGCCTATTAACATTGGGAAAATAAGAAAATCTGTAATTATAAAGTTTTCCTTAAATTATTTTTTTCAGAAAGCTAATCTAAAGGTTTATAAAGGGTAAAAATTCCTTTTATGTACAAATAGTTCAATGGAATTATTAATTTAGGAGTAAAAATGAAAGGAAAAGTAAAATTTTTTAGTGGTAGTAAAGGATATGGTTTTATTACCGGAGACGATGGAAAAGACTATTTTGTACATATTTCAGCAATCCCAGAAGGATTGAGATTGTACGAAGGTGACGATGTTAGTTTTGATGTAGCAGAAACAGAAAGAGGAATGCAAGCTCAGAATGTTCAGAAAGTTGAAGGTGGAAGCGAAGCTCCTGCTGAAGAATCAACTGAAGAAGCAACTGAAGAAGCAACTGAAGAAGCATCTGAAGAAGAAGCTACTGAAGAAGTATCCAGTGAAGAATAAATTTAAATTTATTTTTTAACTTTTTATTTTTTTTTTATATTTATACGAAAGTCTTTTAAATCTATAATTAATCTTTGAATCTATTGGCCCCGTGGCTTAGCCTGGCTATAGCGCCTGTCTTATATGACACCTATTCACTTTGAGTAGGATTTAAGCTAGCAGGAGGTCGTGAGTTCAAATCTCGCCGGGGCCATTTTATTTTTAATAAGATTTATATATTTTATAATACTAATATTAGATATGGTATTTGTAAAAAAGAGTTTGGTGATTTTTATAATTTTATTGTTAGGCATAAGTTTTGTATCTGCAGAAGTTTGGCAAGAACAAGAATCTGGAACAAGTTTAGATCTGTTTAGTGTAGATTTTATAGATGAAGAAGAAGGTTGGGCTGTAGGTGGAGATGTATTTGGTGATTCTGTAATTCTTCATACTACTAATGGTGGAGAAGAATGGATTCCACAAACAAGTCCTAATGATGAAGCACTTTATGGAGTTTGTTTTGATGGTGATTATGGTTTTGCTGTTGGTTCTGGAAATATAATTCTTTATACTAGAAATGGTGGAGATGAATGGTTAGAGTTAGAAATAACTGATGCTATTACATTTTGGGATGTAGATTGTGTTGATGAAGGTGTAGCTTATGCTGTTGGTCAAGGAGATTTTCCTGCTATTAAATTATCTGGTGAAGGTTGGACAAGTTTGGGAGTAGATGAAAGTTATGTTTTGAAAGGAGCTCATTTTGTAGAAGAAGGTGATGGTTATTTAGTTGGAGAGAATGGAGTTGTATTAAAAGTTGAAGATGATTCTGCTGGGTTAGTAGATACAATTACAAGAAGTGATATAGGAATTGCTTTGAATGAAATTTATTGTTTAGATATGGATACTTGTAAAATTGTAGGAGCTGGTCAATATGTTTATACTGGTTCAGATAGTTCTTGGATATTAGAAGAAGCTGGAACAATTGTTTCAAGTTACTGGGGAGTTCATTATAGAAATGAAGAATCTGGTTGGGTTTCAGGACAAAATACAATTAGACATATAGAAGATGGTGAATGGCTTACTGATAGAGTTAATATTGATGGGTCAGAAAGTTCTTTTGTACCAGTAAATATGGTTAAGGATATTTTATTCGAAGGAAGTGTTGGATACGCAGTAGGTGATGAAGGAACTATTTTGAAGTATACAACAGAGTGTTTAGAAGTTGAAGAGCCTGAATGTGAAGAAGGAGAAATGTTATTAGAGTTTAGAGATGAAGATGGTTGTGTAGAAACTTATGCATGTGTAGAAGGAGAAGAAGAAGATACTTGTGAAGAAATTGAAGAGCCTGAGTGTGCAGATGATGAATTCTTATTAGAGTTCTATGAAGATGATTGTGTTGTTGATTATGCTTGTGTACCAGAAGCAGATGAAGAAGATGGGTGTCCTGAAGTTGATTTGCTTGTTTGTGATGAAGGAGATAATTTAATTGAATACACAGATGAGAATGATTGTATTATTGGATATCTTTGTCAGATAAGTTCTGAACCATATGAGCTTTATGTTGTTGATGATGAAGAAACTTGTCAAGAACAATATAGAGAATGTTTAGAAATATATCCATATAATCATGCGTACTGTGATGGAACATATGAATTCTGTGATGGATTAGATGAAGTCTTGGATGAATTTGTAAATAAAGGTGGACAAGAAGCAGCAATTTATGCTTTAGTTGAAGAATCTTTTGGTGGAGGTGGTGCATCTGAATATTTGAAAGGAGAATTTATTAACGTCTTTATTGAACAGAAGGATGGAACTCAATTAATTATGGGTATAAAAATAACTAAAGAAGGAGAGTTTAGTGTTGGTAATGAAGCCTTAGAAGATGTTAGTTATACCGTTTATTTAAGTGAAGATGTAATTAATGAATTTTCAAATTCTGAAGATTTTGTTAAAACATTGAAAACAGCAGTAAAGGATAAAACTGTAGAAGTTAAAGCAGATGGATTAGTGCCAAAGTTAAAGTTGACTGTGATTAAACTTTATTTATTCTTTGCTTAATTTTTTTATTTTTTATTTTCTTTTGGTAATTTTATATATAGTAATGCAGAAATTAGTAATGTTATTCCTCCAAGTATAACTACAATTTTTGGACTAGTTAAATCTGAAAGAAAACCGAATATTAAATTAGCTATTATCATTGCTAGAGCACCAAACCAAGCTATAGTAGATAGTACACTTGCTCTAACTTTGCTAGGAATTACTTTGTTTGATATTTCTTTGAATGCTGGTGCCATACTACCCGACATGTCATATAAAGTTGTATAGCCAATCATAGTAATGAAAAGTAAAGGTAAATATTTTATGAATCCAATACTTGTAATAACTAATGAAAATGCTATTGCATATATAATTAAAGATTTTTTATTTCCACCTAAAAATTTAGTAATTTTATGACTCCAATTTAATTGTAAAACAATAAGTAGTCCACCAATAGATAATGCGTAACCTATGAAAGGTGCAGGAATTCCCATTGCAATTACATGAGGTTGATAAGCATCATAAACTAAGGTTGAACCTAAAGTAAATAAGAAAACAATTATTGTTAAAAGATATGTAGTAGGATGATCTTTTGTAAATTTTAATGCGAATTTTGTATTTTTTATTGTTTTTTTGATGTCTTTTGAAATGTGTATTTTTGTTTTTTTAAAATATGATTCTGTTCCAAATATGAAAATAAATAATCCCATAAATAACATTAAAATTGAAGTAGCTAACAACGCTTTATCATAACCAAAACCTACAAGAATAGCTCCAAGAAATGGACCAACTATGAATCCAACATTTCCCATGCTTCCCCATCGTCCTAGCATTTTGTGTAAATGTTTTGATTTTTTTTTATGTTTAACAGTGTCGATAAACCAAGCTTCAAAAGCACCACTTTCCATTGTCCATCCAATACCTGCAATAAAGTTGAAAAGAATAAGTAAGAAAATATTTGTTCCACTAAAAAATACTAAAAGATATGCAATACCAATAGTAAGATAAGAAATTCCAACTGAAACCTTTCTTCCAAATATATCTGCAATTGCTCCAGTAGGTATTTCAAAAATAAACATTGCAGAAGAGTTAGCAATGAAAATTAATCCTATAATAGTAAATGATAATCCTAAACTAGCATAATAAAGAACCCAATAACCTGCCATGATCCCCATAGCAATCCAAAAAAAAGCAGAAGCTAAATAAAAAAATCCAACAGTAGATAATTCTTCTTTAAACTTCATTTTCTTTTTGTTTCTTGAATATATTGGTTAAATTTCTTTTCTTCTTTTTGTCTCATTTTAATGAAAATAAGAATAAATATACCTAATAGAATTATTATCATAATTATTCCAAGAACAGTTGTTCCAGAAACTCCTTCATCTTGCTCTGGAAAATAAAGATCTTCTTCATTTATTACGATTGGTTCTTGTGCTACAATTTCTTCTTCCTCTTCTATAATCTCTTCTGTTTCTTCTTCAGCAATTGTAACTTCTATACTTAAACTAGTAGAATATAATTCATTTGAAAGAACTAATTCACCAATGAATTCTCCTGTTTTATTAGATTCTTCTTTGTTAACCCAAATATATTGAGATAAAGTTTCTCCACCTTTTATTTCTTCTAAGGTTGTAACATTTAATTCTATGATCTCTTCTAAATTTCCAGTTAGAGAAAATTCAAGATTGAAAATACTCTCCTCTAAATTATTAATAAAATTTAAGTAACCACTATAAGATCCTTCAGATTCTAAAGGGATTTCAGCTTTTTCTTTTGTAGTTAAAAATGAAAGAGCTTCAATGATTTCTTCAATTTCTTCTACAATAACTTCTTCTTCTATTGTTATATTTGTTTCTTCAATTGTTTCATTTACTGTTTCTTCGACAAGTGGTACTTCTCCAGTGTAAATTATTGGAATTGAATAAGAGTTAGTTCCATATGTTAATGAAATTGTTGAATCAGATTCTATACTTGAGTAGGTGTAATCTGAATAAAGATTTTTTGTTTCTTCTGTAGTAAAAGATAATGCACTTCTTCTTGGTGAAATGTCTGATGAAGAAGATGAAATTTGAACAGTTATAGGATCTCCAACTAAAGTTAATTCTAGTTTGAAAGATTCTTCATTTTCATCTAAAATAATAATTCCTGGTTTTATTTGTAAAGCAGAAGTGCTTGTACTTACTGTAAAATTTGCTTCCATAGATTTTGCAATTAATTTGTAATTCCCTTCTGTTAAATCTGAAGCTAAATTAAAATAAATTAAATATTGTTCATCTCTATATTCTGAAATCAATGGACTTATTGAAACTAAATTTGATGAGTTGTCTAAGAGAGAGATTTGTGAAGTTGAAATGGATGTATTTGTAACATAAGCTTGTAAAGTTTCACCTGCAATATATTCAGTATCAAGTAAAGTTAATTCTTCAGCAGAAACTATGTTGATTAATAATATACAAAAAAAAATAGTAATAAGAGTTTTTTTTATCATTATCTTCTCATACCAGGTTGTTGAGGAGGCATTGGCCTTTGTTGTGGTTGCACCTTTGATGTAAATGGTTTATATGGTTGCTGAGGAGATCCAGGACTTACTGGTGCTTTTCCTCCACCTTTAATTTTACTAATGATCTCATCAAGATAACCTTTTGAGTATGCAAAGTATCCTCCACCACCTAGGCCTCCTAAAATTAATATGAATAAAATTAATAATAAGAATCCAGATCCACCTTCATCTTCTTCTTCGTAAACATAAGTAGTTTCTACTGTTTCAGTTTCTTCTTCTTCCTCTTCTTCTACTTCTTCTTCTCCACCACAATCATCAGAACAAGTATCATAATCACTCTCATAATCGTCACAAACTCCATCTCCACAAGAACAGTCAGAAGGACAATTATTTGCATTTTCATCCCACTCAGGATATTCACAAGTAGTATCATAGTTACATTCACTTTCTATACAAGCATCATCAATACAAACTTCTCCAGAGTCACAATCATCATCTGTAGTACATGTACCTGAACTAACTACAGTTTCTACTTCTTCTTCATCAGCTTCAATATCACTAATTTCATATTCAGTAATAGTAACATCATCATCTCCAAATGCACCATAAAGTGCCATTGCAGTATCTTCAATATTTTCTACCCAATGACCATCTTCACTTTGTTCATCTCTTAAGAAAGATTTAGCATTTTCAATTTCTTCAGAATATTCAGTTGAATCACTTAAAGCTAAAATTGCAAGACCAGTTGTGAAAACATTTCTATCAAAACTACCATCACTTTTTTGTAAACCAATAATATCTTCTAAGTAAGTATCATCAGCTGTGGTTAAATATAATAATGCTGCTTCTTCTGCATTTGAAGAGTCATAAGTTTCTTTAAGATAAATTAAAGTGTTAATGTCACTAGTAATTGTGTTTAATGCCCAGCCAGCCCATAAAGAAGCTTCTTGGTTACATGAACTTCCTGATGCTTTACCAAAACAACCATTGTTAACTTGGAAGTCAGCAGTGTCAGAATTTTCATTTGCAATTATGTAATATGTTGAATCAGATTTGTAAATTAAGGAAAGAACAACACTTCCATCTAAAGAACTACAATCAACATCAATTGTTATTCCTGGATTTGTTGTGATAAGATTTTTTTGTACACATTCATCAAGATCTAAAAAGTTTGAATCGTCACATGAAGGAAAAGAACCTTCTTCAACTTCAATCTCAAATTCTTTTGCTTCTTCATCAAGAGTGTATGAAACTGTACAAGTTCCTGTAGAAGATGTAACAACTTCTAAATACCAGTTACCAGCTGAATCAGAATCATCTAAAGAAGATAAAAACCAAGAGTCCCATAAGTCAAAATAAGTTTCATCTTGTAATTCGTTGTAAGCAATAACTGCAGCTGCAGTATCTTTTGTTGAACAAGATGAAGAAGGAATACATGAAGATGTTTCGTCCATTTGAGAAACTAACCAGGATTCTGAAAGTGAAGTATCATATCCTGCATTGTCTAATGCTAAGACTGCAACAGCTGTAGAAAAAGTATCACTGTTGAAGCTTCCATCAGCACTTATCTGAGTTGACAGCCAATCATATCCACTCTGTGAAGAAAAATTTGCTGATGCATTTACTGAAAAAGAAAGTATGACCAAAAATAATAATATTAAAATTCCTCTTTTTAATGTTCCTTTCATAAATATCCCCTTTTTAATTAATAATAAAATAATAGGGGTCTTTGTTTTATAAAGATTTCTTTTTATAATGAATCTTTTGCCTTCTCTATTAAAGGTAAAATAGCTTCAACTTCTTCTTTTGAAAGTCTTCCTAATTTTGTGAATGAAAAGTCTCCAGAAGCTTTTTTATTCTCTCTTGAGATTTGAAGTTTTGGTGTTCCTTCATTATATGAGAAAACACTTACTGTTATTTTAGTTGTGTCAAATTCTGCAGATCCTGTATATATCTGCTTATCTAAACTTTTGTCAAATGGCATATTATTGTGTTTTATTTTTCTTTTTAAAAAGTTTTTGCATATATTTATATATGATCTATTTTTTGAAGCTATTATGGATTTGGTTTCAAATGGAAGAAGTATCCTCGCTGATTTAGAGAGTTTAGAAAATTTTTCAGAAGTTAGTACTAGCTGGGCAGAAACTATCATGGAAATTTTAAAAGAACAATTTGCTAGTAGAGATGTGTTATTCGATTTTAAAAATAATGATGGGAGAGCATTTGAACTAAAATCTTGTAGTTCTGATGAAGCAAAAATTATTACTGGAAAAGATAAGATCTACTACTTGACTTTAGATTTAGCAAATGATGAATCTGATTTAGCTTTTATGTCTGAAAAAAATTCTCCTGGAAAACCTTTAGGATTTTATTTGATTAATTATTATGAAAAAAATCATCCTTTTTTGGGTTTTGAAGAAGAGAATGTAGAAGGTTTAATTGGAGAAGTTGCTTTAGTACATGTTTGTCCAGAATTTAGAAATAAAAATTATGGCTCTTTGTTATTAGGTTTATCTGCTGCTGAAATTATTTCTAATGAATCTTGTGATTATTTAAGATTCAGAGCATTTGTAAATAAAGTAGATCAGAGTTTAGAAAAATTAGGTTATCAAGTTAGAACTAATAATAATTGTAGAGATTATTTGATTGATTTAGATGATAGAGAGAAAGTTTGGGAAAATTTTAAAGGTTATTTGAGAAGGCATATTTTATAAATCTGTTTTTTTTCTATTTGCTTATGGAATTATTTGCTAAAGGTAAAAGGTCTCAAGTGTATAAGGATGGAGATGTTATTATCAAAGTTGAAAGAGAAGATATTCAAGCTGTTGAGAGAATTAGGAATGAAGCAAAGTGGTTGAAGATTTTGAATGAAAAAGGTATTGGTCCTAAGTTTATCAAAAGAGTTAATAAAAAATTGTATATGGAATTTATTGATGGTGAAAGAATTTTAGATTTTTCTGAGAAAGCAAATAAAAAAGATTTAAAGAAAGTCCTTTTGGACCTTTTAGATCAATGCAGGGTTATGGATAAATTGAATGTTAACAAATATGAAATGCATAAACCTTTGAAACATGTTTTAGTGAGAAAAAATAAAGTTGTTATGATTGATTTTGAAAGATGTAAATATGTAATGAAACCCAAAAATATTACTCAAGTTTGTCAGTTCTTAGCTCGATATTATAAAATATCTGGGGTTTTAGAGAAAGCAAAGAAATATAAAGAGACATTTAGTGAAAAAGACTACAAGGAAATAAGAAAATGCTTGACCAACACTTTATGATTGATAGGAATATTCTAGTTAGAATAGTAGGTATTGCAGAATTAAATAAAGATGATGTAGTTCTAGAAATTGGTGGAGGAAAAGGAGCTTTAACAGAATATTTAGCAAAGATTTCAAAACATGTTTATGTTATTGAAAAAGATAAAGCACTTTTTGATTTTTTAGAGGGGAGATTTGCAAATTTTAATCATATTAGTTTTTGTTTAGGTAATGCTTTAGAAGTTGATTTTCCAAAATATAATAAGTGTGTTTCAAATTTGCCATATACTTTATGTGAAGCTTTATTGTGGAAATTTTCTAGAGAAGATTTTGAAAGTTTAGTTTTTGTTGTACCAAAGAAGTTTACAGGAAGGTTAACAGGAATTGTAGAATCAAGATTAAAATTGTTGATTGATGCATTTTATGAATTAGATATATTTGATGATGTGCCACCTGAAGCATTTGACCCTCAACCTAAAATTATGTCTTCTATTATTAGATTGAAACCTAAAAAAGGGAATTTATTCCTAAGAGAATTTTTTATGCAATATGATAAGAAAACCAAGAATGCTTTGAGAGAAATTTTAATGAAATCAGGTATGACAAAAAAAGAAGCAATTAAACAAGTTAGTATTTCAATTCCTTTGAGAATTCAAGAAAAAAATATTGTAAATCTGAGTTTAGAAGAAATTAAGGAAGTTGTTAGAGGATTTATTGGAGAGTAAGATTTATAACTTTATATTCTTTGTATAATAATGTGAAAAGAAACAAAACTAAAGAAAAGAAGATTGTGAGAGAAAGAATTGAAATTTTATTTAGTGAAGCTGCAAAAATCTTTTCTAAGAATAAAGAAAGATCAAATAGGTATGTTCATATTGCAAGAAAATTAGCAATGAAAGTAAATCTAAGTATGCCTAAAATTTTTAAGAGACAATATTGTAAATTTTGTTATTCATATTTAAGGCCTGGTGTGAATTCAACAGTTAGAATTAGAGATGGAAAAATTATTATCTATTGTAAAGAATGTAAAAAGTATAGTCGAACAATTTTATCCCAGAAGTCTAGAAAAAAATGATTTCTTCTTTTTTTTGAAAGGAGTTGGAACTAATTCTCTGTATATAGGAAACCAATGCCTTTGTACAAATTCTCTTTCTCTTACAAGCCAATGGGAAAATCCTCTTTTTTTCATTTCTCTTGTTACTATGCCACCAGCATGAGGATGTTTGTATCTTTGTTCGTGAGGAGATTGAAAACCATGCATGTAATGAATTACTTCGTGAGCTATTGTAGTGTCAATAATATACTCTGGGACGATTTCATTTGCAAATAAACCATTAATAACAATTTCAGAACTCCTATCTCTAAGCATTTTAATATGGCCAAATTTGTTTTTCCATCTGCCTTTGAAATAAATATGGACCTTATTCTTTCTCTCTAAGTCAGGAAAAAGTAATTCCCAAATGTGATCCAGTCTTTGTTCTAACCAAAAGTTATCTCGCATAGATGTTTCTAGAGAATAATAAGTTTATAATAATTATGTAAAAAAAAAGAAATTTATCCTCTCTTGAATCTTGCAACTTCGTCAAGAAGATCAACATGACCCATAAATTGAGCTCTACAACAGTATCTTTTTAAATCTAAATCGTCCATAACTTCTTTTTTAGTTTCGCCATTTGCAGATCTTTCTTTAAAGTCTTCCCATAAATGAGCAATGGGTTTGTTACACGACATACATCTTATTGGAATTATCATTTTTCTACCTGTAGGATTTTTGCCTTTTAGCTCTAGGCTTTGAGTCATTTGGTTTAGAAGGTTCTGTTCTTCTTACGTCGGAAACAATAAGGTGTCTATCATAATCTAAAAGTACTTTTCTTAGACCTTTTGGATCAAATTCTGCTAAAGCTTTACCAAGAACAAGTCTTGCAGCTTCTGCTTGTGAATGCCATCCTCCACCTCTAACAGTAATATTAATGTCAATTTTTTTAGTTAAATCCCCAGCAAGAACTAAAGGTTCCATAATCATTAATCTTGCCATTTTTGGAGTGTATGCATCAAGTAATAATGAATTAATTCTAACATTACCCTTACCATCTTTTAATGTAGCTCGAGCAATTGCTTTTTTTCTCTTTCCTGATACGTGTATATTAGTTTTCATCTTCCTCCAAGGAACTTTGTAAGTTCTTCTAATCTGATATATTTTAAATTTGGTACTTTTGAAACGTTAGCTGATTCTAGTGTTTCTCCCTTCACATCTTGTAGACGTGCAGGAACACCTTTAAATATTTTTACTCTCTTTAGAGCTTCTCTACCTCTAGTTGTTTTATGAGGAAGCATACCTCTAAGACTTTTTTTGAATATCTCTCTTGATCTTCTTTTAATAAATGGACCAGTTCTTGGTCTACCCATTGAAACAAGGTGTTTGTATTTTTCGAAAATTTGTTCTTTTCTTCCTGTAAAAATAGCTTTCTCAACATTAACTATTTCGAAAGTTTGACCAAGTAATAATTGCTTTGCTACGTAAGTACATAATCTTCCTACAATTAAATCTTTTGCATCTATTACTCTAGTTGTCATTTTAAGATCCTCACTTTATTTCCTTTTGGATTTTTTTTAAGTAATTCTTGAATTGTAATCGCTTCACCATTTTTGTTGATTTTTTCTTTTGCAGCTTCTGAAAATTGGAATGCAGCAACTGTTGTTTTTTTTGATAATGATCCTAAAGATAAAACTTTTCCAGGAATGATTGCAGTTTCTCCTTCTCTTACAAATTTGTCAATTTTTGAAATGTTAACTGAACAGTATGATCTAGTAGCTTTCTCTAACTCTGAAGCTATTCTTTTCCAAAGAGGAATATCTTTACCAGCTTTTCTAAGTTCAGCTACTAATTTTCTTGTTGCTAAGTTTGTTTTCATTTGATCTTTTTGATTTCTTTAGCCAGTTCATCTAATAAATTGTTTGATACTGTGCCAAGAGCTTCAATTATTTCTCCTGTTGTTAATTGACCCCAAGGTTCTATTGTTACAAGGTAGTCTGCGTCTTTTGTTTCAATATGATTGTCATCTTCTAGTCCACCAATACAACCAGGACAAAGTTCGTGAGTGTTAATATCTTTTAATTTTGAATCTTCAAGTTTTTTTGCATCAATAGGACATGATTGAATAATTGCTTCAGCTTTTTTTGCATCCTTTATGTTTAAGTAAGGATATTTTTCGTAGTACATTAAAGCTGGTGAATGTTTTGTGTGTTCTTTACCTTCACCTGTTGCAGCTGTAGCAACAAATTTAAGTTTTTGATTTTCTAGTAATTTAACAATTGGAGTTTTTCCATGAATTGGGAATACACCAGGATCTTTTGATTTCATTTGTTCAGCGAAAACAATACAAGGACCCTCAACTTCTAATGTAAGATCAACTGTATATCTTTGATTATCTTTAATAAAACAAGCATCTAAATCTGTTTTCAAAACAACTAAACCTAATCTGTGAGCAAGCATGTCATCATATAATGCTGAAGAGTTTTCAATAATCTCTACAGTATCGATAGCCATTGTTGGAACTTTGTTAACTATTAATCTTCTATACATATTCAAAATTGAAACTGAAGTTCCTGAAATTAGGAATTTTGAAGTTCCATCTTCTTTTTTTGATAATAGTTTTATTTCCATCTTAAACTCTTCTACCTCTTCTACCACCCTTTTTTCTACATCTATCGTGTGGTATTGTAGTTACATCTTCAATGTTACCAATCTTAAGACCCATTCTTGAAAGTGCTCTAATTGCAGCCTGACTTCCTGGACCAGTATTACTTGGACCATTGTGACCACCAGGTGCTCTTACTCTAATATGTAATGCGTTAACTCCTTTATCAAGTGCTGTTTCACCTGCAAGTTTTGCAGCAGCCATTGCAGCAGTTGGGGATGATTCAAGCCTGTGAGCTTTTACAACCATTCCACCTGAAGCTTTAGCTATTGTTTCTGCTCCTGTTAAATCAGTTATGTGAATAATAGTATTGTTATATGAAGAATAAATGTGAGCAACTCCCCATTTGATTTTTTTAGGTTTTTTTACAAAGGTTTTAGTTTCTTTTTTTTCTTCCATTATTTTTTAACCTCTACAACTTTTACTTTTTTTACTTCTTCTTTAACTTCTTCTTTTACTTCTTCTTCCTGTTTTAATTCTTCAATTTTTCTTTCAGGATGTTCTGGATCTGAAAAAGGTGATTTTTCTACAAATTGAATTTGATCTTCCAAAGCAGAAGGAACTAAAAATGAAGGTACATCTAATTTTTGATCATTAACAACAACATGTTGATGAACAATCATTTGTCTAGATTGTTTTATTGTTTTTGCGAAACCTTTTCTTAATACTAAAGTTTGTAATCTTCTTTCAAGTAAATCTTTAACAGATAAATCTAGAATGTCGTCAAGAGTAGCATCAGCAGAGATTAAACTTAATTTTTGAAGCTTTTTCATGAAAAGTTCTTTTTCCATAACAGCTTGTTTATCAGTTTTTGCAATAAGAGATTTAGCTTGTTGTTTGAACTTAGCTAATTTTGAAGTCATTCTCCAAAGATCTTTCTTATTCTTTAGACCATACTCTAGAACTAACACCTTCTCTTCTTCAATCCTAGTTTTTTGCCAGGGATGAGAAGGTTTTCTATACTTCTTCCTTTGTTTTCTTGGGTCACCCATCTTTACTTCTTACCTTTCTTCTTAGATACTCCAACTGTTTTACCTTTTCTAAAATTTGCTTTAGTTCTTTGACCTCTTACTGGTAGACCAACAGACTTTCTTAATCCTCTATAAGTTTTTGTTTTCTGGATTCGCTTTTGGTCAAATTGTAGTTGTAAGTTTAGTCCTGCGGTTGACAGGTGTGTATCCGAGCCTGAGTCATAATCTTTTTGTCTGTTTAGAAACCAAGGTGTTAGACACTTTGGATCTTTTATTTCAGCTTCAATTTTTTTAAGATCTGCATCAGGCAGGGTGTTGACTTTTTGAGTTGGATTAATTTTCATTCTAATACAGAATGCATTTGCAAAGTTTTGGCCAATGCCTTTTATTCTTGATAACTGCTTACTGATTGGTGAGTTTCCCTTTAGATCAGTATTCATTAACCTTACAATTATTTTGTTGCCTTCTGTCATTTGTTATAGATGGTTAGAAAAATCAAGTATTTAAAAAGCTTTTGTCTATCTAGTAAATATTTTATACTTGTCTTCTTCATTTAATTCCATGATTATTCTTCTAATTACTGACTTTAATGGGTCAGGAACTAACTTTACTCTCTTTTTTATGTCTTCGAAGGACTCAAAAGGTTTTTCCCCTCTTTCTTCAATTATTTCCCACATATGTTTTTTTCCAATACCAGGAAGTAATTCAATTTGATGTCTTCTTGTACTAATAGGGCCTGAGTTATTGAAAAAATCTACAAACCTTTGTTCATTTACTTCAACTAATTTTTTGATTACGTGTTCTAATTCTCCTCTAGCTGTTTGAGTTAATTTATCAGCATTGACTCTACCTGATACATGATGAACTTCTTCTCTTTTACCATCACCAATGTAAATCTCTTGGTTAGGTTGTAAAGTAATACCTTTTTTTGGAACAATTTCTAGAAGTGTGAACTTTTTTTTACTGATAGCTTGCGCTACTGGAGTCTTTCTGTATGAAGGTCTCCTGTCGAATGGATATCCATGTGGTAGGAAATCTAATACTATTGCAAATTCTTCTCTCTCTTGAGTTCTCATTGTTTTGTGTTTTATTGTGGGATAACATCTAATATCTTTTTCATATCCTCTTCACTAATTGTTAATATTTCGCCACTGAACAGCAATTTTAGGCTGTCTAAATCTTTTGGACAAATGTCTACGATCTTTGTAATCTGTCTATCTTTTAATCTAGGGATGTTTAAGTTTATAATATCTTCTTTTATTTTTTCTACATCTTTTTCGTCCATTTGACAAAAATTTTCTAGATATGCTTTAGTTTTTTCTGCTCTAAAGCTAAGTTCTCCTCTCTCTTCTTCAATAATAGCTAATTTTTCTTTTATTGTAATTAAAGAGATTGGTTTTTCTTCGATGATTTCAAATTCTCCCATTTTATTTATTGCCTCAATAAGTGGATTGGATGTACTATAATTAACTTAGCCATATTTCCATCTTTAATTTTAACTCTGTAATTTGTGCCTTGTTTTCCAACAACAACTCCTATTTGACCTTGGAATCTTGGATGGTGCATTCCACCTTGAACAGCAGATTCAGCTACTAAAGCTACTTTTTCATTAACTTTGAAAGTTTGTAAGTATTTTCTAATGCTTAATTTGCCTTTATCTCGTACATTCTTTTTTAATTTATGACGAGTTTTCCTTCTCCGACTACCTGTTCTCTGTACCATTTTACTGAGTTTGAGGAATATTTGTCTATTTATAAGTCTTTTTGTTGTATAAAAGAAAAATTAAAGATTAATTTGTAGGTCTTGATTTGACTCTGGATTTATTATTACAGAACCAATTCCTTGACCAATATGAAAAGAAGAATAAGCAGAATAAGTCATAAAGGAATCAAACCAAGATTCTTCTTCAGTGTATTCTGTAACTTCACCATTAGTAACATTGGATAATTCTTTAGCTTTTTCAATTCCAGTATCTTTATCACCTAGACCATCAATAAGACCAATATCTATAGAATTTAATCCTATGTAAAATAAACCTTCAGATAATTCATCTAGTTCTTCTCTAGACATGCTTCTACCTTCTGCTACATCGTCAACGAAATAATCATGAATAGCATCAAGTCTTAACATTAAAAGGTCTCTTTCATCGTCAGTAAGTTCTTTGTAAGGGCTAGAAAGGTCCTTATAATCTCCTGTAACTAATCTTTGGTATGTAATATTATAATCATTAAGTAATCCACTAAAATCTAAGTAAGATCCAAGAACTGAAATACTTCCAACAATAGAAAGTTCGTCAGCAATAATGTAATCTGTTTGAGAAGCTGCCCAGTAAGCACCTGAAGTTCCATACTCTGTTATTACAGCAACAGTTGGTTTTTCAATATTGTCAATTGCATCAGCAAGTTTTTTAGAACCCATAACAGTTCCACCTGGAGAATTTATTTCAAATACAATTGCTTTAACATTTTCATTTGCAGAGGCTTCATTAATTTTTTCAACAATAGTATTTGCTGAAGTTGATGACTGTAATAAAGTTGATCCTCCATTTAATGTAATCATACCATTTATTGGAATAACAGCAATAGTATCTTCACTTGAAATTGTGTTGTCTGAAACAACTATGTAAGCTATACCGTAACTTAAGATCCATAAAAATGCTAGGAAAAATAAAACTTTGAATAGTTTGTTCATGCTTTTACCTCGATAACTTTTGTTTTACTAATAATCTCAAAATACCTTTGATTTCCTTTTTTGTACAACATGTATAATGTGTCCAGTATAATTAGTATAGTTGAAAGTTTTGTAATATTCCTTATTGTTGTTTGTGTGAAAGTTAATTTTTTTCTTAATGAGCTCCTTACAGATAACTTCATTATTATCTTTCCTACACTTTGTCCAAACTTATATTCAAGGAAACTCCAATAGAATAATGAAAGCAAAGAAACAATTATTGAAACCATAATAGTTTCTTGAGATGTTATTGAAGTAAATATTTCTGAAAATGAATTTGGTTGTTCAGAGAACCTCATTAAAGGAGTCATAATAACAAAAGAGATGACTAATAAGTCGATAAGATAAGCAATTATCCTTTTCCAGAGTGCAACATTTGGTAGAATCTTCTTCACCTCAAACAAATTCATGGGTAGGAAGATATATAAGTTTTTTCTTTATTTTTTATTGGATGGAAGAACTGTATAAAGAACTGTTTGAAGAAATAGAGAAGCGAAAGTTGAATGATGTAAAGAGTGTTCTAAAATTAAGCAGAGAATTATGTAGAAAATATAGACCAAATACTTTTCCATCAATTATTCAAATTCTAACTAATGCAAATGAAGATCAATTTAAAAAATTAAAATTTTTGATTACCAAACCTATGAGAACTAAATCAGGAGTAACACCAATTGCTTTAATGACAAAGCCAACAAAGTGTCCACATGGTCAATGTATAATGTGTGGTGGTGGAGTTGATTCTTTTTATGGAGATGTTCCACAAAGTTATACAGGAACTGAGCCTTCAACAATGAGAGGGATTAGAAATAATTATGATTCTTATTTGATGACCTTTAATAGATTAGAACAATTTATTTTGCTAAATCAATCTGTAGATAAAGTTGAGATTATTATTCAAGGTGGTACCTTTACTGCTATGGATATAGAATATCAAGATGAATTTATTTTGTTTGCGTTTAAAGCAATGAATGATTTTTCTGAAGAGTTTTTTGAAAATGATGTTTTGAATTTAAATAAATTTAAAGAATTTTTTGAATTGCCAACTGATGTTTTAGATAAAGAAAGAACAAAAAGAATTCAAGAAAGAGTTTTGAAGTTGAAAGGAAGTTCAAGTTTAGAAAAAGAACATGAAAGAAATGAAGTTTCTAAAGTAAGGTGTGTAGGTTTAACAATTGAAACAAGACCAGATTGGGGAATGTTGAAAGAAGGAAATAAAATGTTGGAACAAGGTTGTACAAGAGTTGAACTAGGATTGCAAACTACTTCTGATGAAGTTTTAGAAAAAATAAAAAGAGGACATACTGTAAAAGATATTAAAGACTCCATGAGAATTTTGAAAGATTTAGGTTTTAAAATTAATGGACATGTTATGATTGGTTTACCTGGACAAAAAGATGGTGAGTTAATTGAATTTTTTGATGATGAAGATTTTAGGCCAGATATGTTGAAAATTTATCCTTGTATGGTTATGCCTGGAACTGAATTAGAAGTTATGTTTAAGAAAGGTGAATTTAAACCCTTGACAACAGAAGAATCTGTAAAAATCATTTCTGATTTCAAAGTTAAAGTTCCAAAGTATGTTAGAATTATGAGAGTACAAAGAGATATTCCTACTAAAGAAACAGTCGCTGGTGTTGATAAAACTAACTTGAGACAAATTGTTGATAAATATATGAAAGATAAAAATTTGAAATGTAATTGTATTAGGTGTAATGAAGTTAAATCAGAAATTAAAAATCCTGTTTTAGATGTAATTGAATATGAAGCTTCAAATGGAAAAGAATATTTTATTTATTTTAAACAAGAAAATGAAATTATTGGTTTTTGTAGATTAAGATTTCCTTCAGAATTTTTGAGAGAAGAATTTATTGAAGGTTCTGCAATCATTAGGGAACTTCATGTTTATGGAAAAGCTGTTGATGTTTCTAAAAAAGGAGATGTTCAACATAAAGGTTTTGGAAGAAAATTAATGGGAAAAGCTGAAGAAATTTGTAAAGAAAACTCAAAGAAAAAATTGTTAGTTATTTCTGGAGTTGGTGTTAGAGAATATTATAAAAAATTAGGTTATGAAAAAGATGGACCTTATGTTTCTAAAATGTTGTAGTTTTCAATATGTACTACTATGACATTAAATATTTAAAGCTCTAATACATGTGTTATTTGTGGAATTGGAAGAATATTTTAAAAAAGGAAGAGTTTATGTTTGGAAAGAAACTTTTTCTGTTCTTAAGTCAAAAGAAGTTTACCCCGATGCCTTTCTGAATGTAGTTGATAAAAATGAGATTACAGTAGTTATTGAAAAAGATAAATATCTTGAAGATAATATTATAGGTTTTGAAGATGGTTGGAGAATTTTTACTTTTGATATGTTGCAAACTTTTGGTTTAACTGGTTTTTTAGCGAAACTTGCAAAAATATTAGCTGAAGATAGAATATCTATATTTGTTGTTTCTGCTTATTCAACTGACCATATTTTAGTGAAAGAAGAAGATATGGAAAAAGCAAAAGCGAAATTAGAAAGTTTAGGTTGTTTAGTTCAATTAAAAGAATAAGTTTATTTTCTTCTATAATAATATCCACTGATTAATAGAATAAGCATAATTAAATTTATTGTTGTAAAGAAAGGAACATCTTCTTCACTAGTAGTTTCTTCTTCTTCAACAAGACAAGTTTTTTCAGATTCTGGTAAATAATCACTAGTCCAACATTCAGGATATAAATCATAATCAGGATAAATACAAGATTCTAAATCTCTAGTTGTGTATCCATCTTCACAGTCAGTCCAATCTACTGAAGAACAATCCCACATTGAAGTACAATCAATTTCTTCTTGAGTACAAATATAATCTGAACAAATTGATCCATCATTACAATCACTGTCACTAGTACATTCATATTCTACTTCTTCATAAGTTTCATCAAAGTCAGTTGTATCTTCTTCTTCAGTTGTTGCTGTAGTAATATAATCATCTATGTCAGCAATTGTAATGCTTGTTCCTTCACAAGTATCAGTTTCACAAACTAATAGTGTGTCACCAGCAACCATTTGTCCACCAGAAGTCTTTGCAATAAAATAATAATAAGTATCTTCTCCAGGCCAAGTTGCTGTCCAAGGTGTATAACCTAAATCAAAACCTTCATCTGCATAGTTTTCTATAAAACCTTCAAAAGTTTCTTCAAGAGTATTTGTGTAGTAAGTTATACCATCATCAGTGTAAGTACTGTAAAGATAAAATGTTAAAGCTGTTGTAGTTCCACAAGTTCCATCTCCATAATTTAACATGTAAGTAATTGTACCATCAGCAGCTGAATTTAATATTTCTGAAAGAGATTCATCTGCCCAGAAACTATAATCTATTCCTTCATATAAACAAGAAACAATTTCTTCTGTTGTTGCAGTAGTTTCGTTTGTATCAGCTGTTGTTTCATTTGAGATTGTACTTGTAGTTTCATTTGTGGAAACTACTCCTTCACAGCCATCATCAATTTGACCATCACAATCATTGTCTATTCCATCACCACAGATTTCATCAGCACTAGGATTTATTGTAGCATTTTCATCATTACAATCACCAGTTATAATTTCGCAAGTATCTGTGCTTGCTGAAGTAAAAATATCTTTATTTCCATTTCTTTCATCAACCCAATAAGTTGTAGAGTCCCAAATTTTTGGAATAATTTGGTCTTCTTCATTGTTTGTAACTTGTGAAGTTGTTGCTGTAGAAATATCATAAAGTAAAATATTAAAATCACCTGTACTGTCATCCATGTAAACAACTTGTGAATCTTTTACTGAAGGAATTCTTTCATTACTTTCTGAAGATGCAATTGAAATTGTTTCTGCATCAGAAATACTGTAAGCATAAATGTCAATGTTACTTGCTTCATTTGTTTGCCAAACAACATAAACTCCATCTGTGTCTTGAGCATTTTCTTTTGCTGTTGATGAAGTAATTTGTGTTGTTGTTGCAGTGCTAAATCTGTAAAGAAAAATATCTTGTGAACCACCTTGAGTGCTTACATAAGTTAAGAAATCTCCATGAGTTCTTGGATTACTTTGGTCAGCAATTGTTGAAACTAAAGCTGTTTCAGTACTTGAAAGAATATCATAACTATAAATGTTCCAGTTACCATCTCTTGCATCTGCCCAAACAATTTTATTATCAGTTATATCTGGAGAAACTTGGTGAGTAGGTTCTCTTGTGATAAGTTCTGTACTTCTTGTAGTTATGTCATAAAGAATAATGTCCCAATTTCCTCCACCCATACTTTGGAAGACAACATAGTTTCCATAAACTTTTGGATTAATATTTATGTAAGTGTTTGAAGTAATTTGAGTTGTAGTAGATGTTGATTTGTCATAAAGATAAATGTTTGAGTTTCCATCAATGTCACTTTGGTAAACAATATAATTTTCGTAAATATCAATTGAATCCTCATCACTAGAAGTTGCAATCAAAGCTTCTTCAGAACTACAACCATAATCTTCAATAGAACAACCTTCGAGATAATAAGAATCTAAATCTGAGTCAGTACAAGCCACAGCGTTTCCAGTAATTGTTGGATTTAATATTGCAATTAAAGAAAGAGAAATAATTATAAAAATTAAAATAGTTATTAATATAAACTTATTTTGAACTATACCTCTTTTAAAAAACATATTTTAATATTAGGGTAGGTTATTTATAAATTTATTTACTTAGAAAGCTTTATAAGAGAGGTCTTTGTTAATATTTTCGTAGGCTAGGTGGGTGTTTAGCCGTCACCTGCACCACAAGTCGGCTATATGGTGGACTGAAGTCTAAGGGCGGTGTCAATTGTAATGATAGTCTCAATTCGGACTGTGATGGCTCGTCTTACAGGGTTAGTAATTTTGTGAACTGAGTCAGGGCAGGAATGCAGCAGCTCTAAACTTTATTGCTGACGCTTGTAAGGTTGCGATCCTGAGGAAGAGTTGAGGTTAAACTGTTGTTGTGATTGGCATCCACCTTAGACGGCCTACATTAATAAAAATTAAAAAAAAGAATTAAAGAAATTTCTTAATTAAAATATGGACTTTAGATTCACTGTCTTTTATCTTTGCATCCATAGCAACTAAGTAAGAAACCTTATTTTTTTCTGCAAGTGTAGCAATATCTTTTGTGATTATACCATCAAAAACTATTGCATTAATATCTTTAAGACTTCTTAAAGTATTTTGAATCTCTGCAGAAGGAACCTTTCCTAAAACTTTCATATTAGCATCTAAAATAAATGCTCCTCTAGTTCCAACAAGATCTTCTAACAATTTTTTAAATTGTTTTTTCTTTTCCATTGAGACAACTGCCTTTCTTGGAGTTACAGATCTCTGTGGATAAGTTCTTTGAGTTGTTGGTTTTGAGTAAGTTCTAGTGTTTGTTTGAGCTCTCTGAGTTGGTCTAGAATTTCCAGTTTTTCTTAAAGTTGTTCTAGGGGTGGGAGTATCTTTAACTTCTAACTTTGCTTGTTCAGAAGTTATTTTCCCTCTTAGAGCTTTATGGATTTCTTTCTTTGTCAATTCTTCAACTTCTTTTCCATCTGGAGCTTTTACTACGAAGTCAACATCAGTAACTCCCATAACTTCTCTGATGATTAAATCTCCACCTCTATCACCATCAACAAACATTGTAACTGTTTTCTTTTCACATAATGGTATAATAGATGGCGGTACAGAAGTTCCGTTTAAAGCAATTGCATTCTTAAATCCACATTTTAGTAAGTTCAATACATCAGCTCTACCTTCAACAATAATTATTTCTTCAGAGTCTTTAACTGCTGGACCTGCAGGAAGTTTAGCTGGACCGAAATCTTGGACTTCCATCATTCTTACAGATTTTGCAACTTCTTCAGTAATTTCTTGACTGTCTGGAAGAATATTGTCTGTGAATTCTTTTAATAGTTCTTTTGCTCTACTAATAACAAAGTTTCTTTTAGAAATTCTAACATCTTCTATTTTTTTGATTGCGACTTTTGCATTACAAGGACCTATTCTTTGAATTGTTTCCATAGCTGCTGCAACTACAACAGTTTCTGTTTTATCAAGACTTGATGGAATTGTGATTGTACCATAAGTTTTTCCACTTTTGATTTCACTAATTACTTCTATTCTACCAATTCTACCTGATTTTTGTAATTCTCTTAATTCAAGATCTGAACCTAATAATCCTTCTGTTTGACCGAAGATAGCTCCAATTATGTCTGGTCTATCAACTGTTCCTTCAATTTCAATTTCAGTATGTACAATATATTTTGCTGATACTGGACTTATTTTTCCCATTTTTTTATCTCCTATATGACAAAGTATTCAGAATTCTCTCAAATCTTACTTAATAATATTAACTTCTTGCGAAGCTTAGCAAATTAGCCTATTTTCCTCTCTTTTTGTACTAATTTGTTAAACATGAATGATCGTAAGTAAAGTGTGATCTAATCTGAATTTTGCCTTTTATTGTAATTTTAAGCTATTGCCCGCGACACTAACTCTCAAGCTCATAGCTTGATTGATTCATACGCTCCATTGAGTATTCTCGTGGCGGGCGTATATTATTTAGGATATTGGATATTTATATACTTATTGGTTTAGTGAGAAATATTGAAATTCTTGGAAATTTCTCTGTTGTCCCTATTGAGTAACTATCAAATAGAAAGATTTATATATGAGTTCATTTTGATTTAGAATAAGAAGATGGTAACTAATAAAAATAATGAACATCCAGCGACTGCTTTTGCTAAGTGGTTAGGTACTTGTGCTGTTGATGGTGTAAGTGCTACAAGTAGAGGATTAAGATCAGCTGGTGCTTATATGAGTCCTAGAATGGTAGATGGTGCAAAGTTTTTAGCTCCTAAAATTAGAGATGGTGTTGACAAAGTTGGACCTTATGTTTTACCAAATTTAGCAGCAATTGGAATAATTCATTCTGGAGTAGAAGGTATTGATAATGTTGCAAATATATCCGGATGGCTTGAAACTGGTAGTTTTTGGACTGGTATGGCTGCTTTAGGTGTTACTAATTATGAAATGTTAAATGGTTCTCTTAAAGAGAAAGTTAATGATTTGGCTTCAAAATGGGATAGTGTTCCTGTAAATGCAAGATCTGGTATTTTAGCAGGTTTGACTGCTTTAATGTTAGTACCTGAAGGCCCAAGAGAAGCTGTAACAGGTGGAATTGGAAGAATTGTAGATGATATTTCAAATATTTATCAAGATAATACTTTGACAGAAGCAGAAGCTATTGAAAAATATGCTAAATTCCAAGCTCCTTCAAGAAATGATGGAC
Source organism: archaeon (assembly GCA_018692925.1). Lineage (GTDB taxonomy): Archaea > Nanobdellota > Nanobdellia > SCGC-AAA011-G17 > GW2011-AR17 > BS150m-G60. The sequence continues at coordinate 42,473 of JABHLH010000006.1, forward strand.
AAGATATTGTTGATAATTTTGATGTAAATGCGCCTTTTGGAGTTTATAGAGCTGGTGGAAGAAGACATCAAGGAATTGATGATGCTTGTAGTATTGGAGATAATGTATATTCACCTGGTGTTGGTAGAGTTAGAGGACATATTGATGATAATCTAAATGGTTATGGTATTAGAATTAAATTAGCTGATGGAAAAGAAGCAACTTTGATTCACTTAAATGATGATTCAGATTTAGAAGCTGGAGATTTAGTTAGTTTAGATACTGTTGTTGGAGAATGTGGTTGTTCAGGAAATTGTATTGGTAGAGATGGAGTAATTAGTGGAAATGAATATCCTCATACACACTTTCAATTGAAAGATGGTGCAGGTGGAAATGTAATTAATCCAACTCCTTACATTTTAGGTGATAAGGATGCTGAATTACAAGCAAAAATGGAAAGAAGTCCAGAAATTTATATGCCTTTTTTAGAACAAATTGCAGAATTAGATGGTTATAGGATTGAAAGAATAAATGGAGATAGCGGAGAATGAAAACTAGAACAAAATTAATAGGAGCTGCAGCTGGTGTATTAGGTTTATTGAGTTTAGGTAACTTAGGACATTTGTATGAAAACTCAGGTAGTCAAGAAACTGCTGTTGAAGAAAGAGTAGAAGCAACAAGTTCAGGATGTAATCTTGGAGATAGAGTTAGTAATTTAATTGGAAGAAGACAATTAGATGGAAGACTTGGAAGTTTAGAAAATGATAGAAGAGTATTAAATGATATTGGAGATTATGGTTTGAGTACTGAAGACTTAGCTTATATTACAAGAGTTGTTTATTTAGAAGGTTCATATGATCCAAAAGCTGAAACTATTGGTGATTATAAAGATGGTTTTGAAGCAATCGCTTTTTCAGTTTTGAATAGATGGAATTTTGATAAAGAAAATGGTTCTCATCATTTTTTTGGAAGAAATGGAGATCGGAGTGAATTGAAAAGTATTGTAACTGAACCTTGGGCTTATGAAGCAGTGGTTAGTTATGATAGATATTTACAAGATTTTGAAGGAGAAAATGGAGATATTACTGTAGTTGCTAATGGTCCACATTTTAATGATAGAGAAAAAGTTGAAGCTGCATATAAATCTGTAGTTGATGTTTTAGGTGGAAGAGTTAGAGATAAAACTGATGGAGCTGTTTTCTATAAAGCAGATTATGTTCCACAAACTTGGGAAGGTACTGAAGCTTTCTGGACAAATGGTCAAAGGTGTAATAGACATTTTACAGAGAAAGTAAATACTCATGAATTTTTTAGTGTAATAGACTGTAATTAATTCTTTTTTTTAATTTTAATAAAACGGGCCTAGGAGGATTTGAACCCCCATCAACTGGTCCTTGGCCAAGAGTTTTTGCTCTTTGAAGCCAGCCGCACTTTATAGTGCTCGTTGAAAGCATATCCAAGTTATGCTATAGGCCCATATAATGAATCTGGGTTTATTCTACCTTTTAAGATTTGTGTTCTTTGTTTATATGTTGTTTTGGGTGGACAAAATCCAAATTTTTCCCAAATTTGATATCTACTTAGTTTTGAAGGGTTTTTTATTTTAATCTCTTTAATCCATTTTTTTAAATTATTATCTCCTGTTAATTGAATTATATATTTTATGTTTTCTTTTTCTTTTTTTGAGGTTCTAATATAAAATTTAGGTTTAAATTCTAATTTTATTAAGAGTTTATAGAAATCCTTGGCTAATTTTTTTGATGTTGAACTAAATAATAATCTTGGATAATAATGTCTTGTTTTTTTAAATTTAGATTTATTGTATATTTTTTTATCAAATGATAAACTTCCATCTGTGTCAAAACAACCTCTTACAAAAGCTATTATTATTTGTTTATTTTTGGATTTTAATATTTTTTCAGGACAAGAAACAATAAGTGTTTTTTTACCTGAAGAGAAATTTAATTTTTTTAATAGATTAATAACTTTTTTATCTCTTAACACAAATCCATATGTATTTCTTGATTTAAAGAATTTATTATTTATTTTTATGTTAAATGATTCTTGAAATAATTTTGAAATATGGTTATCATAATATTCTTTTTCTTCAATATTTCCACTAATATCTAATTCTTTTCTTTTTCCTAAATATCTTAAGTAACCATCTCCTGCATGAATTCCAGCTATTTCAGCTATTTCTTTTGTTAATTGCATTTTTTAATTATTAATTAAAAGTTATTTAAATTCTGCGTCCACATATGTCCAATGTCCACACTTATTTTAGAATAATAAAATAAAAATCAACTTTAGTTTATAAATCCTTTTCTGTTACTATGCGAAGGTTTAAATAATTATAAATTATTGTTTCATTGGAGGACACAAATGTTCGAAAAATATTTCTCAAAAAAAAGTATAGATTGTATGGGGATTCCTATACCTTGTGTAGATATTCCTGGTGCAATTATTTATAAAAAAAAGGAAGAAGAAAGAAAAAGAAGAGAAGAATATGGAGTTCCAAATGAGTTGCCCTTGTATGATAATTGGGATGAATATAGAGAAGATAGTAATCCAACAACAAATAAAGAACCAGAAAGAGGTTATGTTATCATTGATGATATTGTTTAGATTTATAGAAAGTTATTTAATTTAGATTTGTTTTAATTTAATAAATGGAAAAAGGTGATATTGAATTAGTAGTTAGTGATGCAATTCTTAATTTTCCTAAAACTGTTGATAAACCTGTAATCTTATTTTTAGAAAAGAAAAGATTTTCTCATATGTTGGATATGATGGATTTGAAAAAACATCTTAGTAAAACACCTTGTTTTGTTGCAGAAATGAAAGGTGGCAATGTTATTTATTTTTGTGAAGATATTGTAAATCATTTGACAAAAGGTTTTCATAGAGATAATAAAAAAAAGTTTGTTGAAGCAGTTACTTTGCATGAACTGTTTCATATTTGGAATAATTTTAAAGTTAGAAATAGTGAAGAAGCTATGTTTTCTGAAAATTTAGTCTGGAGTGAAATGAAAAAAATCTATCCTGAGCATTTTAAATTTTTGATAAAATTTGTTAAGAAAAGATAATTATATAAAGTTCTCTTATTAAATATAATTTTATGGCAGAGAACGAAATGGGCTTAACAGTAAAAAAGGACGAAGACTTTTCTGAGTGGTATACTCAGATTTTAAATAAAGCAGATCTATCAGATATTAGATTTGGTATTCAAGGTTTTATTGTCCAAAAGCCCTGGGCTTATATGATTATTAGAAAAATTTATGATTATCTAGAAAAAGAAGTTGAAATGCAAGGACATTTACCTTATAGATTTCCAACTGTAGTTAAAGAAAAAGATTTAATGAAAGAAGAAGAACATGCTGGATTTACACCAGAAGTTTTTTGGGTTTCTGAAGCTGGAGATAAAAAAATTGAAGAAAGGTTTGCATTGAGGCCAACAGGTGAAGCACAAATTTATCCTATGTATTCGTTGTGGTTTAGAAGTTATAGAGATCTTCCATTTTTAGCTTATCAAAGTAGGAATTCAGTTTTTAGAAATGAAATGACTACAAGACCTTTCATAAGAGGAAGAGAATTTATGTTTTTTGAATCTCATAATGTTTATAATGAACATCAAGAAGCTTTGGATCAAATCAAAAAAGATTTAGAAACCTGTGATGAAGTTATTAAAAAAAAGGCAAAGATTCCATTTTATTATTTTAAGAGACCACAGTGGGATAAATTTTTAGGAGCTGATGATACATTTACACCAGATACAGTTATGCCGGATGGTAAAAGAAATCAGTTAGGATCTACACATGATCTAGGTACTAATTTTGCAAAAGCTTATGATATAAAAATCAGAGCAAAAGATGGTAAACAACAGTTAGCTTTCCAAACTTGTTTTGGACCTGGGATCTGGAGAATTTTTGCAGCAATGGTAGGAATTCATGGTGATGATAATGGTTTAGTTTTACCTTTTGATTTTGCACCTGTGCAAGTTGTAATTGTTCCAATTATTTTTAGTAAGAAAAAAGAATTGACAGAAAAAGTTTTGACAATGTGTAAGAAATTAGAAACTGATATTAGAAAAATGGGTTACAAAGTTAAGTTAGATGATAGAGATTATGAAAGTCCGGGAGCAAAATATAATCACTGGGAATTAAAGGGTGTGCCAATGAGATTAGAAGTTGGTCCTAAAGAAGTTGATGAGAAAGTTGTTAGCTTGAAATTAAGAACTGGTGGAGATAAAGAAAAAGTTAATGTTAGTGATTTGAAAAAAGTCATTGGATCTAAAGCTTTGGAACTGGATAAAGAAATTGAAGTAAGGGCTCAGAAATATTTTAAAGGAAATGTTAGAGAAGCAAAAACTTTGAAAGAATTAGTGAAAATAATGAAAGAACATAGAGGTTTTGTAAAAGTTCCTTTTTGTTCTGTAGAGATGGATGGAGAGAAATGTGAAGAGGAAATGAAAGCTGAAACACAAGGTGGAAGAGTGTGTGGAACTTTATATCCTAAAGAAGATAAAGTGGCAAAAGGACAAAAATGTATGGTTTGTGGTAAAGAAGCAAAGCATATGGTTTATATTGCTAAGAGTTATTAATTTTTTTTCTTTTTACATAATTTTTATAAATGGTGTTTTTATTCTTATTTGTTATGGAAAGAATAGTAGATGATGATTTAAGTTTAGAAGGCTTTGTTAAATTTATGTTAATACCAGGGTCTGTTTGGAAAGAGACTGGGGAACTAATAGACTTTTTTAAAAAAAATGGAACCTATACAAAGACTGATAGTATTGCAGGTTATACAGCAGCGACTTGGGCTGAAGCTGGAAGAATTTTTGCATATAATGTTATAACTTATTCTTTGTTTGATTATTTAGTCTAAAATCAACAAAAATTTTATAAAGTCTTTAATTAGTTAATTAGCTATGGTTCTAGAATCACTAATAGGTGTTAAGCAAGCTGAGAATTCTCCTTGGTATGTTTTTATGCTTGGTTTTTTGTATGCTTCAGTCGCTACTTTCTTGAGTTTGTGGATATTTAGAAGTGAAGCTAGTTTGATTTTAGTTTTTTTAATTGTGTTTGCATCATTACCTTTAATCTATAAAACTTTGAAGTTTGAGGCATATAAAGATTTGAAATTAAAGAGTACAGATAATTTACCAAGTTCACACTTTAGAGCTTTGAGAGCTTTTATGTATTTATTTTTAGGATCAGTTTTAGCAATGTCAATTTGGTATGTGTTTTTACCTTCTGAAATTATTTATGATTTATTTGCATCACAAATTTCTACAATACAAGCAGTTAATAGTAGTAGTACAACAGGTAACGTTACTGCATGGAATTTTTTATCTGTAATTATTGTTAATAACTTGAAAGTTTTGACATTTTGTATTTTGTTTTCATTCTTCTTTGGAGCAGGAGCAATATTTATTTTGACTTGGAATGCTTCAGTAATTAGTGCAGCTATTGGAAATTTTATTAGAACTAATATGTCACAGTATGCAGAAAGTTTTGGGTTGATTAAAGTGGCTGGATATTTTCATATATTTTCTATGGGTTTGTTAAGGTATATGATGCACGGAGTTTTTGAAATTTTAGGATATTTTATTGGTGGTTTAGCTGGTGGTTTGATCTCAGTAGCTATGTTGCATAAGGAATTTGAAGGTGATCAGTTTAAGAAAATTATGAAAGATTCTATTGATTTGATTATTTTAGCAGTCTTAGTTATTATTGTTGCAGGTTTAGTTGAAGTATTTGTTACACCTCTGTTCTTTTAGAGAAACTTTTATATATTTAGATTTTCTTTATTTTATGACCGAAAATTTAAAGTTTGCACCGAGAGAAATATTTGAACAGATTTTGGAATGGGCTGTAATCCCTACATTTGATTTGATTATTGAAACTGAGAATGGAGTAGTTTTAGTAAAAAGAAAAATTGCACCTTATAAGGATGTTTGGGCCTTGCCTGGTTTGAGAATGTTTAAAGGTGAAAGTATTAATGATGTTTTGAAAAGGATTGCAAAAAAAGAAATAAATTTAGAAATTGATACTAATAATAAAATTTTTCTTGGACAATATGTAGGTTATTTTAAAACTGAATGTGCTAGACAAGATCTTTCATCTGGATATTATATTAAATGTTTTGAACAAGAAATAATTATTAATGAAGATCACTTTTATTCTGTAATGTTTGTTACTAAAAAAGATGAAATTCCCCGAAATATTGGAGCTATGTATAAATTTTATTTAGAAAAATATTTTGAATTGAAGAGTAATGCAGAAAATTTATAAATTGAATTTCTTGGAAAGTTGTTATGTGTGGGATTGCAGCTTATTATGGTGGGAAAAATGGTGTTCCTATTGTTGTAGAAGGTTTGAAAAGATTAGAATATAGAGGTTATGATTCTGCTGGGTTAGCTTTTTTGAAAGAAAATAATATTGAAGTTGTTAAAACAAAGGGTAAAGTAAATGAATTAAAAGTTTTGGCTGAAGGAAAATTTTCTAATGTTGTAATAGCACATACAAGGTGGGCAACACATGGTGAACCTAGTCATGTTAATTCACATCCTCATAAATCTATGAATGGGAAAATTGTAATTGTACATAATGGAATTATTGAGAATCATAGTAAATTAAGAAAAGAATTAGAAGAAAAATATAATTATGAATTTAAATCACAAACGGATTCTGAAGTTGTTGCACAATTAATTCAGTATTTTTATCAAGGAGATTTTGAAGAAGCTTTTAGAAAAATGTTGACAAAGATTGATGGAGCCTTTGGGATTGTTGCTTTACATGAAGATCATGATCAAATGATTTGTGCAAGAAAAGGTTCACCTTTAGTTTTAGGTATTGGAGAAAATGAATATTTTGTTGCAAGTGATCCTACTCCTTTTTTAGATCATACAAAGAATGTTGTTTATTTAGATGAAAAGCAAATGGCTATCCTAAGTAAAGATAATTATGTTGTAAAAGATTTTAAAGGATTTAATTTGAATGTTGAAATTGAAACTGTTCCATTTGGAATTGAAGCAATACAAAAGCAAGGTTATGAACATTTTATGCTGAAAGAAATATTTGAACAGTGTGATACAATAAAAGATTGTTTTAGAGGAAAAATTAGAAATATTGATGGAATTTCTGTGAGTAAAGAAGATGTTAAAAGAATTATTTTTGTTGCTTGTGGTACAAGTTTTTATTCTGCATTAGTTGCTAAATATATTATTGAAAGAAAAACACATATTCCTGTTGTAGTTGAACAAGCTTCTGAGTTTAGATATAGGCAGCCTATGCTGTATAGTACAGATTTAGTTATTGCAATCTCACAGTCTGGAGAAACAGCTGATACTTTGGAAGCAATTAGATTATCTAAAAAAGTTGGAACTAAGGTTGCAGGTATTGTAAATGTAACTGGTTCTTCTATTGCAAAAGAATGTGGGCAAGGAATGTATTTGCATGCCGGGCCAGAAATTGGAGTGGCTTCAACGAAAGCTTTTAGTTCACAAATTGTTTCTTTTATATTGTTGAATTTATTTTTTAATCAAAGTCCTTATTATAGGTCTGAAATTATTGATGATTTGAAAAAATTACCTGATGTTGTAAAAGGATTTTTGGATAGAAATTATGTTGATAAAGTTGCAGAGAAGTATAAAGATGCAAAATTCTTTTTGTTTATGGGAAGAGATATTAATTTCCCTGTAGCAATGGAAGGTGCATTGAAGTTGAAAGAGATTTCTTATATTCCTGCTGAAGGTTATCCTGCTGGAGAAATGAAGCATGGACCAATTGCTTTGATTGATGAAAATGTTCCTTCAATTTTTATTGTCAGAAAAGATGAAGTATTTCCTAAAGTAATTTCTAATATGGAAGAAGTGAAAAGTAGAAAAGGAAAAATTATTTGTGTTTGTGATGATGTGAATGAAGATATTGAGAGGTTAGCTGATGATATTATTCTTGTTCCGAAAGTAAGATGGGAATTTAGTCCTATTGTAAATGTTATACCTTTGCAACTCTTAGCTTACCATATTGCAAATTTGAATGGTAGAGAAATTGATCAACCTAGGAATTTAGCAAAGAGTGTTACAGTAGAATAATTCTTAAAAAGGATAAAATTATTTTTATCTTATGGTAAAAGTAAAAGAGTGGATGACTTTTTGGTTATTTTTGTTTGCATATTCGTTTACAGTAGTTATTTCACTTTTAGAATTTTTTTATTTTAAAATATTTAATTTTCATTATGTTATCTTTTTATTATTTGGTGTATTCTTTTTAATTGGATATTTGTTAAGAATTTATACTAAGTATTTATTGGGAAAATTTTTTGATTTGAATATAAAAATCAAAGATGATCATGAAATTATTAAAGAAGGTATTTATGGATCTTTGAGGCATCCAATGTATTTAGCTAATTTTTTAATCTTTGTAGGTTTTGCTGGATTTTTTTCTTCAATTTTAGGAATTATTTCTGCTATAATATTTATTTTGCCTGTGACAGTTATGAGAATAATTAGAGAAGAATATTATTTGAAAGAAAAATTTGGTAAAAAGTATGAAAAGTATGTAAAAGAAAGTTATAAGATGATTCCAGGTCTTTGGTAAGGTTTAAATAAGAGTACTTTGAATTTTTTTAATGTTAGGAGTAAAAAATGAAAATAGAAGATAGAATAGCAGAACTTGCAGATGATCATGTTTATTTTGATTTTTCAAGTTTAGGGAATACTGGTAATTTACTTGACGGTAGAATTATTCATAGATTTGAGGATGATAAAGGTTTAGAGTATGTTTTTCAGGAGTGTCCAGTTTCTGAGATTGATAGTAGATTGTATTCAGGGACACATAATAATTATCTTGAATCTGTTTTTGATAAATTAAAGGCTCAAGGAGAAATTGAGATAAATTTGGATGATTTGCCTTATATGGGTTTTGAACAAATTCTAGAAAAACATAGTATTTTAGATTCTGGTTTAGATCTAGTTTATGATTTTTATTTAATAGATCTTCAAGCTTTAAAAAAATATATTGAAAAGCATTCAGAATAATCTTTTTATTTTTTTTGGTAAGGTTTAAAAACAAAGTTTAATTCTTATTTTGTATGATAAAGAAAGTATTAGTAAGAAATGGTAAAAAATTTTATTGGAAAGAAGGAGATTCTCAAAATCAGTTTGGAGTTGTAAATGAAGCTGATATAAAAAAAGCTAAAGGTAGAGTTCAAAGTCATACTGGAAATGATTTTTTTATTTATGATGCTAATTTTCTTGATCAGTTGAAAAAGATTAAAAGAGGACCACAAACTTTAGTTTTGAAAGATTTAGGTTATATTTTAATTCATTCA
>JABHLH010000007.1 GCA_018692925.1 archaeon
ACTTGTGCTGATGGTTTAGATAATGATGCTGATGGTAGTATTGATTTATTAGATAGTGATTGTGATAGTTGGTATAGTTATGAAGGTGAAGAAACTGAATCTGTTGAAGAAATTGTTTGTACTGATGAGATTCCAACTTGTGCTGATGGTTTAGATAATGATGCTGATGGTAGTATTGATTTATTAGATAGTGATTGTGATAGTTGGTATAGTTATGAAGTTGAAACTGGGGTTCAAGAAACTGATAGTCAAGTTGAGTGTAATAAAAATGGTGATTGTGACTCAGGTGTTTGTATTAGTAATTCTTGTATTACTTGTGAAGATAATGATGGTCAGGATTATGAAGTTCAAGGTAGCTCAAGTGGATACGTTTCAAGTTTAGAAGAAGAAAGGAGTGTTGTTGATGTGTGTGGTTTTGGTGATGCTTTAAATGAATATTATTGTAACAAAATAGGATATTTAGTTTATGATTCTGTTGATTGTGTAGCTGAAGGATATAGTACTTGTGAAAATGGTATTTGTATTATTATTGAAGGTAGTATTTCTGAAGATGCTCAAGAATTAATGGCAGAAACAGAAGTTGTTATACCTGTAAGTGATTCAACAGAAACAGTTGTAAGCTCAACAGTTGATGAATGTACAAACGGTGAATGGGTTGTTGAAGAAGAATGTTTTGAAGATACTGATTGTGGTAGAGCAAGATATTCTTGTGAAAATAATTTCTGTGTTGGAAGTGATTTAACTTGTGATGAATATAATGATGAAAATGGTTGTAGTGATTCTGGATATTGTAATTGGGAAACTGTTCAAGTTGGAACAACTACAAGTTCATATTGTGATGGAAGTGATAAAGATGAGGACAGTATAAATGCTTATTTCGATTGTAATGAGAGAGATGCTACAATAAATCCTCAAGCTAGTGAAGATTGTGCTGATGGTTTAGATAATAATTGTGATGGTTTAATTGATTGTGCAGATTCAAGTTGTAGTTCAGATTCTGCTTGTAGTAGTTATTCTTGTGATATTGCAATTTGTAATAATGATTTAGATTGTGCAGATCAAGGAGATAATAATTATTGTAATTTAGATGGTTGTTGTGTAGATATATGTGAAGATGAGAATTTGGCTTTAGGAGTTGAAGTACTATCTAGTATTTGTTATTCCAATGATGATTGTGGTACTTTGCAAGAATGTAATATTGTAAGTGGAGAGTGTGAAACAGTAGCTGTTCAAATTGGTAGAAATGTTGATGTTGAAAAATTTAGAGCTGCTGAAACAGATGAAGGAATATTTAGTAGATTTTTTAGTTGGGTTGGAGGTTTATTTTCATAAATTATTTATGATCAAGGAGGAAAAAATGGGAATGAAAAAAATGTTAATAATATTGGCTTTTTGTTTTTTGTTAAGCTTTAGTTTTAGTTTAGGGTTTACAATAGAAGAAAATGATGCAGGATATGTAGATCAATTAGTAAATCCAGGTAAAATATCTTGTGTTATAGATAGTGAATGTGCAAGTGGATATACTTGTGATAATAGTGAATGTATTTCTAGTACTGGTGATACTGGCGCAGTATTTGAAGGAAGAGGTAATTCAATTGGTTTTGAGAGGCTCGGAACTGAGGAAGATACAACAGGTGCTAGATTTAATAATGGTTTATTAGGAGAATTTAGTTTAAGTAGTGCTGCTGAATGTACAGATTATACTGATTGTTCTGATGATGAAGTTTGTGTTGAAGGATTATGTGTAGGTTATTGTGGATTTGGAGATGCTGTTTGTAGTAATGGAATAGATGAAGATAGTGATGGAAGTTATGACTACTATGGAGCTTGTGAAGTTGAAGGAGTTGTTTATCCTTGTTATGAAGAAGAAGAGCTTATTGGATATATAGGACAAGAATATTGTTACTTTTATAATGCAATAGGGGAATGGGATAATTGTGATGAATATTCTGGTGCATATTTAGAAGGTGATAGTGATTGTGTAAGTCCATTAGATACAAGCGAAGGAACAGTAAGTACTGCAACAACAGAAAGTAAACAAAGTAGATTAGGTTCATCTTCAGATGGTGTTTTATCAGGTACTAGAAGTGCAGGTGGTTCTTTAAGTGGTACAAGTTCTGCTAAAGGTGGTATAAGTAGAGCAGCAGAAACAGATGATCAAGGTTTTTTTGCAAGTATTTTTGACTGGATTATCTTCTGGAATTAAATATTATTTCTTTTTTTTATTTATATAATAACAAAATCTATTTAAATTAAAAATCCTTTGAAATCAATATGCAAAAAAGGGGGCAGATGACTTTGTTAATAATTCTTGGAATAGTAGTGCTAGCTTCGGTAATAATGATCTATACTTTTAGAGCAAATTTGTTTGCTTCAGAATGGGAAACACAACAAGCTATATCTTTAAGTGTGCCTGATGAAGCAGAAGAATTACATAGTTATGTTAGTGAATGTATTCAAGAAGTTGTTGAAGAACCAGTTAGATTAATGGGACAACAAGGAGGTTATTTAGAAATACCTACTGATGAAATTGGTAGGGGAGATCATAATCCTTTTTCAAATTCTTTAGAAATTTTTCCTGGAACAGATTTCGAAACAAGTTATTGGTTTTATATTGCAGCTAACGGAGTACAGCAATCTCAAATTCCAGATTTAGAAACAATGGAAATTGCTTTAGAAGAATATGTTGATGATAATTTAGTTGATTGTTTAGATAATTTTGAATTGTATGAAGAAAATAATGCAAGTGTTGGAGTAGTTGATACTGAAGTTGAAATTTTAAATGATGAAGTTAGGTTTACTGTAAATTATCCTGTGCATATTGAGTTAGAAGATTTTAGTTTTGACTTTGATTCTTTCTATGAAGAAGTTGATGTGCCACTAGGTGAAATGTTAGAAACTTCAATTGAAATTATGAATGAAGAAAATGAAAATTTTTATTTAGAAGATTTAACAGTTGACATGTTAGTGCTTTATGATGAGATCCCTTTTTCATGGATGGAGTTTGATTGTGATACTGAAGTTTGGAATGAAGAAGATGTTGAAAAAAGTTTGAAAGAAATAATTATGAATAATATTTTAGCAATTAAAGTTGGTGGAAGTAATTATTATCAAAGTGAAGAAAGTGATGAAGATTATTTTGAGTGGGATGCATTAAGAGGAACAAATGATTATAATGTTAATTTATTGTATTCACAAAATTGGCCATTAAGTATGCAAGTGTATCCTACAGAAGATGGAGAGTTAGTTGAAGATAGTTTTACTGAAGGTAGTCCTTTAGGTTCATTAATGAGTACATTTTTTTGTATGAATAATTATCATTTTGTTTATGATATTAAATATCCTGTTTTAGTTTCCTTGTATGATGAAGAAACAGATTATACTTTCCAGTTTGCAACAATGGTTGTGTTAGATAATAATGCAGCAAGAGAAAATGAATTAGAAGATGAAATTGCAGATATTGAAGATACTATTTGTGCAGATGCTACAACTGAAATTACAGTTTATCCTGTTGCAGTTTCAGATAGTGGAGCATTAGTAGATTTAGAAGAAGTAGAAATTAGTTTCCAATGTATAAACAATGTCTGTCCTTTAGGTGAAACAAGAGGAAGTGGTTTAGTTGCTGAAGTTCCAGCTTGTGTGAATGCGCAAATTGTTGCATCCAAAGAAGGATATAATAATGGTATTGAAATTGTAACAACATTAGAAGAAAGTACAGTTACAGTTGTTTTAGAAAATTTATATGAAATAGAATATGATTTGAGAATTGTTGATACAGATGGTACAACAAGAGAAGCAACAAGTGAAGATACAATTATTGTAACAATGACCGAAGAAGAAACAGGTTATACAGTTACATTGATTAATCCAAATGATGAAAATTTTATTGAGCTATCTGCAGGTACTTATGATATTCAAGGAACTTTAGTTAGCGATGTAGATTTTGATATTGAAATTCCTGAAAGTTCATACACAACATGTACAAGTAATCCTTTGATGAGTTTAGGAGGACTGTTTGGTTTAGATAGTGGATCAAGTTGTGTTGATGTTGATACAGAAGCATTTGAATTAGAGAGTGCAATGTCAGGCGGAGTAGATCAAGAGTGGAGTGTAGATAGAGATGAACTTGCAGATGCATCACTGTTAACAATTTACGTAACATCACCAGGTGTTCCAGAAAATTATGATGAATTAGATTCAGTTTCAGCTTACTTAGATATAAAAATAGGACAGGTAGAACCAGAGTTAACATGAATAAAAAAATATTAAGTTTAATTTGTATGTTTTTGATAGTGACTAGTTCGTTCGCTAGTGTTTTAGGTGCAGAAATTATTGAAGATGAAGATGCTGAATATGAGACTGGTGAAAGTATTATTGTACAAGTTGAATCTTATGAGCCAAGTGTTTTAACAGTTAATTTGTTAGAAGATAATAATATTCCAGTTTATGCTTATTTGAAAGGTACGACCTTAGGGAATATAATAGGTTCAAGTAATGGGTTAGAACCTTTCTATGGGGGAATTAGTATTGATAAAGTAAAAATTAGAAGTGCTACAGCAGCAACAGATGATTTCTTAGCAGGTGGTGTTGAATATTATAGACCAAATAAAATTGATGAAAATAATTTAGGTTATTTGAAAATGACTTTGAAACAAATGGATCCTGGAGAAATGGACCTTTGTAAAAGTGATGATGAATGTGAAGAAGGTTATAGTTGTGATTTAGTTTGTGTGCCAGAGCAAATTAATTTAAATCTAAGTGCAGAAATTTGGTTTAGTAATGCAGAAAGATTGTATAGTTTATCACAGACAGCTTTAGTTTTACCAGAAGATGAAAATGAGGAAGATTGGATTTTATCTTTAGAAGAAAGAGGAGCAATGTATTCTTTCTTTGGAGGAAGAGGATTAATTAGAGTTAAAGATATTTCAGAAGGTAAAGCAGAAGTTACAGTTTATAGTAATAAAGATGTTTATTGGCCAATTATTGGTGCGCCAAGAGCAATTGCTGAAGTTAGTTTAGAAGAAGGAAGAACTTCTGATTATATTAACCTAGGAGAAACTAGTGAAAATGCTTTAGGAAATTCAAATTTTAGATTAACACTAAGTGATATTGATGATCCTTCAGAAGAAACAGCAACAGTAAGTATTAATATGGATGGTCAAGTTTCACAAGTTATTATTTCAGAAGGTTCACCATTGTTTCCAAGTTCATCATGGACAGTAACAGAATTAAGTTATGGACTTAGTACAAGTGGAACAGAACAAATTATGACCATTAAGGATTCAAGAGGTAACACAGAAACAATTTCAACTACAACAGCAGGTGGAATTAGTGGAGATGAATCAAACCTTTTGAATAAAAAGTTTTATCATTCAGATGATTTAAGAGATTTAGAGGCAAGTGAAAGAACAGAAGTAATTGTTTTTGATGATGATACAGATGTTATTCTTTCAACAGAAGTTAAAAATTTAGAAGATGTTTTTAGGACTTTTGATATTAATGTTGATGTCTCTGGTGTTAGTGATGATGAAAAAGAAACTTCAAAAGTTAGAATTGAAACAGGTGATACCTTAAAACAAATTTTAGTTACTATTTTGCCAAGTGGATTTTTTTATTCTGCAGAAAGTGCAGATACAATTGGAATAAAACAATTTAGTTCAGTTGATCCTTGTGAAGGTGTTGAAATTTTTAATGAAGGTGGTTTGCCAGAAACTTATAGTAAAACAGATAACGATTTCTTTTTGAGTGTTGCATGTACAGCAATTGAAAATTATCAAACTGTTATTGATGATTATGGTGGAGAATTAGATCCTGTTACTGAAGAACCTTTAGAAAATTTTGCTTTAGAACGATTAGGTTATATATATGAAAATGAGATTGGTAATTTCTTATCTGGTGCATTAAGTGCAGAAAAAATTAATGGTGCGAAAGAAAAAGCACTAGAAGCTTATAGAGAGTTAGAAGATAAAGGTGGAGTTTCTGGAGATGAAAATTATGTAGCAGCTATTGCAAGATTAGAAGAAGAAATTATTGGAGATAAAACTTTTGGTTCAGAAACTATTGAAGATAATGGAAGGTTTGTTTCTGTTAAATTAATCTCAGTAGATTTGTTAGAAGAAGATGAATTGTCTACAGCTGTTTTAAGTGAAGATGGCCTTTCAGATACTTATACTGTTGGAGATAAAATAACTGAAGATAGTGATAGTAGCGGAGTGTATTATTGGAAAGTTAATAGAATTGATGAGAGTTATGTAGAGTTTAAAAAAACCTATACTGAAGCAAAAACCAGTAGTGCAAGATCAAGAACTCAAAAAATTTCTGTTGGTAAAACTGATGATGTTGGAGAAGTAAATATTAAAGTTAAAAGTACAGATACTAAAAAAGTTGCAAAAATTACTGTAGTCCCAGGTTCAGGTACAGCACTAAAGTCTGTGTCTAATTTTTCAATTCATATTCCAATTGAACAAAGATTAATAAAATTAAATCCTGATAAAATTGGAGATAGAGTAAATAAAACAAGAGCATTACAAGAAAAAATTGAAGAGAATGCAATTAGATTAGAAAAAATTGTAACATATTGGAATACTGCATGTTTAGGTGTTTTTGCTTGGGTAACTATTAAAAGTAGTTTCTTAAGTTCTTCCTCAAAAGCTAGGCAAGATGTTGTTAATGGTGTTGGTGGAAGTGGTGGATGGTCTGCTTATTGTAATGATCAAGTTAGACTTAAAGAATATTCTAGTTATGATGCTTGTATGTTAGATCATGCTTCGGAGATAGAAGATGATATGGATAAAGCACAAAATGCAAGAGATCAAATTGAAGATATAGCTGAAGAGTGTGGAGATGAAAATGATTATAGTTGTTTTGAAGGTGAAGATTGGTATGATGATTTAACAAAAGGTTATGATGATCTTGCTGGATGTAGAGAGTTAATTGGAAGTGATGAAGTATTTATGAGTCAAAGTAGTTTAGAAAATTATGCTTATTTAAGTTATTTGAATGATGAAGGATTATCAAGTCAGTATAGTGAAGAAGGTGTTAGTATCGACGACAAATTAGAAGAATATGTGGGTATTGATGGAGCTGAACAAGAAGCAAGAGAAGATGCATGTAATACTGCATTAGAAGCTGTTGATAATAGAGATGGGTCTTGGGATGATGATGGACATAGAGCAGAACAAGAACAAAAAGATGTTGCAAGCAGTGTTTATGAGTCAAGTTATTTGAATGCAGCAGATGATAGTGATTTCCCTGTTGTAAAGAATTTTGATGCTTTAAGTTTAGATGTTTTTGGTGATAATTTAAAACAAGTTGGAAAAGTTTTCAAAGGAAGTACAAGCTTAACTTCTACAGTTTATGATCTTGATGAAACTATTGAAGTTCGTCAAATGGATTTAGCAGATTATGAAGATGTATTACAAAAGTTATCAGCAACAAATAAACATAGTTCAATTGAA
This sequence comes from archaeon, assembly GCA_018692925.1. GTDB lineage: Archaea > Nanobdellota > Nanobdellia > SCGC-AAA011-G17 > GW2011-AR17 > BS150m-G60. Next base: position 7,458 of record JABHLH010000007.1, read on the forward strand.
AAAGATTTACAAACCCTAGCTAATTATGAAGATAAAGATAAAAGTGAAACAGATATAAGCTCAACAGATGGTTCAAGTTATTATTGGGAAAATGATTTGAATAATATTAAAATTTACATTGCACAACCTGCTTATAGTTCTGGAGCATTAAATGAAAAATATGCTGAAGGTGCAAAGATAGAAATTTATGGTACTGGTGAGTTTGAAGGATTACCTTATTGTCTTCCTCAAGAAAATGGGAATTTTATAAAAATTATGAGTTATACAAAAACTAGTGATATTGATACAGTGCAATTATGGAATGTTGGATCTGATGGACATCTATGTACTGGTGATGATATATTAGTTACACATCAAAGTGAATTTGATTATAGTTATACGAATCCAAGTATTGCAAATTTAGTAACTTCAGCAAATACATTTATCAAAAGAAGTTATACTGAAAATGAAAGAATTGAAATTGATGATCATCAATTTGTTGTTAGTTATGCAAAGTCTAGACAATCTATGACTGGCGCAACTTCAAGTTGTTTTGATGTAATGGATCCAACAGATTGTAAGAAATTGTTTAATGCATGTGATCCTGTAATGTGTCCTCCTTCAAGATTTAATTTAGGTGGAAGATGGAATGTTGATAATGTTGTAGAAAGTGGAATGATTGGGTCTTTAGTTTTAGGTTGGGGTAATGGAGACGCTGTGCCTTTCTGTTTAACTGGAATTTTATCTAATTTGAAATGGTTGAATTCAATGTTAGAAGGATATGTTGATTGTTTAGAAGCTGCAAGGTATGAAGGAAAAACTGTTGGTATCTGTGATGAGATGAGAAGTGTGTTTGTTTGTGAAACTGCTGTAAGAGAAGTTGCAAATATTATGGAAGGAAATGAAGGAGGCTTGCTAAGTTTCTTTTCAGATAAAGCCTATACTAATGACGGTGGAAGTGGTGGAGAGTATTTGAACTTTAGAGAAAATTTAGAGAATATGCAAAGCTCTGTAAGTTTCTTTACAACTGAATATGCAACAACAGCATTTGCTTCATTTAAAGGAAGGAGCACTGAAGAAGTTGGAACTGAAATTTGTAGACAAGCATTCTATAGAAAAGCTCCTTGGTTTAATGATTTTGTAAATAGAGTTACACAACCAGAAGAACCTAATCAGTTTTATGCAACCTTAACTGTGAAACCTTATGCACCATCACAAGGTCTAACATCATATCAAACTTATTATCATATCTATGGTGGAACAAATGTTGATATTGATAGATTAATTTATAGTGTTTATTTAAGAAATTCGCAAACTGGTGAACAAAGTTATGTAACTGGAGATTGTAATGAAGTTAGTGGAACTTTAGAAAATGGTGGAACAGTAGATGAAACTATTGATTGTATATTTAATGAAGGGATGGATGAAGTGTGTGTAATAATTAATGGAGAAACAAATTGTGGATTTGGATCTGTAACAACATTGTTTGCAGTAGATTATGTTAAAGATGCTCTGGTCGCTGATGAAGCTAAGAGAGAAATAAATTCAGAAAGAGATTGTTATCCTGAAGTTCCAACAGCGTCACCAACAATGAGCCAAGTTGGAAGTGCAAGTTTAGCTGAAAACTTAGTATTGCCTTACGAATTTGGAATTTTAAATACAGGGATTCAAAGAGTTTGTTCAATTAATAATCCTGGTAATGGACAAGGTAACAGTGGACAATGGACAGTAGTTGGAACTTGTGGAGAAGATAGTCAAGGTAGAGTTTTAGGAAGCTGTTGGTTGGATACAGACAGTTATAGTATTAGAGATACTGAAAGAGCAGAAAATGTTAATGAATATTTAAATGATGTCGCATGGAATGAAAGTAAAAATTTAATGGGATTAGATGCAGCTGATCTTTTAGATAGTGAAGCAAGCACTGAAGAATTAATTGAAATATTATTGTTAATGGATGAATTGGAAAGTTGTTCAAGTTCTGATAACTTACCTGGTGAAGCAAATGAGATTATTGAAAAATTAACTATGTTAGAAGAAAGGACTACTTTATATCAGATGGGAGCTTTAGCTAAGTTTTATACTGCATCAACTTATTTGAATTTAATTTGGGATTGTGAATTAGAAGGAAGACCTAGTGTTGATTATGATGTTTATATTGATGGAGATAAAATTTATACCAGTGGACAAATTGATGTTGATCAAGGTACAGGAAGTTTTGTGTTTGAATTGTCAGGATTATTAGATACAGATTATATTGAAATGGATATTGATGGTAGATGTACAAATAATAATGGTGTTGGAACTTGTACTACTAACGATATTGAAATTGATGATGATGAAATTGAAATTACTATTACAGTTAAAGATAGTGAGAGAGGATCTGTTGTAAATGAAAAAACTTTTACTTTGGCACCTGAAGGATCTAAGAGTTCTGGAAGTATAAGCGATTATCAATTAGATGAAGCTGTTTGTGGAGTTTGTCCTGGTAATTGTGAAGAAGATGAGTGTCATGATAATGGGGATATGTGTTATTTTGATGGCGGTGTTTGGGATACTTGTGAATCTTGTTTAGGAATTTATGAAAAACATAAAAGTTATGATGCTGATGAATTATGTGATGAGTTAAGTATTGATAAAGATAGGTGTGAAGAAAATGAATGTTATGATGCATTTTTAGAAGCAGCTGATTATGGTGGAAGTTGTGAATGGGATAATGATGAAGATGAATGTGTTTATGATTCAAGTAGTTCTAGTAGTAGTTCAAGTTCTTCAAGTAGTAGTAGTTCAAGTTATACTTCAGGTAATTTTAATTCTGATTCTTATTGGGAAATGTATGAGGATATAAATTTTGAAATGAGTGATACTGTTGAAAGTAGTTTAAATTATGTTATTCCTAGAATTTGTGAAGATGCTGAAGCAAAACAAAAATGGGAAGCAGTAGATGCTGCAACAGGAATACCTTGGTGGATTATTGCAGTTATTCATTATTTAGAAGGGAATTCTGATTTTAGTACTTATTTACATAATGGTCAACCCTTATGTTCTCCAACAACAATAGTTCCTATTGGAAAAGATTTTTGTGATTGGGAGGAGGCAGCTATTGATGCGATAAATGATCATATTACTGATTTTGATGATGATTTATTTGTAGGTTTAGAAGAATATAATGGAATAGGTTATAGACAATTTGACATTTATTCACCTTATTTATGGTCTGGTTCTCAATATTATGATAAAGGACATTATGTTGCTGATCATACTTTTGATGAAGATTCAGTTTCAACTAGGCCTGGAGCTTTAGTTATTATTAAGAAAATGGAAGAAATAGGTTGTGTTAAAATTAGAGAAAGTGATGTAAAAAGAAATTAGATAGTTAATTTTAAATAATCTTTAATTAATTATTCTCTCATGAATATAAAATTATTTTTTAAAACTTATTGTGTAGATATAATTACTCTAATTTTAGTATTTATCCTTGGAGTTTTTTCTAAAAATATTGTTGAAAGTTTTTTTGAAAAAGTAGATTTTTTTGAAAGTCAAATTACAGTTTTAAGTCCAGACCTAGCTAATCAATCAGTGAGTGCTTTGACAGAAGTTGAAGGTTTAGTTAGAGATTTTAATTATTTAGTTTGGTTTGCATTTGTTTTTATGTTGTTTGTTGTGCCAGCTTTGTTGTATTTGTTTTTTACAGTTTCACAGTCTTTGAATTTTGCAATGATAAAGAATAAAGTTTCTAAAAAATATTTGTGGAAGAGTTTTGTGTATGGTTTACCATTACTTTTATTGTTTTTTTTGATAGAAGGGTATCTTGTATCTGGAGTTTTTAACTTTTTGACTGCTGGATTTAGTATAATTCTATTATTAGGGTATTTCATTGTAGTTTTTTTAATGATTTATGCATGGAATGTTGTTGCTGTATTATTGTTGAAAGGAAAAAAAATAAATTTTAAAGCATTGTATAAGAAAGCTCCTAAATTTTTGCCAATCTTTTTTGCTTTTGGAATAATATATCTGATTATTTTGAATCTTATTGGCTATGGGATACTTACATTTGTTACAGATTCATTTTCAAGAAATGAGGGAATCTATTTAATATTGTTTGTCTTAATATTATTAGTTCCAGTGCAATTTATTAGGGAATATTTTGTGAAAATAGTGGGATAGTAAGTTTTTTAAAGAGAAAGAGAAAAGGAATATATATATTGATGGTAGTGGTCCAATGGTTAAGATACCAGCCTGTGGAGCCGGTGACGCGGGTCCGATAAGATTATTTTTAGGAATGATCTCGGATTTCCCGCCTACCATCCTTTTTTTTTTAAGAATTTATTGATTTTATTTCTTTTTTTTGAAATTGCTAAGTTAGGAATTAAAATTTCTTTTGCAAGTTTTTGATTTTTTTTAGATATATAAAATTGTAAAATATAACAACTTCCAGATATTTTTCTACCTTTGATAATACCTTTAGTTTTTCTATTGTAAGTATAAACATTACAAGAAAACCTTTTTTTTATTGCATTAATAAGAGATTTTTGTTTTTTGTTTGAAAAAATACGAACTTGACATTGTGGATATTGAGGTCTTGTAATAGAAATTGTTCCATCTCCATCAATAACTCCTGCTAAATAAGCCCCAAAATAATCTTTATTGTCTTTAACCCAATTAGGAGGTTTAGGAGGGTCATTAAATGAAATATTTAATTTTTTAAATTTACTAAGTAATTTTTTGCATCCAACTTTATATTCAATCGAATTTCTATTTTTTAAGAAATGAACTTTTGATCTTGTTCCAAATATTTTTTCAGATATTTTCTTAAATTTTTTTAACATTTCTAGAGAAACTAAACCTACTGATAAAACGACATAATATTTTTGGTTGTTTTTAGTCTTATCATAATATTTTTTGAAATGTCCATCAGATTGAGCTACACCTATCCAATAAGCTAATTCTTTAGATTTCATATCTTAGATCTTATTTTAGACTTAAAAAAATTAACTTGAGTTTTTTTGAAAATCTTACGGGATAGTCTGAAATCTTTTCATAGAAAGGTATATAAATTGTAAACTTTTCATAAATAATATGGAAATGGCAAGAGTTGATTGTATTCATTGATAGTATTTCTGATTTTATTAGTTGTCTTGCTGTAGAAAAAGTTTTTAAGGATGTAGGGGGTATTCTATATAATGAAATTAAAACTAGCTAAAGGAACTAGAGACTTCTCTCCTGAAGAGAAGATTGCTAGAGATGAAATATTAGTCTTATTAAGAGAAGTGTGTGAGATTTATGGATTTAGTCCTATTGAGACACCTATCTTTGAAAGGTATGAAACACTTGCAGCAAAATTTACAGCTGGAGAAGAATCTGATGCAATGAAAGAAACATTTAAGTTGTCAGATCAAGGTAAAAGGAAATTAGCATTAAGGTATGATCTTACAGTTCCATTCTCAAGATATGTGGCAATGAATAAAGATATCAAAATGCCAATGAAGAAATATATGGAAGGTGAAGTGTTTAGAGATGGTCCAATAAAAATTGGAAGGTATAGGCAGTTTACACAATTTGATCCAGATGTTGTCGGATGTAAGGGTATGATTGCTGATGCAGAAATATTAGCTTTGGCAGATGCAGTGTTTAAGAAATTAGATTTGAAGTTTTATATTGAGTTGAATAATAAGAAAATTTTAGAAGGTGTTATGGCGGATGCAGGAATTAAAGAAAAAGACTGGAGTTCTGTAATTATTTCTATTGATAAACTGAAAAAGATTGGAAGCAAAGGAGTTAGTGAAGAACTTAGAAATAAGGATTTAAGTGAAAAACAAATTAAGAAAATATTGGATGCTTTGAATAAAGAAAGCACAAATAAAAAAAGTTTAGATAAATTAAAGAGTTTGATGAAAAGCGAAGTTGGAAAAGAAGGATTAAAAGAAGTTGAAGATATTTTGAAATATTTGAAAAATTTTGGAGTTAAAAGTGTTGTTTTTGAACCTTCTTTAGCGAGAGGATTAGCATATTATACTGGTCCAATATTTGAAGCTTATGTAAAAGATTCTAAAATTAGAAGTTCTGCAGCTGGTGGTGGAAGATATGATAAAATGATTGGAGATTTTATTGGAAGTAAAAATGAAGTTCCTGCAGTGGGTATCTCTTTTGGAGTTGAAGTTTTGATTGAAGTGATGAAAGAAAAAAATAGATTGGAGAAAAAGATAGTAAGTGAACTTTATGTGATTCCAATTGGAGTTTTTGATAAAAGTTTGAAAATTGTAAAAGAACTGAGAGAGAAAGGTGTAAAAACAGATTTAGATCTTTTGAATAGAGGTATTTCTAAAAGTATGAAGTATGCGAGTTCGTATAAAATTCCTTATGTTTTGTTTGTTGGAGAAGATGAGCTGAAGAAAGGAAAGTTTAAGCTGAAAAATATGCAAACAGGAAAAGAAGTTATGTTGAGTTTAGATGGAGTTGTTAAAAAAATAAAATAAATTTTTTTATTTTAAATTAAAAATAATTAGATTTTCTAAAATAATTATCTCTTTAGTTATTTTATTGATTTCAAGTAAATGTTTAGAAAGTAATTCTTCGTGTTGTTTTTCCAATTTTGCTGCTGCAAGTAAATGTGGACTTTTTAGTTTTTCATTAAGTTTTCTTTGTTCTGATCTTAATTCCTCAGGAATATCTCCAAATCTTGCTCCTGGATGAGTTTGAATTGATTTTGTATTAATATCATCTTGCATTTTAACTTGTAAAAGTTCTTTTAGATCATGATCTGTTTCACCTATTTCTTTAGAAA
>JABHLH010000002.1 GCA_018692925.1 archaeon
ATTAGTTGTTGTATCACAAAGGTAATCTCCACAATCTGAATCCCAAGAACATCTTCCTAAACTTGAACAAACATTTGTTGCATTACAGTAAGCATTTGTTCCTGTATCAGTTTGACAATTTGAATCATCCGCACTTACCATTCCAATTGAAAGTACAATTAAACCTAAAATTAAAAATAATATTTTTTTATTCATTTCTTTTTTCCTCCCTTTAAAGAATATTTAATATTTAAGAAGAAAATCTACTTTATAAGTTTTATTGAATTAAAAAAAATAAAAAATTAAAAAAAGAATTTACTCCAAAGGCTACTTACCCAAGATCCAAAACTAAATCCATCATCACCTGCAGCTCTTGATAATGAAGAACTACTTGTTGGCACTTGGATTACTACTTGATCTGCTGCTCCATTTGTAGCTGGACTTTCAACAACTAATCCATCACTTGTACTTTGGCCACTTATTTGGGTTCCAATTCCTGTACCTGAATTTCTTAGTTCATTAGCTTCTTCTAAAGAATAGGTTTGTCCTAAACTATTAAAAATTCCATCTTCTCCATCTAATCCCCATGAAACTAAAAGTTCACTTCCTACAAAGAATTGAATTATTTCTCCACCTGCAAAAATAGGCGCTCTATTTGTTAATACAGAATAACTTGTACTTCCTACTTGCAGTTCAATGATTTCTAATCTATTTTCTGTTGCTGATATATGTCCAAAAAGTTTCATTTGGTTATCACTTAAATCTCTATAGAAAACACCAACCCATTTTCCACCTTTAAAGATAGTTCCATCTGTTAATTGATTTGCTATGCTTGTTGTGTATAAAAATACTTCATCTGTTTCAACAAGACTTGTAACACCTGTAACATGTCCTCTTCCATAATAAGGTTTTAAAACAATTTCGTTATCTGTTGTATGGATAGAAATTCCTTCTACAGAAGATAAACTTGAATCAAAATCACTTAAATCCATTGCAGAATCAAATTCAAAACTAACTTCTTTACTTGTTTCTTCTTCAACTTCTACATCAATCTCAACAACATCTTCATCAGCTAAACGACAGTCTGCACCTTCACCAGTTTCAAAACATTCATAACCAGTTCCATAACTTGAACAAGATGTTATTTCTGAATGTAAACCTACTCCATCACAAGTCATTTCATTAATATTTCTGGTTCCAGTATCACAGTGATCCACAAATGTAACATAACCTGCACTTGCATTATATGTTTCTACATTTCCTACAGTAGTAGGGTCATCGCCATCACTATCTGTACAAGTCTTTTCTTCATCTAAATAACAGTATGCACCTTCATCTGTTTCCAAACATTCATATCCTGCACCTAAGTATAAACAATTTGTAAATGTATTAGCTAAAGAAGTTCCATCACAAACCATTTCATGAAGATCAGTAGAATCTTTACATTCATCATAATATATAACTTCTCCAGCACTATCATTATTAGTAGTTACAGTTCCAGCTGTTGTATAATCATAATCTTCATCACTATCAACACATGTATCTTCAACAACTTCTGCAACACAAGCACCGTCTAAACAAACCATTCCTAAATCAGCACAGTCATAGACCTCAGAAGCATATTCTCCATCACAATAATACTCAACAACTTTTGTATCTGAACCTGGCCAACAAGAATCACTTTTAGAATCTTCACTATTTGTTGTGAAGTTAAAAAAAGTCAAAACTCCTTGAGTTTCATAATCTTGATCATCTGAATCTGAACATTTAATTGCACAAAGACCTGCATCATTTCCATCAGTAGTTATAGTTATACATTCATAATCTGTACCGTAATCAGTACAATCTACTGAAGGAATATCAGATAATTTAGTTCCATCACAAATAAGTTCACTCAAATAACGTGTATTATGGCTAGCACAAGTATCCCAAGCTTCAACTTCTCCATCTGTTACATTATATGTAGTTACATTTCCAGCACTAAGTGGAAAATTTCCTTGATCACCATCAACACATGTATCTTCCGCACTTACCATACCAATAGAAAGCACAATTAAGCCTAACAATAAAAATAATATTTTTTTATTCATTTCTTTTCTCCTCCTTTTAAAAAATAATTAAAATTTAAGAAGGAAATCTACTTTATAAGTTTTATTAGAATTAATTTTCTTTCAATTCCATTGCCAACTCTTTCGGATCAGCGTCTTCAACACTAAAAGAAATAACTTCTAATCTATCAAAGAAAGTATTTCTTTTCACATTACCTTGAATTTTTAATTGTTTTCCAGCAACATTTCTTTGCACTTCTCTAAACTTATCTGCATTATCTTTTAGTGAAGCAACATCTTCAATGCCTAAAATCTTACTAATATTTTCTCTAAAGCTAACTACTCTAATATTCTCTGTACCATCATCAAAAACAATATTCAAAATTCCTTGTGGTTTACTTTCAACAACTCCATGCTCATTACATGAAAATTTTTCACCCTCTACTTGAACTTTTTTACCACATTCTGGACAAGAGTCATAAAATCTTGGTTCAAATATTTGCACAACTGTTCCCATAATTGTAGCATTTTCACCTTCAGCTAAATCTTTAATATATTTTCTTGCAACTTCTTCTTTTTGTTTAACTGTAACGTCTTCACCTTTAGGATCAACAATCCATGAACCACTTCCACCTAAATGTAATTCTTTGTATCCTCTATTTTCTCTAACATAAGCATTAGTAATTTTCAAAACAGTATCTTCTTTAATTCTTCCTGTTTCAACTTCTTTAATTTGGTTTTCATCCCACAGAACTAATCTACAAGATCCACTATCATCTCCAACAAACAAATTTGCAACTCTTCCTTCTCTCATTGCAGTTTTAAAAGTTCTCACTTCATACAACTTAATTACTTTTACAAGAATATCAACATTTTTCAACATAGGATTTAAATCTTTAACTTGTGCTTGTCTAGATTCATTTTTATTTTCATAAACTTTAACACCATATTCATTTGCAACAATATGTGCTGCACCATCTCTAGAAATTAAATCTGATAACTGGTTTAATTTTTCTTTTATTTTTCCTTCTACTTCTTCTTTAGAAACACCTTTTTCTTCACAGATTTTTGTAATTATTTCTTCATGATTAATTCCCATTTTATTATCCTTCCCTTAAAATGGATCCAAAGAATTTCTATTTATAAGCTTTTATATCTTTTATTGAAAATCTTTCAAAAAATTGACCCAAAACTTTTTAAACTAATTTACTTATCTATAAGTATAACTTATAAATAGGTAAGAAATATGAAATATATTTGTAAAAGATGCTCTCATAGGTGGAATCCAAGAAAAAAAGAAAAACCTACAATTTGTCCTAATTGTAAAACTCCTTATTGGAATAAACCTACAAAGATAACAAAAGAACAGACTTTGAGAATTAAAGATAAACTTATTGATATTCATAACAAAATTATACATAATACAGGTGGGGAATTTGGAATTAGAGATGATGGAGGTCTACATTATGCTATTTTCAATATTTTAAAATTTCAAAATAGAGAAAATCCTATTAAAACTGCAGCTTTTGTTTTTGATGATTTAGCAAAAAAACATTATTTTGTTGATGGAAATAAAAGAACAGCTTATATTTTTACAAAAATCCTTCTAATTAATCAAGGATTTCATTTAAGTTTAAATTACAAAAACTCTGTAGATTTTATTTTAAAAATTGCTAGATATAAAAATCCTAAAACTAAAAGGGAAATTGAATCTTGGATTAAAAAATATATCAAAAGAATCAATGAAAAAGAAATAGATAAATATTTAAAAGAAATTTATTATGATTTAACTCATGGAGAAGAAAATGACAAAGAAAGATAAAAAGTTTTTAGAACTTATGGATATTGCTGCAAACGTTTTTATTGAAGAAGATAAAAAACTTTTAAAAGAACTTGCTAAACATTAATTCTTTAATTTTAAAAAATAAAAAAATTATGGTTCCAACCAAATTGTTGTGCTTGGAATCTCATCTTCATATGCAAATTCGTCCATTGTTATTGTTATTTCACTTGGTGCAGCTCCTAAATTAGTTACATCAATTCCTGTAATTTTACAAGTAACAACATCTGTTCTCTCATCTCTACTTAGTTTAACTGTTTCTGGACACTCAATTGTATCATAAGCTCCTGTTACTGAAATATGTAACTCTTCATCAAACCCAGTATCTCTATATCCAAAACAATCATCTAAACTTTCAACTATTGTTCCTGAACCTAAATTTTGCACATAAATTTTAAATCTCATATCTCCAGAGTTATCATCTCTATCTACATCAACTGGATTTTGTTCAATTTTAGTAACTTGAACACTTGAAGGTGGATTTGATCCAGATGGCAAATTTTCTCCAATTTCAGTTGAATCTTCTGTAAAGTATAAATACCCTTTTACAACTACAGGTTGCGCATAACAATACAATCCAGTAATTTCTTTACTAACTTTTGTTGTAATATCTCCTTGATATATAATAGGACCAATATCTAATTCAGTATCTTCAGTTAAACAAGTTTCAGTATCAATACCATATATTGTATCTGCACTTTGTATTAAAGCTCCTGAAAAAATATTTTCTAAAGCAGCATCTCCAGTCAATCTAGCTTTTACATTACCTTCTTCAATATCTTCGGTATAAAAACTTTCAAATACAACTGTTATATCAATTTCTTCTCCTGGTTCATAAGGATTTTCTTCAGAACTTACAGGTGCATAATTTTCAAAGCCAGCACTAACCATTTGAATATTATCTCCAAAACAATTTGCATAAGCTCCTTGTAAGCCACTAGTAGTTTGACTTCCTTCACAACCATAAATAAATAGAACTCCTAACAATAGGAAAACCATCACCATCTTTTTACTTACCATCTTATTCCTCCTTTAATCATTTTAACTTATTAAACTTTTCTTTTATTTGATTTAAGCATTAACATTAAATTTCACTGATTGTTTTTCTTCAATTCCATATTTTAGTTCAACCCAACCACTTTGTTCTTTGTGTCCACCAACTAAACTTCTTAGATCAATGTTCTCAATACTACATTGCATTTCTGCACTATTTTCTCCATATTCAAATTCTAAGTAATCACAATAAAATCTCTCTCCAAACAAAATAACATCTGCATTAATTTTAATTGTTAGATCATCATTAATGTATAAACAACTTGTCTCAGTAATATCTTCAATAGGCATTAACTGTTGATTATCACTCAAACTCACATCAGCTTCAATATTTAATACTAAAGAAATTGTATCTCCACCTACTGGAATAATTTCTTGTGTAATTTTATTTACTTGCAAAGGTCCAGCTGAACTTTTACTTAATTTATTTTTCTTTGAATCAGCATTACATTCTGTTTCTGCTGCAGGATCATCAGTTAAACATAAATCCATTATTCCATAATTAGTATAACCATATCTTGTAACTACACTTAAAAATTCTTCATAATTCTCTTCAGTATTTACACTTGATTGCGTAAATTCAACTTTTGTTTCTTTAAAATTATCACTATGAGTATCTTCTTGTGTAATATAAAAATCTAAAGCATGACATCCTCCTAAACTACTAAAAACTTCTTCATCTAAACCAGAGATTAAAACTATTCCATCAGTTCCAATTTCTCCAACATCATAAATATTAATTTGTGGAACAAAAGGATATCTAGAATAAACATTTGCATCTTCTCCTGGGTATGTAATACTAATATCTAAAGCTTTATTTCCAGAATTACAATCTGGTGGACATGTACCTATTAAAGTTTCTTCATCTGAGCTAGTACTTGGGCCACAACCACTTATTAATATTACTATCAACATTAAAATCAAAACTTTTTTCATTCAAAAAAACTCTCCTCATTATTTGTTTCAATTAAACTTTCTCCTTCACCTTTAATTATAATTGATTTTTCTACTTCAGTTGACCTATATCTATATTCAATCTCTGCCATAATTTCAACATTATCATAAGCTTGAGTTCCTAAAATATCATAATCAACATTTAACCAACATTGGAATGAAATAGGGAAATTTATTTTTCCATATTCGTCTTTAATAAATACAAGATCTTTAAAATCTTCAGCCATACTATATTCTATAGTGTTTCTAAATCCACCAACTTCTTCAAATGGACAACCTAAGCTTGGTAAATCATTTAGTCCTTCATCAAGTTGTATATCATCTGGTAAACTTAAATATAAATTTTCAATATTTACAATATCTCCATCCCATTCATTTCTTAATGTAAATCCTATTGTATTAAAAGAGTCTCCAGTTCTAACAATTAAAGGTTGTTGATCTCCTTCACCAAAAACACCCATCCCTATACTCATAGGCTCACCATTATACAAAGGTTCTAAATCACCTCTACTAACATCTAAATCTTGATCATCAAAAAAATCTACATTTCTTCTATCTAAGTCATCTGCTAACTCTCCACTAATAACATATACAGGTAATTTAACTTCTTCTGTTGCAAAATCAAATTCTAACCATCCTGTAATTGTATAAGCACCGTCTAAACTTTCAGTATCTGTTCCATCAATATTACATGATACTTGTGTCCCTTCTGTTAACGAAACTTCATAACTAGGTTTTATTTCTCCTTCAATTGCTTCTTCTAAAGATTCTTGATCTGTAGAATCATTCAAGAAACATTCAAACTCTGTTTCTAAAACATAATCTTCAATATTTTGAAATTCAATATCATAATACAATTGGAAATCATAACCAGCTGGATAACCAACTTGTGAACTATATCCTATGGGGTTTAAATCTTCTAAAATAATTCCTTTAGTTTTACTTTCTGAATTTGTTTTTCTTCCAAACAAGTCTCCTGACCCAACATATTCTAAAGATGTTGTTGATTCTTCTATACTTGTTCCTACCCATTCACTAATTCCTGAAAATGCATTTGCAACATTTTCTCTTGCTAATGCTCCTGCATCCGAAGAATAAAATCCTTTGAATAAAAACCATCCTCCACCTGCTACTAATATTAAAATAATTAAAGTTGCAACTAATTTTCCATTACTACTTTTTTCAGAATCACTTGAATAACTATCTTTCTTACTAAACAATCCACCTTTCTTGTCGAAGAATAAACTTTTCCCACCTCTCTTCATATCACAATAAATAACTTTATTAATATATAAACCTTTTCCACAATCATGGCTTATGTTTGTGTAGAATCTATTGTAATGTTTTTTTTCTTAATGATTAGAGAGATTGGTAGTTTTGCTTTAGCTCATTGGGGTTTAGTAATTTCTGTAATGATCATTTTATTTTTACTAAGTAGATTTTTACCTGGGTGGTTAGTTGGTGTTCTTGGTGATGCTGAAGATTCTTTAACAGATTTGATTGGTGATGCATTAGCACAAACATTTTTTGGAACTCTTGTCTTTGCAGGAATCGGTGGAGCATTTACAAGTATAATTTGGGTATTTATAATTTTAACATCAAAAGCAAGTTTTTTCTTAAAAGTAATTTCTGCTCCTTTCTTTTTTCTTGCTGGTGCATTAGTTGGTATTTTTCCAATTCCTACTCCTGGTTTAACAACTGCTATAGCTTGGTCTTTAGATCAAGAAACTTTTGCAGACTTAGCTTGTTTGTCTCCTTTCATTATTATTGTTATTATAGTTATTTTAATCAAATTAATAATTGGCCAAGATTTTTGTTCTTTCCTTAATGATATAATGAATAGCTTTGCATAAAAAAACTTTTAAACTATAAATTCTATTATTATATTAACTTTTTTTAAAAAGGAGGAAAAAAGAAATGAATAAAAAGATATTATTTTTAATTTTAGGCGTAATGGTACTTTCTATTGGAATGGTAAGTGCAGAAACTTGTGCAACAAATGCTGACTGTGCTGATGGATTATATTGTGATAATCAATTTTATTATGATACTTAAATATTCTTGTGAAGAAGGACAGTGTTTACAAAAAGGATTGTTAGGTAAAAGAACTCCTCAAATTGCAAGTTCAGGAAAAGGTTTCGGTGCTGCAGAAAATGAAGGTTTCTTTTCAAAAATCTGGGAATGGTTATTCTGGGGTAGATCTGATTCTAACTTAGAAACTACTGAAGTTGTAGAAACTACAGAATAAATTTTTTTTATTTTTTTATTTAAATTTCTCAAACAAACTATCTACAAAATAACAAACTTGATTTCCATCCATTAAAAGAACACAAGGGTCATTTGTTTCGGTATAATTATATGCTAACAACAAATCATTATTCAATCTATCAATATAAGATTCATCAACAGAACTAATTTCAACACAACCTTCTCCAATTAAAATATAATCTTCATCTTGATATACTACTGGGAATTCACTCATAAAACTTTCATTGAACATATACTCAGGTTCTCTAGCATCATATTTGAACAACATATAATATCCTTCATCAATATAATAAGAGACTAATTCTTTTCTTGGAAATACTTCTGCAGCTCTTTCATTATAATTAAAGCTTACCCATAGATTTGTTTTCAAAGCACAATTCTCATCAATACTTAAATCATCATAATCAGTATTAACAAATTTTCCAGAAGAAAAAACAAAAGCAGTACTAACTAAAGTCAAAATAATAAAAGCAAGAAGAATAAATTTCTTCCATTTAATTTTTTTCAAAGCATAACTTGCAAATATAGCTCCTGGGATTGTAAAAATCATAAAGTATCTAACTATATTTGATTTCAGATTATACACAGAATAAAATGACAGAGCTACAAATCCAAAGATCAGCAAATATTTCCTATCTATTCTTTCTTTCCAAACAAAATAAATTAAACCAATTACAACCAAAGGAATTAAAAAATTCCAAGCATAAGCAAAATTCATATAATCAATACTGCTTTTAATATAATCTCTATAAACAACATTCAATGCTACTGAACTCGCAATACTATAAAAAATATTTCCATAAGCCATTTTATTGTAAATAAACCATGGAACAAATACTAAACAATAACTTAAACAACTCAAAATAAAACTTCTAATTTTTTTATGGAATAACAAGAGAGGTATAAATATTACAAATGTGTATCTTGTCAAACATGCTAATCCTAAGAACAAACCTGCTTTCCAATCATTCTTCAACAAATAGACTAAAAACAGTCCTAACAAGCTCAAAGCTAATAAATCACTTCCTTCAATTAAACCATAAACTAAAACAAAAGAATTCAAACTAAACAAATAAAAAACAAACTTGTCTACTCTAAAAACTTCAGCTAATTTTACAGAGGAAAAAAAGAATAAACTAGACACTAATATAATATACAGATACTCAGCAACTTTCCAACTAAACATACTAAACAAACCAATAATCAAACTCATCAATGGTGCTCTTTCAATTTCAAAATACATTCCATTTCCAAACCAATATTGAGCATTCAGGACATAAACTGAAAAGTCCCATCCCATATATTTAAAATGCCAAATAAGAAAAATAATTGTAGATACAATATACAAGCTTAATAATTTATACGAACTCCGCATCGATCAATTCCTTCAACTCTTCATAGCTAACATATCCTTCTCTTTTAATATCATCATTAATAATCATTGTAGGTGTATCTGTAACATCATAAAACATTTTCATAGTTTCAATTGCTATATCATCTTCTAGATCATAATTAATAGAAAAGACATCTACTGTACTATTACTTCTTGAAACGATCATATCTAAAACATAACCTTGTCTTTCAGATTCAGAATCATCTTCTCCATAAAAGAATAATATATAGTTCAAATCCATTTCACATTCTTCATTCATATGATTTACTAAAATATAAGTTTGAATTTCTAAAAGAAAATATCTTCTTGCTAAATATTCATATTCTGCTTCTTCAAAAATACTTTTATCTGTATAACTATTCAGGTACTGTCCAAGTTCAACTAGTTCTGTAGATAAAGAATTTAATCTTTGTTCAGCAAATTGACAATTATCTCCTCCAAATTCATCCCAGAAAGCTTGTTCAATAGATAAACTTTCAGCATCTAATTCATTTCCTTTCAAATCGTCTAATATTGAATCAGTCCTAATATTATCTAAATTCCATCCTAAAAATAAACCTGCGATAAAAACCATTAACGTAATTAACAAACTTGTTACAAATGCCTTTCTTGAAAATTTTCTTACCATTTTTTCTTTGCTCTTATTACTTCTTTATAAAATGCTGTCATCCAATGCATTCCTCTAACAAACGGATACAGTGTTAAATATACTACCAATGCTTCTGGATATCTCCATCTCTCTTTTAAGTTTTTATGTGCTTGATGATAGATAAATAATGCTACACCAAAGGAAATAGCTATAGGGAATAACAAAGTAACATTCAAACTTAATATTATATCTTTAATACTTGGCCAAGTCCATGCAAAATAGTCCATTCCTACAATAGCAAATTTATCTACAAAATATATAGCTTTTTTGATTAGTGCATATGATAACAAACTAAACATCAACAAAACAGTAACAACTGATAAAATATTTAATGGGTATTGAAAGGTCCCTAATAGTCCATATTTTTTATTCATTACCATTCCCTTGTATTTATTTGTATTGTACAAAAAACCTCTAAACCATCTCACTCTCTGTCCCCATAACATTTTAAATGAATCTGGAACTTTTGTAAAACTCACACACTCCTTTGCAATTTTAATTTTATAACCTTTATACCTTAATCTCATAGCAATCTCTAAATCCTCAGTAAAATTACCTTCATCAAAACCACCAAACTTATCCAAGAGATCTTTTCTATAGATACTCAATGCACCTTGACTAATATGTAAAGTATCAATCTTTGACATTAAAGTTCTTGTAAAAGTAGCAAACATATATTCTAAGTGTTGGAGTTTTTCATAAATATTTGTAGGCTTTGTAACTTTTATTGTACTAATCACAGCTCCTACATCTTTATCATCAAAAAATGGAATAATTCCTCTAATAGCATCTTCCATTACAATAGAATCAGCATCAACACAAGCAACATATTTTCCTGTAGCAAATTTTAATCCTTCATTGAAAGCATGCGACTTCATATGTCCTTTTTCATGTTTCATATTTACTAACTTAATATTATGTTCCGAAAAACATCTAATTAATTTATTTGCAACTTTTTCAGTTTTATCTATTGATCCATGATTTACAATAACAATTTGTATTTTTTCTTTAGGATAATCTGACATTGCTATAGAATGGACTGTTTTCCACAAACCTTTTTCTTCATTTCTTGCAGGTACAACAACAGATACATTTGGAAATTTTTCTGAAAGAACTTTCCTAGGTTCTTCTTTAAAGAATACAACATGCAACCAAAAAACACCAATATACAAACTAACAAAAGATACGATCCAAATAATCCAATTCATCATTAGCCTTCAATCCTCCAGATATCTACTCCTTTTTCTTCATAGATCTTATTAAAGTCTTTCGTATATTGAGCTACAAATAGGAGTCCTTCTGTCTCATAATCCCATATTTCATCCCTATACCAGTCATCTACCCAAATATAGCTAACATTATATTTTTCTAAAATTTCTTCAGAATCTTCTAAATTTCTTAGATAAAATACATTTTCAATATCTTGATATCTTTCTTCTGCATCACTTACAAACAAATAATTTTCATCAATAACATTTTTGTGTCCAGCATAATTAATCCAAACTCCTCTACTATAATCTGATAAGATAACAACTTCATTATGTTGTGATAATAAATCTACAGCTTCCATAATCTCTGTATTAGGTAATGCTTCAATTATTTGTATTTCTTGTGAAGCTCCTGAAAAAACAACACCTATTAAAATTAACAATAAAGTAACTCTTCTAAAATATTGTGAGCTCCATCTTCTTTTAATTAAACTTAAAAATCCTAATGCTGCAAAAAATATCAAAAATATATTGAAAAAGATTAAAGCAGTTTGAAAAAAGTAAGACAGTACAAATAAGATTAAAACTGAAAAGAAGACAAATAGGTTTTCATATTTTTTACTCCATAAATAAATAAATCCCATTATTGCCAAAACAAATGTAAATATTGCTACGCCTAAATTACTTCCAAAGTCAAACAATAATTCTTGAAATAAACTAAAATTAACTTCTTTATTAATTTCAAATAAATTAGGCAATCCTGTATTATAAACTATAACTGAGAAATATATAAGACTAACAAAAGCTCCTACATAAAATAATCTTAAAAAATCTTTTTTCCTATCTTTCTTCCATGCAAAGGAATATAGTCCTAATATTAATAACAAGAAAATACTAAAGCTAATACTAAATAGGGGCATAACTGCAATTAATACATAATTTAGTTTTTTCCATTTATTCTTTACAAATAAATAAAAGATGCTTAAAGAGATAAAGAAAGGCATAAAAATTGTATTTGCTGAGCTAAAAAGATAAATATAAATTGGTGAAAATATAAAAAAGATTGATGCAATATTAACTAAAGCTTTTTCTTCAACAAATTCCTTTACAATATTTCTAAATACAAAAATACTCAATACTCCTAATATAATAGGCAATACTAAAGCTAAAAATTCTGGTGCTGGGCTTAATACTAAAGGTGTTCCCCAAGAATAAGCTGCAAACCTTCCACCAAAACTCAATGGATCAAATAAACTTAACAATCCTGCCAATCTAATATTCAAATAATGTTCTGTTCCAAAAGGTACTTCTCTCAAGAGTTGTATAACTAACAAAATTAGAAATCCTATTACATAGGTTCCATTTTCAACATAAGACTTTGTAAATACTTGCTTCTTCATTTTCAAACATTAATTCAAAACAGGTTTCATCATTGATATAAACCAGTTCTTCAACATCAAACATCTCCTTACTTTTTTCTGAAAAATATAAATAATCTACACTATATTTATTCAAAACTGTACCTGCATTAATTAAAGATTCTGTAGTATATATCTTTTCTACATCTAAAAGTCTATCTTCTGCATAGAAAAATTGTGTATCTATTACATTGGCTCTATTTGCTATATATGCAATCAAGTTTCCTTCATACACATTTCCTAAAATAACACTATCTTCTTCTGCATATATACTTGCCCAAGTTAAAACATCAACTTCTCCTTGACTAACTCCTTCATTAATAACCACTTCTGCATTACTTATTGAAGGCACAATTAAACTAACTAGACTAATCAAAATTAATCCCCATACAATATAACTTGTATACTTTGAAATTTTTGTTAAATTTAAATAATCTATAAACCAATTTATACTAATTGCTGAAGTTATACAAAAGACTACAGCTAAAATAATCAATCCATATTCAAATGCTATTAATTTCAATAATAACAAAGTAAACGAAGATAAAATAATTGCACTAACTATATTTATTGCTGTATTTCTCCTCGGTGCTAAAATCATTCCAGTAACTCCTAATAATAACGGGATAAACCCAATTATTGATACTGTTTCAAAAACATTAAAATTTTGGAATAATGATCCATATAATTCAATTGGAAAATTTCCCCAAACAGTAGCCAAACCAATATCCAAATAAATATTTTTAAAGAAAATCAAATTTACTAAAACAAATAAAACCATATGCATACCAATAGCTTCTTTTATTTCTGTTTTTAGTGACATGGATTCTGCTATCATAATTATTGCAAATATTACTAATGTAAACAACATTAACAAGTTCAATGGTTCAATCATAATATATACAAATGATAAAAACATAAACAATCCTTTTCTATTTTTTATATCTAAGAAAGTATAAATTAAAAGGAAAAACAAGGGTACTGACAAACTTAAAATAGAAATTTGATTTAATGTATTTTTTATAAAAATTGGAATAAATGCTGCTAAGATCGCTGCAAACAAAGCTGTTTTTTTATTCTTTGTTATATCCTTTGCTAATAAATATACAATAAAAATTATACTACTTGCAAAAATTGCCGGAATTACTTTGTAAGCAAATCCTTGACTTAAAAAAAGATCCCAAACTGCTATAAAATAATTAAAAACATTTGTATTCAAAATAACATTTCCTCCATAACTTAGAGGATCATAAACTAAAGGAACAAAATTACTTACAATATATTCAGAATGTCTCAAACTAAAATATGCATCATCACTACTAAAAAATGGAATTTTATATTCATAAAAAAGTCTAAAACCTAGACTAAGTAAAAATACAAAAGGCAGTAATAATTTTTCTAATTTGAATTTCATAGGATTATTAGGATCCAAAATCTTCAGGGTCTAACTCTTCTAAATTTGAACTTTTTGAAACATCTTCTTTTTTCTCATCTCTTAATTCAACAACTGCTTCAACTTTCTCTTCTTTTTTATTCTCTATTTCAAATCTTTCATCTTTAGCAATTTTATCAAGAATTTCTTCTTTAGCATCTTCTTTAATTTTATTCTCTAATTTCTCTTCTTGTTTCTCAGCAATCTCTTTAAATTTCTTTTTCAATGCTTCTTGTTCTACAATATCAAAGTAATCATAAAATTTAGAAGTTAATTTCAACATTCTTGTTCTTCCGAATCTTTCGGAGGTTACAAAATCTTGTTCTTTCAATGCTTTAATATGATCATAAGCTGTATTTCCTCTCATTTTTATTATTTCTGATTGTACAGCTGGTTGTTTATATGCAATCAAAGCTAATGTTGCTTGTGATGGTGCATCTAATTCTGAACCTGAAACTAATTTTGTTGACAAATGATTATATTCTTTTTTAATATTTAATTTATAACTATTATCTTCTTCGTAAACTTCTAATCCGCCCTCTTTATTTTTGTAATCTAAATGTAAGGCTTTCATTGCTTCTTTTACAACACCTACACTTTTAATTCCACAGTATTCTGCAATTTCATCAACCTTCATAAGTCGACCAGTCATAAACAATACTGCTTCAATTTTATTCTTAATATCTTGCATACTCTCGATAAAAGAAATCTAGATTTAAAAAGATTATGCTTATTTTCATTTATAAAAGGATCATAAATTATAATCATCAAAACAATTATATACTCTTTATATTAATTTAATATTATGAAAAAACAAGAGATCTTACAAATCTTAATGATTTTATCAATTTTAATTCTTCTATCTATTGCAGTTTACCAATTTTCAAATGCTCCTATTGAGTGTTGGGATGGTACAGAAACAGATTCTGATACTGGAGAATTAATTCCTATTGGTGGCTGTAATGCTTCATATACTTTAGTTCTTTCTAGTCTAATCTTACCTTCTCTAATTATTTTACTAATCTTTGGAACTCTTTTATTTTTTTATTATAAAAAGAATTAATTCAAAGCAAACCTTAGAATAGCAGCAATTCTACCAATATCTTTTAACTGTGCTCCTTCAGAAGTTTCTGTACTAATTAATATTACTTCGGCACCTGTTTCTTCAGCTTTATCTTCATATCTTTCAACCATATCATCATCTAAAGCTTCTGATAATAATAATTTATCCACAGCACCCATTTCTAAAGCCTTATCCACTTCTGTTTCACCATAAACAACTTTATTAGCTTCTTGAGACAACAATCTAAAAAATTCAGCCATAATTTTTCTCTCTGTAATAATAGCTTCATCTGATAAAATATCTGCACTTTTTTCAACTAACTCTTTCAGACCCCAACTTCCAGTATAACTTAAATCCTGAACAGAAATTACTTTTCTTTTCAATTGTTCATTCAAATGTCCTTTATCTACAAAAGTATTTTT
The DNA here is from genome assembly GCA_018692925.1 of archaeon. Taxonomy (GTDB): domain Archaea; phylum Nanobdellota; class Nanobdellia; order SCGC-AAA011-G17; family GW2011-AR17; genus BS150m-G60. Next base: position 15,728 of record JABHLH010000002.1, read on the forward strand.
AGTCATTCCTGGTCCACCTACTAAAATTCCTTTCATATCTTTTAATCCTAAGAAAGCTTTATTTGCAGCATCTGCAATTCTACCAAAAAAATCTTTAGCTGCTTCTTCTCTTATTCTTGCAAATCTTTGTGCAGAATTATGAACAACTAATCCTTCGACGACAAAATTCTTTTTTTCAACTTCAATATCAATTAAAGGAATTTCTTTTTCTTCAATATTAATGCTATTAATAACTACTCCTGTACCTTTATCACTTAACAATTCCATTCCTTCTTCTAAATCTTTAGCAGCTTTTTCTTCTTTATTACTTAAGAAAAATACATGGTCTTCAGAACTTTCAATAACTCTCTCTCCTGCTTTTATTTTGTAAATTCTATTTTTTTTCTCTTCCCATTTCTTTAAAACTTTTGAACCAACAAAATCTTCAGTATCAAAATCATAACTTAAAACTTCATCACCTTCTTGAATTTCTTCAATTGGAATAAATTGTCCATCTGCTAAATGTACTGAACTATCTGGATGTAAACATTGTCCTCCAGCTTTTGTTTTTCCTGGTACTGCTGAGTGCATACTTTTTAATTCAATAATTGATGTACCTTTTAATAATCCAACATCTGCATCTCTTTTATCTAAAACTAAAAGTCCATAGCTCTCTCTTAATTCAACCATCTCTTTCAAAACATCAAGAACAAATTTTTGATCACACCTATATAATCTCATTTTCATAGGCTGTGGAGGTTCTACACTAAAAACTTGAATATCCACTTTGCCTTCTTTATCTGAAACATTTCCTGAAAAAATAGCTAATCCATTTTTTGGATTTTTCTTAAATGTTCTCAGGTGTCTAATCATTTTTTCTAAAGAATCAACAACATGTGTTTGTGTAGTTTTATCTTTAATATTAGAAGCTGTTCCTTGTTCTTGTTGTAAATGTTGAATAATTTTTATAAGATCATAACCTGCTGGCACATAAACAGAGACTAATTCAGTATGTCTACCTCGAATTTTTTCAAGACTTCTTACAAATCTCTTTAACTTCTGTTTTTCTTTTTTATTGTCAGCCATATTCTATATATTACTCTCTTTTTATCTTTTAAAAGTATTATTGTTACAGTTTTACTTCGATTTTTTTACCAAAACTAATCTTTTCAGCTTTTGTAACTGATTTAAGATCTTCAAGGAAAGGTTTTACTTCCTCTTCACTTAAATCTAAAACTATTTCTTTAACTGCCTCTTTTAGTGATAAACTATTTTCAGATTTTACTTTTCTTACTAATCCAATAACTTCAATTAATTTATCTCCAATTTCTTCAGCTTTTTCATCTATTAACTTAGAATTATACTCTGGCCATGAACTAATATGTACAGATTTTATTTTTTCTTTCTTTGCAAAATACAATTGATAAATTTCTTCAGTAATGTGTGGCATAATTGGCGCCATCATTTTAATAATTCCATTAAGACTTTGTTCTAAACATTCTTGTCCACTTTCTCTTCCTTCTTTACTTCTTTTTTCAGGATTATACAATCTATCTTTAGCTATTTCTAAATAATTATCACAGAAATTTTGCCAGAAAAAATTATCTGCTTTAGATTTTGCATTGAAAAAATTATAATTATCTAAACTTTCTGTAGCTTCTTTTATTGTTTTATGTAATTTTGTAATTAACCATTTATCAAAAGCTTCACTAACTTTACTCTCTTTATAATCTTCAAGGTGCATTTGACAAAACTTTGAAGCATTCCATAATTTTGTAACTGTTTTCTTTCCTGTAACTAACTCTTTTTCTTGGAAAGGCAAATCATCTCCTAGTTTCGCACTTCCTGCCATAAATCTTAAAGCATCTGCAGAATATTTATCAATCATCCCTTGAGGTTCAATAATATTCCCTTTTGATTTTGCCATTTTTTTACCATAAGGATCTAAGATCCATCCATTGATGAAACAATCTTTCCAAGGTAACATATCAAAATGTAATTTACTCTTTGCAACTGTATTAAATAACCAGAATGAAATAATATCATGACCTTGTGGTCTATAGTCCATTGGTCTTTCAATTAAATAATCATAAACTTTTTTCCCTTTAAACAATTCTTTAACAATTGTTGGGGTCAATGAAGAAGTAGCCCATGTATTAATTATATCTTTCTCTCCAATAATTTTTTCACTTTGACATTTAGGACATTTATCGACTGGTGCTTTATCTTCAGTAGGGTCTACAGGTAAATCTTTTTCTTTTGCTAGAATAACTTCATCACAATCTTCACAGTACCAAACTGGGAACGGAATTCCAAAATGAATTTGTCTAGATATACACCAATCCCATTGTAAACCTTTAACCCAATTATCATATCTATTTTTCATATGTTTTGGGAACCAATTTAATTCTCCACCTAATTTCAAAAAATCTTCTTTTAAATCTAAATATTTAATGAACCATTGTTTAGAATGAATAAATTCAATTGCAGTTCCACATCTCTCATGAACATTTACAGCATGAGTAATTGGTTCTTGTTTTAATAACAATCCTTCTTTTTTCATTTCTTCTAAAATTTCTTTTCTAGCTTCAACAATTTTTAATCCTTCATACTTTCCTGCTATAGAAGTCATTTTTCCATTCTTTCCAATTGCTTCTTTGATAGGTAGATTGTGTGCTTTTTGCCATTCCATATCGACTGTATCTCCGAATGTACAACACATTACTAAACCTGTTCCTTTTTCAGGGTCTGCTCTTTCATCTTCTAGAATTGGAACTTCGAAATCAAACAAAGGAACTTTTGCTTTTTTACCTTTTAATTCTTGATATCTTTTATCTTTTTTATTATAAAATACAGCAACACAAGCAGGTAAAAGTTCTGGTCTTGTTGTTGCAACAACTAATTCTTTTTTTCCAGACTTAAACACAATATCATTAAATGAAGAACTCATCTCTTTATCTTCACATTCTACTTGTGAAATTGCAGTTTGGCATTTTGGACAATACATTGCTGCAGCTTCTTTTCTATATTGTCTTCCTGAATTATATAAATCAATGAAAGATTTTTGAGAAATCCTTTGAGAATGTTTATCAATTGTTGAATAATTAACTTCAAAATCACAACTTATTCCTAAGTCTTTCCAATCTTGAATATATTTTGGTTTTAATTCATTATTTATTGTATCTAAACACAATTTTCTAAACTCTTTCCTATCCATTTTATTAGCATTAACTTTTTTCAATTTTTGGACTAGAATTTGTGTTGGTAATCCATTATCATCAGTACCTAAAGGTTGCAAAACATTGAATCCTTTCATTCTTTTATATCTTGCAATAAAATCTTGTTGGCTATTTCCAAAAGCATGTCCCATGTGCATTCTACCTGAAACTGTAGGTGGTGGAGTATCAATAGAAAATATCTTTTTATCACTATTAGAATCAAATTTGTAAATACTTTCTTTTTCCCAATACTCTTGCCATTTCTTTTCTGAAACTTTAGGGTCATATTTCTTTGGAATTTCACTCATATAAAGCTTTTATTCGACGGAATTTAAATACTTTTCTAATAGAAACTTTTATAAATAAAACCTTTGGTTTCAGAACTTAATATGACAGAAAGAACTGAATTAGAAGCGTATCTAAATGTATTCTTAGAAGAGCCTAGTATGGCTACTTTTGAAGCAATTTCAGAAGTGCTTGATCCTTCAGTTTTACCAGAATTATTAGATTTTACTTATTCATTTATCCTTGAACAAAGAGATCCTCAATATTTTGATTTGCTTATTGAATTAAATAACAAAAAAGATGAGATGCGTAAAGCTAAATTTGAAGATTTAAGACAACTTTCAACTTTAGATCCATTAACTGGTTTACCTAATAGAAGAGGTTTATATCAAAGATTAGACTCCTTAATGTCTATTGCTTCAAGAAAAAGTTCTCCTCTATCAATCAGTATTTTAGATATTGACCACTTCAAAAGATTTAATGATACTCATGGTCACCTAGTAGGTGATGAAGCTTTAACTTATTTTGGAAATTTTTTCAAAGAGAGACTTAGAGGTTCTGATTTAATTTCAAGGTTTGGGGGGGAGGAATTTGTTGTATGTCTTTATGGCCCTTCATATGCTAGTGCAATTGATAAAATTAAAGATCTAGGTAGAAGTATTCAAACAGAATCTTTAAGATGGGAATATTCTGCTTCTGGTGTTAATCCTATTAGTTTTAGTGCAGGCTTATCTTGGTTATCTTCACCTTCTTCTCCAGGTTCTAATTTTACAGAAAAAATAACTGAACTTCTAAATTTTGCAGATAGAAATCTGTATAAAGCAAAAGAATCTGGAAGAAATGCTTTAGTCTCTTCAAAAGTGGGTTTCAGAAATAGTGAGAGTTTACACCATTTTGCATAAATCTAACCAAAATCTTTAATAACTAAGTTCTCATTAATCATTATATGTCAACTGTAACACCTTGGGAAGTTAAAGGGAATCTTAATTATGGTAAACTGATAAAAAAATTCGGATTAAAACCTTTGAAGAAACTTCCAAAAATATTTGATGACAATCTTTTATTTAGAAGGTATCTTATTTTTGCTCACAGAGACTTTGACAGAATCCTAAAATCTATAAAAGAAAAAAAACCATTTGTAATGATGACTGGCCTTATGCCTTCAGGAAAATTTCACTTTGGTCATAAAATGGTTGCAGATCAAATTATTTTTTATCAAAAACTAGGTGCAAAAATTTATCTTACTGTAGCAGATGTTGAAGCTTACAATTCTAGAAATCCTAATTTGGAAGAATTAAGAAAAACTGCAATAGAAGAATATCTAACAAATTATGTTGCTTTAGGTTTAGACTTAAAAAAGTGTGATTTTTATTTTCAATCTTCAAGATCAAAAGATGGAAAAAAATCAAATGCATATTATAGTTTAGCTAACATGTTATCAAGACATGCAACTTACAATGAGTTCAAAGCAATTTATGGAGAGATTTCTCCTGGAAAAATGGCTTCTTCACTTTTACAAGCTGCTGACATGCTTCATCCTCAATTAAAGGAATTTGAAGGTATTATTCCTGTAGTAATTCCTGTTGGTTCAGATCAGGATCCTCACATCAGATTAGCAAGAGATCTTTCACAAAGAATTAAACTTTTCAAGTTCATGCAATTAAGTTCAACTTATCATAAATTTTTACCTGGGTTAAAAGGTGATAAAATGTCTTCTTCAGATGCAACAAGTTTTATTGCATTAACAGATTCTCCTAAAGAGGCAACAAGAAAAATAATGAAGTATGCTTTTTCTGGTGGTCAAGCTACTTTAGAAGAACATAGAAAAAAAGGTGGTAACCCAGATGTTGATGTTGCTTTCCAAATGTTACTTTATGGTTTAGAAGAAGATGATAAACAATTAAAAAATATCTTTAACGATTACAAATCTGGAAAATTACTTTCTGGTGAACTAAAAAAATATACTGCAGAAAAAATTTCTAAATTTTTAGAAGAGCATCAAAAGAAAAGAATCAAAGCAAAAAAAGAAGTTGAAAAATTCTTAAAAAATCTATAAACTTATAAATATTATTTACTACTATACACTTTATGAAAAAGGGGCTCATATTTATTATCTTAATTTTATTAGTCGTACCATGTGTTTTTGCACAAGAAACTGTTAACGAACAAATCGAAGTTCTCACTGATACTGCATTGGAGTATGAGAGAGGAAATCTTAACTATGCACAACTTATGATGTTGTCAAATTTAATTAAAGAAGAGATAAATTCTAATCTTGGTGAATTTAAATTTGAAGAACATGGTCCAAGTGGAATTACTGCTGAAGCTGCAGAAGATTTCTTTGGCAGACCTCAACATTATACTAAACATGCTTGGAGTATGAATGAAGAAAGAGATGTTTTTCTGGATGAAGCTCTACCTTCTTTTGAAAAAGTCCTTTTTGATGGACACAAAATAAAAATCACTTTTAATGCTTGGCCCCATGTATTAACTGCTGATGAAGAAATCACTGTTTTTTATTGGACAGATTTTAGAGTAATTTTCAAAAATGATTTTGATTTAGATCCTTCTGAAATGGTATCAGCTGTAAAAAGTATAGGTACAGATTTTTCTAATGGTCAAGCTTCTGCATCTGATGTTGCAAGTACAATCCAAGAATATCAAAGTGTTTTAAATTCTTATCTTGAAGAGAATAGAGATAATTGTGAATCTTCAATTTCAAGTTTATTTTCAGAAGCAGTTTATGAAGAAGAACGAGACAGTTACACTTCAACTATTTATGAAGGTGATAACTTAAATTTTATTATTGGAGTTCAAACTCCAAATTGTGATAATGGCTGTGAATGGCCTTGGATTAATTTATGGGGCAGAGAGGAATTTTTTGGTGGAATGTATCCAGAAGACGAACAAAATTATTATGAACCTAATTATGAAGAATATGAATTTAAAGATTATACTATTGAGGAACTAGAAACAAGGTTAGGTGATTTACTAAATGATATTTATAGAAATGCAAATCAAGTTGATGAAGGCAGAGGTTCTATGTCATCAGTTTATGCTTCTGTAGAAGAATTAAGATTTGTAGTTGAACATATGTTAGAAAAAAGTGTTTGGCAAGAAAATGGAAACATTGATTCATACAACGATATATTATCTAGACTTATTAATTCTCTTTCAGAATATGACAGTCCTGAAAAAGAAACTGTAACTGAAAAAAGATGGGAAAATAAATTAGTTGAAAATACTGTTTCTAACCAAGATGCTTGGTGTAGAGAAATATCTTATGAAAAATGTGACATTACTCAAGATGCTTGTATTGAAGGAGGGTGTACAAATGCTTTAGGTGGTGCTGAAATTTGTGATGATGGTCTAGACAATGATGGAGACACAGTTACAGATTGTGATGATCCTGATTGTGCAAATGAATGTGGAAGAATTTGTGAACCTGTTTGTGAAGAATCTTGTTGGTCTTGTCATAGTGAAAATTGTCAATCTACTTGTAACGAATGTTGGGATTGTGATTGGGAGACTGAAGACTGTAATGTAATTTGTGATAGTACTGGTTGTAATGAATGTATAAATAATTGTAAATCTCAAGATTTTTGTTCAGCTTGTGTAGAGTGTGAAGGCTCTCAACAATCTAAATCTGATTGTTCTTTTGAGTGTGATCCTTGTGAAGAATGTAAAGTAACTTATTCTGATGACCCCGAAGCTTGTATTGATGAATGTCAAACTTGTTCAGATTGTTTAACTCCTTACAATGCACAATGTTATTCTGTTTGTGAAAGTATTTCTGAAACTGGTTCTCAAGAAGAAATTTGTAAAAGTCTTTGTGATCAAAATGTAAATTTTTATTGTGGTGGTGGAAAGCAAGATTATCCTTGTGAAGATACAACTTACATTTGTGATGGAACATCACAACCTTTCCCATGTACAATTTACACTTGTCAATTTAATGGTGAAGAAGTAAAACAAACTGTTCCTTGTGATGAATCTTCTATTTGTGGAGAGAATCAAATATTAAAAGATGAAATTTGTGTTTGTCAATCTGGTTATTATGATTGTGATGGTGATGCAACTTGTGAATCTCAAGAATCTTGTGGTGGAGCATCTGAAATTTGTGATGACGGTATTGACAATGATGATGACTATTTAGCTGACTGTAGTGATTTAGCTGATTGTAGATTGCAATCTTGTGGTGAATCTTTAATTTGTTATGAGGGTGAATGTCAAGATGAAAGTATAACTTCTATTTGTGAAGAGAATCAAAAACTTCTTGAAGGTGAGTGTGTAGGTGTTTGTGAATTTAATGAAGATTGTTCAGAAGGATATTTTTGTGAATATGGTCTTTGTACTTTGCAAAGTGAATGTGAAATAGATTCGGAATGTTCTTATGGTGAAATTTGTGTAGACAATTATTGTGTAACAGATAATCCTAGTACTGGTGAAACTTGTACATTAGCATCTGATTGTACAAACCCAAGTGAAGTTTGTGCTAATGGTGTTTGTGTAGATTTAGAAGTAGAAATGTACTGTGGAGATAATATTTGTGATGAAAGTGAAATAGGTATTTGTTTTGAAGATTGTTTTTACGATATAGTTTGTGGTGATAATGTTTGTGACTCTGGTGAAGAAGGTACTTGTCCTGAAGATTGTGGTGAAGAAGAAAAGATTCCAGAAACTGAACCTATAGAAGAAGTTGTTGAAGAAGAAGTTATTGAAGAAGAAGTTATTGAAGAAGAAGTTATTGAAGAAGAAATTGTTGTAGAAGAACCTGTACAAGAAGAAGTAGTTGAAGAAGTTCAAGAAGAAACTGCAGAACCTGCTCAAGACGAAATCACTGGAATGTTTTCAGCAATCACTGGATATTTTTTCAAAGTAACTGGAAATTATTATCAAGAAGGAGATTTTTGTGAATCTGATGATGCTTGTAATGCAAATCAAAATTGTGATACTTTCCAAGGTAATTGTTATTGTGAATATGGTTATACTGATTGTAACAGTAATAATGGTCAAGGTTATGATGAAGATGGTTGTGAATCTTCTGACGCTACTTGTGGTGGTGAAAGAGAAATTTGTGGTGGAGGCTGTGGAGAAAACCAATACTGTGATGACATTAATGGGGGTTGTGAATGTGAAGAAGGTTATTACAACTGTGATGGTGTTTGGTGGACTTGTGAATCAACAGAACAATGTCAAGCTTGTACTTCCAACGATGATTGTGCAGAACCAATTTGTGATCAAAACAATCCTTCTGTAGTATTAAACTATGGATGTTTCCAAGGTGGTTCTTGGACTGAAGAAAAAGGAGCAATATCTTTTTCTGGTGGGTGTACTAAACATGCAGATGGACAAGTTGATAGTTACTTAAGTTTTAACACTTGGGGTGAACCTTTTGATGAAATCAATCAATACCAAAATGGATTTGGTCATAACTCTTGGTGTGAATGGGAATTAGAAAATGCATTAAAACAAAGAGAAGAACTTGAAGCTTCATTAAATACTGAATTATTTGATTGGTACTTTACAAATTATGTAAATCCTAATTCTGAAGAATGGCAAAAATATATTTCTAGTGTTTATGAAATTTATTGGGTAGCTTTAGTTGACAACACAAGACAATTAGCAATGTCTTCTCAATGTTTAGATCAAGAATTCCCTGAAGTAAATCCAATCTCTGTTTCTTATGAAGATGAATCTTCTACTGGTGAAATTCATATCTACGAAGAGTGGGGCTATGTTGACCAATTTGATTTAGACATGTACACACCTTATATGGAAGTTTGGATTTTTCCTCCAGAAGAATTTTTGAAACAAGAATTTGCAAACGCTATGGCTGAAGGAACAATTCCTGGTCCTAAAAGAGTAAATCCTGATGAGTTCCAATATGATCCAATAAAAATGGAAGATGCAAGATATTATTTGGAAGACTATGGACCTAAAGATGGTGTAATTAGAATGCTTGATGGTGATGAAGAAGTTTATGTAGTTGCTATAAGTGTTAGTGAAGAGAATTTATTAGAGGTTATGCCTGGAGAAGATTTTGCTGGTCAAGAAGATCTTTCAGTTACAATAGAATTTGATTTCATCTATAACATGATTTCAACAACTGAAAAAGAATTAAGAGTAGAATCTCCTGAATGGATTGACAGAGGATTTGGTGATGTGTTCCAAGAAACTGTAACTAGGGGAAAGCAAGGAGCAATGTTTGTAGGAGCAATAGCAACTGGTGACATTAGAGTAAGTTCCTTGGCAGACATAGGTGCAGCAATGGATTTAATGGGTCTGGCTTTTGATTCCGAAGGTGATAGAGGAGATGAAGAGGAAAGAGACGATAAAGACAGAGAAGAAGATTTTGAATTCGAAAAAGAATTCAATTAATTTTTTATTTTTTTAATTCTAAGGAACAACTTCAACACCATTATATTTCACATGTTTAAAATCATCTAAAGAAATAGTTTTATTCTCAATTAACTTTTCAACTTCTTTTTTATTCTCTTCTAAACTTTTAATTAAATGTTTTACAGTCCCACAAACTTTCTCCCAACCTTTCTCTCCCCAGAGTTTAGTAAGATTTGCATACAAACATCTACCTCCACAGAGATCTAAAACTTCACATGAGCTACAAGGTTCTCCTACATACATTTTCTTAACTTCTTTTTCTTTAATATCTCCAACATAATATTTTTTCATTTCACTCATAATTGGACAAGGTGCAATTTTCCCTTGAGTTGTAATTGTAAAATTTTCAATACCACATCCACACCTTAATGTAGACTTTTCATTTTTTAATAAAGAATCCATAATTACTAAGAAAGGATACATTCTCAAAACTTTTCCTTCTCTCATCTTAGACATCCAATAATCCATCAACTTTGTAATTTCTAAATTATAATTTTCTAACCATTCTATTTTTTCTTCTTCATAGAACATAACATCTAACTGCCAATGTACACTCTCAAAACCATTTTCCATCAACCACTTCACTTGTTCATAAACATTAGATCCTTCACTAATACACATCCTTGCAATTAATTCTCTATCAAAATTTTCTTTAACCCAAGCAACATTTTCCATAACTTTCTTATGTACACCTTTTCCTCTATTCTTATCAGTTATTTCTTCATCTCCATCAATAGAAATTAAAATAGTATGCATTCTTTTTACATAATCACCTAACTTTTCTAACAACATTCCATTTGTTTGTATCATAAAACCTTTACATTTCACATTATCCATTATTTCTTTGATCATAGGAATATTCAGTAATGGTTCTCCTCCTCCATAGAAAGTTAGATAATCTTCTTCTGTAATCTTTTTTTTCAAATCTTCAATAGAATATTCTGGTTTTTCTGGCATACATAATTCATAAGTTTCATCGTCATAAGGAATAAATTCATCTTTATCACAATACTTACATTTCAAATTACATCCTGTATGCATGATTAAATGGTAAAACATTCATATATAGAAAAATTATCTTTTTATAAAATTATGCTCTGCTATATTTTATTCTTTGTATAAAAAGAGTTAACCACAAAGTTGCATTGATTGTTGCAACAACTGATGAAAAATATAGATTTAATGTAAAAAAAGCTATTGCTATTGCATAAAGTCCAATAAAGGTCAAACCTGAAGCTATTAAAGTTAGTAGCCCTTTTTTCTTTTTAAATCCATAATACACTTGGTGAGCTAAAGAATAAGTAAATAATAAATTTGCAATTGTAATTACAAGGTCTTGCCATAACATATAGTCTTTTTTTTAATCTAACTTTATATACTTTTTGAAAATTATTTTTTTATAAACTTAATCCAAAATCTTTTAAAATACTTTAAGGACAAAGTTGACAACACAAAACCTGAAGTAGGCACAATTGAGTTAACAAATGGTTTAGGTAAATCTGCCATAAAGAAAAATAGTACTATAACTAAGTATGTTAACAGAGCAATAATTACTTTCCTAGTAAAACTTGTCTCCCAAGCTTTATCTATTTCAACTCTTTTATTTCTTCTTTCTATTTTTTTTATTCTTTTTTCCATTTTTCTTAATGTGATTATACTTAACTAATAAAATTGATGTTCCTAAACCAAAAATTGATAGTACTAACATAATAACAAATAATGGCCTAAATCCATATTTCAAAGCTATATATCCACCTACAAGTGCTGCAATTCCTTGAAAAATATAATTTAATGATTCCCAAGCTCCCCACTCAGACACATCTTTTCCTTCATCAATATTTTTTGAATACAAACCATCAAAAAGTGGAGTTCCTATTGCATCACCTATACCAAATACGATTTGAACTAAAAATAAATGAATTGGACTTTGAATAAACAAGTAACCTAAAAATCCTATACAAGATAATGCATAACTTCCAATTAATAATTCTTTTTTATACTTTATTTTATCTTCCCATTTACTAATAAAATAAATTATTACTCCTGCAGTAATTGCAAAAATACTATAAGCTGCTCCTGCTGTTAATAAATCTCCTCCAATCTCTTCAACAAAGATCGCATAGATCGGACCAAAAAGCCCTCCAGCCAACATAAAGAATGATGATGCTACTAATAAAATTTTAATATTTCTATTCATATTTTAATTCAAGAGTTTAGAGATTATAAATTTATCTCAAATTTTTTAATTTACCAAAATCATAAACTTTATCAGAAACAACAAAAACTTCAAACTTATCTAAATTTCCTTGTAGATAAGGCGACAACTTTTTTTCTCTCAAAACATCACTTCCTTCAGCCAACAAGTTATAAGAAGGCATTGCAATCAAAACTTTTCTTTTATACTTTCCTTTAATAAAACATTTATATTTCTCTAATCTCACACCTTCTCTTAAACCAATTGCACAGTGTTCATGTCCAATAATAATAACTTTAGATTCAACATCTTTAATATCATCTCCATGACAAATCATAACGTCTCCAACTTTATAATAATCTACTAACTCCATATCTTTAACTATTGGTTTCAAAATTCTATCATGGTTACCTTGCACTAAAACTATTTTTCTTTCTCCAAAAAGTTCTAAAAAATCTCTAACATCTTTCCATTCGGTATTCATAATTCCACCAAACTTATGTTTTATATCTCCATTAATTACAACAGTTTCAACATTATCTAAAATTTTCAAAATTCTTTCTTTCAAATCTTTAAAATTAAATCTTGGAATCATTAAACCTTTAATATTCAATTCTTCCTCATATCCAATATGTATATCTCCAATAACAAGAACTTTCTCTTTAACCAAATACAATCCTAAATCCCGAATTTCAATATTTTTGTGGATTAACATATAATAAGAAAACAATTAATAGATTTTAAATCTTGTTACAATAATGGCATGAACTTCTTTGTATTTCTGTAGGTTCTTCGTGTTTTTCACCATTTTTAGTTCCTACAAAAGTAAACCCTGCTTCTTGTCCTTTAGGTACATTTTCAGCATATTTACAATTTTCATTACCTGTTGCACAATAATTTCTATCTCTGTGTACTGGTTTAAAATATTGACTTCCTTCTTGGCAGCCTGGCTCTATAACAAATTGAAAAGCTTCTCTACTCATTTCCACAACTCTTTCGACTAAACTCATACCACTAAAAATAAATTTTTCATTTATAAATTTTACGATCTTCCTTTCTTCAAAGCAATTTTAGCTTTAACCATATAATGCATTCTCTGCAAGAATTTCTGCTTATCTTCCATCTTCAAAATGTCAGAATACCCTTGCATTACTAGATTCATAGCAAAAGGAGAAGGAATTAGCGTATTAACTTCTTTAATCTTAATCTTTTTATTTTCAATATTTGTAAAAACTTCTAAAGCTCCTTGAACATCCATAGAATCTTCTAAAATTTCTCTTTTTGTTTCTCTAATAATAAAAAAGTTTTCAGAAATTCTTCTAACTGCACACAACAACAACATGGAACTAACTTGTTGTCTTCCAACTCTTTTTCTTTTTCCACCATAATTTCTTAAAATCATCATAGCTCTTCCTGCACAGTGTCTAAATCTTCTTCTTAAAACTTCAGACTTATCAATTGCCAACTCTAGAAGTTTTCTAAATTCTTTTGCTTTAATCAAAGATAAAGCTTTCATTACATTTACATGTTTTTCAAATGAAACATAAAATCCATTATCGTCAATTCCAATTTCTACATCTTTATGTTGTGATCTTGCAATCGCAAAAGCAATAGCTCTTGATAACGCATCATTAACTCTTCTTCCATACAAACTATGAAATATAACATAAGTTTTTTCATATTCATCTTTATAGTGTTCAACAATTAATTTATTCTCGTGAGGGATTCCAATATAATCAAACTGTTCTTTAAAATAATTATACAATGCTTCAGCAGCAACCTCATCAACATAAAGATATTTATTGATAAATTTTATAATTTCCTTTTTACTCTTTTTATTTCTAAATTTTTCATCTAATAATTTTCTAAATCTTTGAATACCATTTGCTAAATCAAAAGAAAGAGGCAATCTTTGTGAATACCATGAAGGGACTGTTGGTTTTCTACCTGGTACTGGACTTACTCTTGCTACCATTCCTCTCGCATACAAAAACATGTATGTATTTCCACCTAAAACAAAAACATCTCCTCTATCTAATTTCTCTAAAAAGATTTCATCCAACATTCCAATTTTATTTCCACCTTTATCTTTTACAAGAATTCCTTGTTGATCAGGAATAGTACCAATATTAGTCATATAAATTACTCTTGTTAATCTTCCTTTTTTTCCAATCTCATTTGTTTCTTTATCCCACCAAATTCTGGCATAGATATATCTATCTTCTAAAGAAATAAAATTTCCAGCTAAGTAATCTAAAATTTCATCAAAATCTTTTTTTGTTAATTCAGAATAACAATAAGATCCTTTTACAACTTCAAACATTTCATCATGCTTCCAAACTTGGTCCAAAGCCATTCCAAACATTTGTTGTGCTAAAACATCTAAAGAATATCTAGGAATATGAATTTGATCAATTTTTTTCTCAATTGCATGTTTTAATAAAACTGAACATTCAACTAAATCATTTCTATCTGTAACTATAATTTTGGCTTTTACAGTCTCATGTAATTTGTGTCCAGCTCTCCCAGCTCTTTGTAAAAATCTTGCTGCAGACTTTGGTGAACCTACACAGATTACTAAATCAATATATCCAATATCAATACCTAATTCTAAACTTGTTGAACAAACAACAGCTTTCATTTTTCCAGATCTAAGATCATCTTCTAATTGAATTCTATGTTCTTTTGAAAGAGATCCATGGTGTGCTCCAATTAAAGAACTATCTGCTTCTCCATTTTCAGAAACTTCGTAATACTTTTTTGGAAATTTTGTTTTCAAATGATGCACTATACTTTCTGTACCAGCTCTTGTATTTGTAAAAACTAAAGTAGTTTTATGTTCTTGAATTAATTTATCCATTAATTTATAACTTTCAACTTGAATATTTTCATAAGTATTATTTACTAAATCTTCTACAGGAGACATAACTTCCAAATCCATTTTTTTTAAATATTGTACATCTATAATTTTACAACTTCTTTTATCTCCCACTAAAAATTTTGCAACTTCTTTTAATGGTGCCACTGTTGCACTTAATCCAACTCTACACATTCCTGGTGATAAATATTGTAATCTTTCTAAGGATAAAGATAAATGTACTCCTCTTTTATTTTCTGCAATAGAATGAATCTCATCTATAATTGTCCATTCAACAGTTCTTAAATGGTTAGAAAATTTATATGAAGAAAGCATAATTGCTAAACTTTCAGGGGTAGTTATCAAAATATGTGGAGGGTTTTTCAACATTTTTTGTTTTTCATAAGCTGTTGTATCTCCAGTTCTAACTCCAATTCTAAGGCCTAAACTTTTACCAGCCATTTCTTCCATTTCTTGCAAAGGCTCAATTAAATTTTTATGAATATCATTATTCAAAGCTTTTAATGGTGAAACATAAACACAATAAATTTTATCTTCCAAAATTCCTTTCTCTGAAGAATCTACTAATTCATTAAGAATAGCTAAAAAGGAAGTCATTGTTTTACCTGATCCAGTAGCTGCAGATACTAAAACATTATTTCTTGAATGAACTTCCATAACTCCAAAAAGTTGGGGTAATGAAAAATCTTTAAATTTTGAAAAGAACCATTTTTTTACGATAGGGTGTAGCAACTCTTTAACTGCTTTACTTGTATTTGGTGTTTTTTTGTTCCTTATCATATTTATTTACTAGAATCAACTCTTTTAAAAGGCTCACGCCTGTATGTCCTGTCCGGACTCAATTAAAATTTCCCCTAATTCTTCTTAACTGTTCTAATATTATTGCTTCAGGGGTAAATGAAAATACATAAGATAATGATCTCCAATGTTCTTCAGGAATATTTCCTATATGTTCTTCAAATTCACTATATGTTTCTTCAATTGTACTTCTTTGTTCTTCTAATTCTTTTTTTCTTCTAATTGCTCTTTCATATATTTTTGTAAAAATAGGATTTCTTCTTCCAGAGCTTGTATTTAATTTCAAAGTTTTAATTGTTTCTGTCATTTCTTCAATTAATCTATCCTTTGTTCCAATTAAATTTTCAGAATCTCTTTTAACTCCATTAATTCCTGCTGAAGTCACTAGGCTAGCTTTTATTTCTTCTAAATTTAATCCACCATACTCCTTTGTTCCCATAATATTTTCAATTACATGTCTTAATTCATGATCTACTGTTTCAATTTCTCTTTTTTCTTCAAAATCCATCGTACTCATTCTAAATCTTGCTAAATTATCTAATTTTGGATCTTCTCTTCTAGATTCCATTTGTACACCTAATAACCAATAAGGCATTAGTTCTTTTTTAACAAAGAATACTAATCCATGTGAACTCATAGTTTTTCCTCGTTCTAAATTTTTTCTTATCCAACTCCAATCTCTATCTAAATCATCATATCTTTGAAGTTTTACAAAGCCTAAACTTCCTTTATCTCTCCAGATTTTTTTAAATCCTATTGAAATTCCATAACTTCTTGCTCTTGCACTTTTTAATTTTCTTCTAAATATTTCTTTATGTAACCCTACTGAATCCACAAAAACACCATTTTCATAAATTCCAAATTTTTCTTCATAGAATTTCATAATATTTCTTGCTCTAGAAGTTCTTAGAACCATTTGTTGATAATCAGTTCTAAAGTCTCTTGGTAATCCTTCTTCCTTTATTATTTGAAGTCCATAATGCATAGGATCAAGACTTCTATCTGTAGATAATCCTGAGAAATATCTATCTAAAACTCTACCATAAGTAATTATGTCTTTTACAGGTATTCTCAACAATGTTTCTTCTAAATCCATAAAATTGAGCCCCTATTCTCTATTTATAAAACTTTCCCTATAGATTTATAAATAAAAAGGTCTCTTATTCTTATAATGTTAGAACAAATCACATACTATTCCATTTTTGGAAAACCTTTAATTATGTATTTGGGAATTTTAACTTTTTTATCTTTAGTTTCAACAATTACAATTATTGTATTAAACAAAAAAGGTTACAAAATAGATTTCAAATGGCATCCAAGGTTTGCAATTCTAACTTTAATTTTAGCAACAATTCATGGACTTTTAGGAATCTTAAATTTCTTATAATGCCATAGCTTTTAGTACAATAGTAGCATAACTTCCTTTTGGCAAAAAGAATGAAACATCTTGTACACCTTTTCTTCTCTCAAGATGACTTGCTTTAAAATCTTCAACTTTAACCATAGCTCTTCTTGTTAATCCTTCAGAAGATAATGCTGGAATCGGACATCTAAAAGTATCATACCAAATGCCTTCTTCTCTCATTATTCTCTCAATAATTTCCTTTGCTTGTCCTTCAAGTTTACTATCGTATCCTACAATTGGCCAATCTTTCTTAAAATATTTATTTACAAAAATTAGTTTTCCTAAAGAATAATTTACTTCTCTAAATCCTTGATTATTTTTTTTCAAATATTCAGATAATGATTTATTAAAAATATATGATTGGTAAGAATGTGTCAACATTGTGAATAATTGTCTTGGTAATGCCTTTAATGCTCCTTTGAAATCTTTAGGATGGTTTACTAAATGTCCAACAATTCTTTTTTCAATAGTCATAGAATTTGGAAGTCTTATTTTTCCCCAATTACCCCAATTTTCTTCCATGCTTTCTCTTGCTTCAATATAATCATCAGTTTCATGTGAGTATGGATTCAACAATTTTATTCTAACAGCTTCTTCATAATTTCCTAATAAAACTTGTTTTCCTGCAAGATGCATGTTAGGCCTAAATCCACCAAATCTTTGATCATCATAATAATTAGGTATTGCATGTACAATTGTTAATGGTCTCTTTAATTCTCTAATTACAATTTCAAACTTGTTACCTTTCAAATCTCCAAGATGAATGGGTTTATCTCCATATCCTAAAAATTCAATTTTAATATCTTTTAATCTAATATTATACAAACTTCTCACTGAAATTTGATAAGCAGAAACATATTGCCTTGTAATCCCTTGTCTATCTTTTTGTCCAGCAAATGTAAATCTTTTTTCACTAACTCTTAGTATCCTAGCTATTGAACTAATTGCCTTTAATGTTGTCCAAGCTTTTTTCTCGAGGATAAAATAAGCATAATTTCCTTTATTCTTAATTTCCAGATCTAAAACTTCCTCTACTCTAAAATCTTCTGGACTTTCTTTAATAATCATAAGCTAAAAGAAAATATTACTCTTTTTAAAACTATTCAAATTCAGTTTCTATCCCATAATGGTCTGATAGTTCTTTTTTTACAATATTGCTACTTTTCACTTTCAAATTTCTATAGAAAACATAATCTAATTTTTCATTAATATTCTCTTCAACATATTTATTTTCCTTTCTAAATGTTTTTTCTTTACTTACTGATTTTAATAATTTCATTTTTTCCATGTCTGGCAATTTGTAATTAAAATCTCCACACATTAAGACATTTGGATATTTTCTCACAAAAAATTTCAAAGCTCCAATATTATTTGTATTTGCTTTTTTTGCCCAAGATTGAGAATAATCAACTAAATGTGTATTAACTGCATCTATAACAATTCCATTTTTTTTAATTTTAGTATGGATGAAACCTTTTTTTGCTATTTTCTGCATAAAACTATAATTTTTTGTAAAAGGAAAATGATAGGTTCTTATCCTTCCAACTTTTTTACCTTTAAACAATGTTAATAATCCCGTTTTATTCACAATAAATCCTCCTACAGAAATAGAATTATACTCTTTAAGATTTCTAAGAAAATATTTCAAATCTTTATTCAACCAAACTTCTTGTAAAAAAACTACATCGTATTTATTTTTTTTAATATGTTCAAGAATTTTCTTCCTTCTTTTTCTAACATCTTTTGCCCATGGAATAAGCCAGGTATTTAATGTCAAAACTTTCATAATATTTACAAAGAATTTTTATTTAAAAACTTTTAGATTAAGGTCTTCTGATCTTTATCTTTTTTCTTATCTTTCTTCTTACTTTCTTTTATTTCTTCTTTTACTTTTTCTGCCTTTACTACTAATTTTCTTTTATTTGGATGTTCACAATTTACAATCATTTCTAATAATAATTTTACAGCTAGATGTGCTGTTCTTTCATCTTGGTCATATCTAGGATTTAATTCCATAATATCAAAACCCACAACATCTAATTTTTTCATAATTCTTTTCATTAAATATAATACTTGATTAAAATTTAATCCCCCTGGTACTGGTGCTGAAACCCCTGGTGCTATTGAAGGGTCAAATACATCTAAATCGACTGAAACATAAACTCTTCCTTTAACTTTTCTTTTAATTTTTTCCCAAACTTTTTCTAAACCTAATTCATAAATCTCTTCAGCTGTAACAATTTCTAATCTTTTCTTTTTTATATTTTTCAACTCTTCAATTTCAGGCTCTCTAATACCAATTTCAATACTATGTCCTAAATCTACTTCTACATCTGACAATACAGACCCATAATATCCATGCATTGATGAAACTATATCTGGATGCGCATCAAAATAAATAACTGTAACATCTTTCATTCCTTTTAGAACTTCAGCTGTAATAGAATGATCTCCTCCTAAGATAATTGGAGTTTTATCTTTAAACACTTCTACAACTTTAGAAATTTTCTTTTTATCTACATTCCCATAATCATAAATTTTCTTATCAATTCTTCCAGAACTAACTTGTGCTAAACTAAATCTTCCTTTTCTCTTAAAAACACATCTTTCATGAGCAACTTTTCTGATAGCATCTGCTCCTTTTTTTGAACCAGATCTTGAGGAATGACTACCACTTTCATCAGCAACTCCTATTATAATAAAATCAGCTTCTTGTTGTGGCGAGTTAGCATAAACAAACTTCATATCTAATAATAAGAATAATTTCTTTATAATCTTTATTGTTTTAATGAATCTGCTAAAAAAATAGAATCTCTTAAATTCAAATCTTCAGGACAATATTGACCTTGCAAATCTTTATTATCTGGAAATAATGGGAACCCTATTAATCTTTCATCACTAAATCTATCATAGCATTCTACAAAACATTCTTGACTATGTGGGAAGTATAATGCATCACAAGGGTTTAAATTTAAATCTCTACCAACATCTTCAATAATCATAACATCTCTAGCATCAGCTATATTTCCAATAATTCTTTGACTTGCAGTACAAGAACTTAAAACTAAACTAGTTAACAATAAATATTGCTTCATAAATTAAATAAAATAAGAACTCTTTATAACTTTTATTAAAATATACTTAATTGGTTTCCACTTATATTTTCAACTAATCTAGGTGCTCTAGGCTGCCATAATTTGAATTTTCCAATAACTAGTCTTCTATCTGTGATTTCACTTTCTAAATCTAACATTCCTCTTAAATCTTCTATTAAATGAGGCTCCATTTTATCTTTTAGATATGTTTTTCTTCTTCCTTCAGGGATTTCAATAAGTTGTCCTCTAACGGATCTATGAGTAGCATAAGAAAAAATTTCTCCAAAATTATAAACTTTGATACTTCCTTGATTAGGATTTACAAAATTCAAAGGAATCTCGTTTTGTGCACATACTTTTGCCACTCCTTTTAATCTTCTAACTTCATCAGCTCGAACACGTCCACCTGTTCTAAAATAATCAGCATTTTTAGTTTCAGAAAGTTCTGGAAAGTCTTCTTCACTAAAGACTTGCAACATTTTATATCCTTTATTAAAAACTATTCTTGAGAATTCTTTAAATCTTTCTAATCCTCCAGGATAATTATTTGGTGCATTAATTACAATTAAATAAGAATCATTATTTCTTTCAAGAACAAGATGGTTTCTTTTAGCTCCTCCGACAAATTTTTCTTCAACATTATCGAAACTACCTGTATCTATATTATCCATTAAATATTCTCTAATCTTAGCTTTATTACTCATATAAAAAATGGGGATTGAACCCCTATAAAAAGCTTTCTATTGATGGCCACAGCCACAACTTTCAGAATGTTCATGCTCAGAAGATTTTGGACTAGCTTCTGAACTATTTCCTTCTTCTTCACCTTCAAATTCTTCTAAAAGTGCATCTTCCATATCATCAATTTCTTGTTCAGTGATAATACCTTTTTTGATTAATAGCTCGACTAAAGCATCAATTCTATTGTATGCATCAACTGCTACATCTTCTGTATTAATTTCTTCTTCTTCCACTTGAATATTTACGTTTTGATTATTTTCTTCTTCCATTTTAAAATCCTCCTAATTCTCTCAATAGCTTAGAACTCTCTTTATATATTTTTCTGAGTTAGAAATCCATAAAGTCACTAGAATCTTCAAGGTCAATTATTCTCTCTTTATTTGTTTTAATAATAATAGCTTCTACTGGACAATTATCAGCTGCTTCAGTATTACTATAATAATCATCTTCTGTAATAAACAATTTATTTGGTTTAGCTTTTCTTTCTTCAGAAACATCTACCATGGTCCAATTCTCAGGACATACATTTGCACATAATCCACACCCATTACATGCCTTTTTATCATACTTGATTATATACTTTGACATATACTATGTTATAAAATAACTCTATTTAAAGCTTTCTAAACCCACTTTAAGCCTTATTCTAGTACTTTTGTTCTTTTTCCTAAGCTAAATAGTCCTGCTCCGACTACAAATGCTATAGCATGGTATAAGGGTTGTACAAAACTATCTCCAGTAAAATAATTATAGAAAACATTCATAATAATAAAAATTGCAAACAAACTAGGTAACACATACCTAGGAATATAGTCTTGTCCTTTTATTGTCAATGCTCCAAATATACTATAGACTCCAAGAGAAGATCCAACTATCACTAAATATGGATATACTAATCCTCCAAAAAAAGCTAACAAAATTCCAGATGCAAAAAATAAAGAAACAAAAGCTCTAACTTTCATTTTAAATTCATAAGATAATAAGGTTAAGATAAACAATGCTAATAAATTTTCAACTAAATGTGCATTTGAAACATGTACAAATGGAAAAGTTATAATTCTCCAAACTTCTCCTGAAAAAAAAGCACTTCCAGAAAATCCTAACAAATCAATTGCATTTGGCAAACTGACATAAACTCCAACTAATGCTACAACAATTCCTGTAAAAAATATAATTGTTTTTTTCATTTTTTCTTTTTCACATAAATTAACACTATTAAACCAATTAAAGCTCCAATTAAAGCATTCATTTTTTTCTCCTTTTCAAAACATAATGTGAAGTAAACAATAATGTTAATATTAAACCAAAAATAATATAGAAATTAACTTCTAAACTAATAGCATTTTGTTTATACACTTTTTCACTAACTTCATCAATCACAAAACTTTCAGACATAATTTCTAGTTCTAAATCAAACTCACTCTTTTCATTACTTAATTCATAATATTTTTCAAACACATGAACTTCACCTGGTAATACCTCAAATACTCCTGTAATTGAACCTTTACTATCTATTTTTGTATGTAAATAAACTTCAATAACACTTTTTCCTGTATTTCTAAAATAAACTTCAACATGATTTTCATCTGAATTAATTTCTTCAATTTTTCCTTCTTTTTTAATACTATTTTCTCTAACTACATTAAACTCTTCACCTTTTGTTTCATCTCCAAATTCTAAATCTACATTATACTTTCCTTCTTCTAATTTTAAATCAAAACTTCCAATAATATCTTCATTCTCATAAGCTAATAAATCAACTTCAGTTTCTTCTTCATAAACAATTTCAAGATCATCATAAACTTTTATTGTAGCTATTTCTTTTATTTCTCTATTTCCTTCATTTGCAACATTTAATTTATAATAAATTAAATCATTTTCTTCACTATCAAAAACTTCAAAAGAATTAATATTTGTATCTTCAATTTCTTTATTATTAACTTTCAATGTAATATCTACATAATGAATAACTTGGTCATCTAAGAGAGAAATTCCTCCTTGTTCAACAACCATTACCATTAGTTTTGCTTCATAGTTTCCATTTACTGTATTTTTCGGTATTTTAATAACTACAGGAAAATTATATTCTTCTCCAGGTAATGCTTCAAAACTTTCTTCAACATAAATCCAATCTTCGATATCCCCAGTTACATATATTTCTCCTTTAACTAAACCATCATCACTAAATTCCAAATTTAGATTTTCCATAATAATTGTTCCAGCGAGAGCATCATTTATGATTATTTCATTAATAGAACTTGCTTCTTTTATACTTGAGCCTGTAAAACTGGGGTTAACTGATAGAAATATAATTCCTATGAATGTAATAACTAAAAAAAATATATACCTCTTTTCACCTTTCATTATTTATTACTTAAGAAAATAATAATATAAAGCTTTCTATTCATTCGTATCTCAAAGCTTCAACAGGACTTAAACCAGATGCCTTGTAGGCTGGATACAAACCAGAAAGAATTCCTACAAGTAAAGCGAAACCTAAACTTAATCCAACAACATTCCATAATATTGATATTTTCAAATA
The DNA here is from genome assembly GCA_018692925.1 of archaeon. Classification (GTDB taxonomy): domain Archaea; phylum Nanobdellota; class Nanobdellia; order SCGC-AAA011-G17; family GW2011-AR17; genus BS150m-G60. Next base: position 39,265 of record JABHLH010000002.1, read on the forward strand.
TGAAAAACCTAACAAAGCTGCAACACCTTGAACACTAAATGCAAAGACGTACCCTAATACAACACCCATTACTCCTCCAGTTACTCCAATTAAAGCTGCTTCCATAACAAAAATTAATAATATCTTTTCTTTAGATGCACCAACTGCTTTCATCAATCCAATTTGTTTTGTTCTTTCTAAAACAGAAGTAAACATAGAATTCATAATTCCAATCCCCCCTACAACTAAAGAAATTCCTGCAATCCCTCCTAATATAAATTGAACAACTGATAGTATACTCCCTAACTGAGTTAACAAACTTTCTGGTGTAATTAAAAGAAAATCATCATCATCTCTTGCATCTTCTAACTTAATTGCAACTCTTTCTGCAACTTCATTTATATCTTCTCCTTCTTCAACTGTTGCATAAATAAAATTTATTCCATCATCTTTATCATATATATCTTTTGCATCTTCTAAGGGGATATATAATATTCCATCTGTAGCTTGATCTCCAGAAGTTTCTAGTATTCCTACAACTTTAAATTTTTCATCTTCTATGATAATGCTATTTTTCACTAAAATTTCTTTATTAAAATATTCTTTAGCAAAAGAATTTCCAATAATTACTACTTTTCTTTCTCCTGAACTAAACCAATCTCCTTCTTCTAAATCTAAATTAACATCAATTTTTCCTTCTTCAACTAAATCATTATCAATTCCCTTTAGAAAGGCCATACCATCAACATTATTATATTCCACACTTGCCGTTTCAAAAATAACTCCCCCTGCATAATCAACTCCTCTTACATCCTCAACCACTTCGAGATCATCTGTTGTTAAACCTTCAACTCCCGTTGGAGGTCCAGTTAAACCTGCAGGGGTGACTCTAATCTTATCTGCACCCAAAACATTAAATTGTTCAACAATTGCACTTTCAAATCCATCTCCTAAACTAATTAAAGAAACAATTGCTGCAATACCTATAATAACTCCAATAATTGTCAACCAACTTCTTAATTGTTTATGTTTCATATTATTCCAGCTAAACATAATAAATTCATCTATCATTCTCTTAATGCCTCCACTGGATATAATTTTGCAGCTTCTCTTGCTGGAAGATAACCTGCTATCATTCCTACAATAAATGCAAATAAAATTCCACCAATAACTACAAAGTATTCAATTTGTATATCTAAATATAAGAAACCTGCAGCCATCGCTGCTTCACCAATAGCAAATGAAATTAATATTCCTACAATGGCTCCAATTACTCCACCTAATAAACCAATTATTCCTGCTTCAACTACAAACATATTTCTAATATCTTCTGGGGATGCACCTACTGCTTTAAAGATACCAATTTCTTTTTTTCTCTCTAAAACATTAGTATACATAGAATTCATAATTCCTACTCCACCAACTACTAAAGCAATTGCAGCAATTCCTCCTAGAACTACTTGTAAGATATCTAAAATAACACTTAACTGTTCCAAAACTTGTTCTAATTTTAAAACTGTAAAATCTTCATCTCCTCTTGCTCTTTCAAGTTGTCTTTCAACATCTAGAGCAATATTATTAATATCTATTCCCTCAATTGTAATCACTTCAATAAAGGTTAATCCATCTTCATCATCATAAATTATTCTTGCATCTTCCATTGTAATATATGTACTAGTATCATCTTCTTCATTCCCTATTGGTTCTGCAATTCCAATAACTTCAAATTTTTTTCCATCAATTTCAACTTTATTATTTACAACAATTTCTTTTTCAAAATAATTATCAGGGTCATTCGCTAATTTATTACCTAAAATAATAGATCCTTTTTCATTATTATTAAACCATCTTCCACTTTCTAAACTCACACCTAAACCTTCAAACATAGTTTCTGCATCAACTTCTGTTTCATACCCCATTACTCCAGCAAAAACATCTTCATTGTTGAAAGTAATTGTTTTTTTATCATAAAGATATGACGTTACATAATCTACTCCCACAATATCATCAATTACATCAAGATCTGCAGTCGTTAATTCACCTGTTCCTCTTACTTGTGTAAATCCTCCTGCAGGCATAACATAAATTCTATTTGTACCTAGTTCTTCAAACTGAGAAGTAATAGCATTCTCTAAACCTTGTGAAGTTGAAACTAAAGCAACAATAGAAGCAATTCCAATTATTATTCCTAGGATAGTTAACCAACTTCTAACTTTCCTATGAGTAATACTTTGAATTGCGAATGTCAAGTAATCTTTCATTATAAACTCTTAAAGAATTTCCCAATCTTATTTGGCCATAACTTAATTCTACTCGGTCTAAAAATTAGTATAATTCTGAATGGTAATTTTATCAATTCAATTAAGCCTGATTTTACTGCAACATCAAATTTATTTTCTATTCTCCAAGATTTGAAACCAAAGTAGATGAACAATACAATTAACAGATAACAAATATATTTTATTGTACTTTTAGTTCCATTTGAATCTAACTCATATTTAGAAACTTCTGCACTTGTATACACAGGTAAATTAACACTAAATTCTTCTTCATATTCTTCATTATAAGAATCCTTGTAAGTAACTTTAAATTTTATTTCTGTATCATCTTCTGCATTAACAAAAATATCATAGCTTGAAGTTTCAAAATCATCACTATCTAAATTTCCTAAGTATTCTTTGTTTGCACCAATAACAACATAACTATCATCTTCTAATAATTCTATATTCATAAATTTTAATTCTGTAGGTCCTACATTACTAACAGAAACAACAATTTCTCCTTTTCCACCTTCTTGGAAAGTATCAAAATTTTCTAAATTAAATGACAAATCTGCTTCAGCACCAATCATAATTCCAAATGTATCTTGTTTAATAAATTCTGTACCATTAGAATTTTGGTAACTAATATTCATAGGGATTTTATAAACACCTGCTTCTGCATCTTCTTCAACAATAATCTCAAAATTAAAAGTATAATCTTCTCCTGCTCCTAATAAACTTAAACTTTTTTCTTTACTTGATTTGTAAGGAACTATTGGCACATCAATTGAATCAATTGCTAAAACAAGATCAATATTTTTAAATGCACTTGTAGCTCCATTAATTATTGTAATATCTAGATCTGCAATTTTACCCGGAACTAATGTCTCAGGTTCACTAACAATACTATCTACATTTAGTGTAGCTTCAATTTCTTGTACATTAATATCTAAATAAGGAGTATAAACTCCATTAGGATCATCTTCACTTGTATAAGTAAATCTTAATTCATTATCTCCTGCTGGCGCATCATCTGCAACTCTAACAACAAACTTTTTTATTACTTGTTCACCTGGACCTAAATCTCCAACATCCCAAACAGCATCTTCTCCTTCTTTTAATTCAAATGGATAAGCTTCTAAAAATTCTAGCTCTATATTATTAACATCATCTTGACCGACAATAGAAGTTGAACTTGACTCTTCAGTTTCAACAGCCATCCACAAATCAAAATATTCTCCTGGTGCAACTGGTGCTGGTGTATATTTTAATGTAATTAATTGAACATCAATTATATTTTGTTTACTTGTATCAATCGTAACCGAACTGGTACCTGCATTCACAATACTCATTGTTAACAATATGACCAAAAATATTAATATTATTCCTCTTTTCATTTTACCACCAGTCCATCTTTTAATTCAATAATTCTTTCAGCTTTTTTAGCTATATAATCATCATGTGTTACGATTATTAAAGTTTTCCCTTCTTTTTTGTGCAACTCTTGTAATAAAGCTAAAATCTGTTCTCCAGTTTTTGTATCTAAATTACCTGTTGGTTCATCAGCTAAAATAACTTCTGGATCATTTGCTAAAGATCTTGCAATAGCAACTCTTTGTCTTTCTCCTCCACTTAACTCTGAAGGTTTATGATCTAATCTATGGTCTAAACCAACTTTTCTTAAAAGTATTTCAGCTCTTTTTTTTCTCTCTTCAGGCTCATAACCTTGAAAGATCATTGGAACCATAACATTTTCAACAGTTGTTAAACTCGGAATCAAATTAAAAGTTTGAAAAATAAAACCAATTTTCTTTCCTCTTATTCTTGCAAGTTCACCTTCATCTAAATTTGCAATATTTTTCCCATCTAAATAGATTTTACCTTTTGTTGGGACATCTAAACAACCAACCATATTCAAACATGTACTTTTACCACTTCCACTCTTACCAATAATAGAAACAAACTCTCTTTCTTTTATATCAATATTAATCCCTCTAATTGCTGGAACTTCAACTTCTCCTAACTTATATATTTTCCAAGCATCCTGAACTCTAATCACACTCTTCTTTGACATAATTAATTAGAAATAAACTTAGATAATAAACTTTATGGTTTTTTCTTAATTTTCTTTCCATTTATTTTTTCTATTTTTTTAAATTTAGTAATATCAAAAGAAATACCTCTCATTAATACAGGTTTTTTATTTTTATAATAAGTCTTTCCTTCAACATGATGATATCTTATATTGTTCTTTCCTATTACTAATTTTATATCATGACTAAAACTACCTGTTTTTAATGATTTTTCAATGTCTTTTTTTACTCTATTTTTATCTTCAGGATGAACAATATCCAAATATGTTTCAAAATTTATTTTCTTTCCTTTTTTCACCTTAAAAATTTTATACAATTCATCTGACCATTTAACTTTATTCTTTACTATATCCCACTCCCAAGCACCCATATTTGCTATTCTAAATGCTTCAGATAAAGTCTCAGCAAGTTTTACAGCTTTTTTCTTTTCTTCTTCTAAATCTTCCAACATATTCAAAAGTGCTTCAGAGCTAATTTCTTTTTTTGAAGGAGTTTTCTTTTTCTTCTTGTTTATTTCTTTAGCAAGTTTTTCTCCTTTTGTTATTAATTTATTCTCTAAATAAGCTTCATCAATTATCTTTTGTGTTATTTTTTTTAAGATTTTTTTCATTCTTCTCACCAATATTATTTTTTAATTTTTCTTTCAAGCACTTTTATTCTTTTCTTCAATTCAATCATTTTTAATTCTCTATTTTCAGATAACTTTGAAAATCTCTCTAATTGTATTGTTCTTTTTTTACTTTTTTCTTTAGCCTTATTCATTTCGGATATAGCTTCTTCTGTACCAATCCCTAATTCGTGTTTAGAACTACCTGTTCTAAGTATTGCCAATTTCAAACTAGCTAATATTCTATCTAAAGAATCTATTAAATTATTAATTTCAAAAATCTTACTTTCTTTTATTTGAATCTCAAAATTACCTTTACTAATCTCATCAACACTTTCTGTCAAATCTTTAATTGGTTTTGAAATATATCTTGAAACAAAAAAGCCCATAAAAGAAATTAAAAAGATAATAAGTAAAAGATTCTTAATGCTTGAATATATTACTCCTTTTTTAGTTTCTCCTAATGCTTCAGCTTCATCAATTTTAACAACTAGTCCTACATCTAATACTTCAATATACTTTGTAATTGCAATAACTTCTTCTCCTCTATAATCATTAATATCATATATAGTCTTTTCAACACCTGAAACTGCTTCCGCCATTGGGAGATGAGATGCTTCAATCATTTCATTAGCTTCAAATCTTCTTTGAGTAAAAAAAACTATATCTCCATCACTATCTTGATAAGCTAATAAACTTTCTCCAGTTTCTCCAAGTCCTGTCTGGTCTAAAATAATACTATCAAAAACACCTAGTCTTGCTTCTGTAACAACAAATCCTTCCTTAAATGGTGTAGCAAGTAATAGTGTCTCTTCTTCAAATATTTTAGAAGTATATGCTAGAATTATTGTTTCTTCTTCCTTTAAAAAATCATTAATATTTATGATTTCATTAATAAATGTCTCATCAGATGAAGTAATGATCATACCTTCTGAATCAACTGTATATAAAATCTCAAAATCTTCTTGTATCTTAATTATTTCTTTTAATTCATCATTACTAAGATTTTCGTGTGTTGCTGTTATTTGAATATTTTCAACATTCTGTTTTACAAAATCTTCTACAATATCTTCCATTAATTGCGATCTTGATTCTAAATGCATATTAATTTTCTGTTCAAGAAGGTTAGATGTGTCAAAATAATTATTTGACAACATTATAAAACCTGCTAATATTCCAACTAGGATAAAACTAAAAATAATGATTTTAGATAATTTCATTAGTTTTCCTCTTTTTTATTCTATTTAACATATTTCTCAAATAAAGGGAATAATATTGTTTCTTCAGCACTAACTCTTTTTGATACAGCCTTAATTATTTCTTCTGTTTCATTAATAAATTTTTTATAATCAGTTAAAATTATATTCTTATCCTGATATTTATCAAAGAATTTTAAAACCACTTTAGATACTTCATTCATTTCTTCTGAAAATTTATCCCCTGCTTCTTTTGCTTTATTATTTTCACAATCTTTTAAAGCCGGATATAACATTCGATCTTCTAACTTTAAATGTTCTATTAACAATTCTTTTAAACTAGATATTTCTTCAACTATTTTTTCATTAGATTTCAAAATTTTAATTTTTTCAAAATATCTCATAATTTCTACATGTTCTTCTTTTAATTCTTTAATTAAATCCATTTTTTTTCCTCTTAATTTTTTTCTTTGATAAAAGCGAATAAGGGTTCATTAAACCTATTTGTATTATAGCCTTATAGATTAAATAAAATGATATAATCTTAAAAAAATGACCTACAAGATTTGATAATCCGAAAACGCTTACATAAAATGTAAATGCTAACTCTGCAAATATTGTAAAGATTATTGAGCTTATTATTAAATAAAAGATAATCTTATCAAATTTCTCTTTATATTCCCATAAAAAAACAATAGATCCAATTAAAATAATAGAAATTATATATTCACTTATAATTTTAAATTGTGTTAATCCACTATCTACAATAAATGCATCTGGAAATATTCTTAGATAAAATATGCTTACAAAAATAAAACTTGTAATAATAAAATAAATCAAAGAAGTCAACTTTGGTTTTAATTCCCTTATTATAAAAATAGGTGCTACTAAAAAAGAGAGAGCTTGTAGATAACGTGCAGCTATCCATAACTGGGTTGGTAAATTAGCATCAAATCCTGAAAATATATTTATCCCTTGATATGCTAATAAATGAACAAAATCTATACTTGCAATAAAAACTAAACTTATTCCTAAAAATAACAAATAATCATTATCAACAAAAAACCTTGAATTTCATGCAATCATAAATATTCCTACTGCAATAACAATACTAAATATTTCTGCTACACTATGGAATAATGCATAATTTTCATAAAAACTTGTTAACCAAATACCTACTAAAGCTAAAATAAAAATAACTATTTCTAATTTGCTAAATATTTTTTCTTTCATTATCAGACCTCTTTACTTTAATATTAACCTTAATTTATATTTAAATTCTTCGGATTTTTCTTTAGTTATTATTGATCTTGCAAATAGTAGATCTATTTGAGGGATCATAATTTTCAAATCCATATTACTTTTTACTTTATTAAAATAAAATTCTCCTTTTTTCTTTCCAATTATTTCAATATAAATATCTTTTATTTCTTTTTCAATTCCTTTTCTTATAACTCTTTTTTCAATTTTTTTATGTGTTTCTCCACTTATTAAATATAAATTATCTACAAATTCTTCCGCTTGTTCTTGGTCTATAACTTTTTCTTTCTTAATTAAATTAATATAATTAATTAACTCCTTTAAACCTAACTTATTTTGTGTATCTAATTCATTAAATTCTCTTTTTCCAATCGGACCTAAAAAAGATTTAAAAATATCTCTTATTTCCTCTTTTTTATCTGTTTTTTTAGAAAAAAGAAGTTTAATAGGTTCTATTTCTTTTACAGCTTTTAATGGGAAAGTAAAATTAAATGTAGTTCCAATATTTTCTTTACTATTAAACCAAATTTTCCCTTTTTGAGATTTAACAATTCCTTTTGCAATTGCTAAACCTAATCCGGTTCCTAGGCTTTCTCTATACATAGTTTGTTTAGCTTGAAAGAAAGGTTCAAAAATTCTAGATTGTTGTTCTTTATTTATACCTCTTCCTTTATCTTGAACAGAAAACAATATTTCATTACTTTGTTTTTTTACTGATACATTTATACTTGTATTCTTTTTTGAAAACTTCACAGCGTTATTTAGTAGATTCCTTAAAACTTGCATTATTCTATCTGGATCAGATTCAATAATAGGTAGTTTTTCAATTTTTGTTTCTATTTTTATTTTCTTTTCTGGCATAAATAATGATGTCTCTTTTACTACTCTCTCAATATAGGGAGTAATATCTGTTTTTACAAATCTAAATTTTAACCTTGCAGCTTCAATTCTACTTATTTCTAAAAAATCTACAATAATATTATCTAACCTTTCTGTATTTCTAGCTACAATATCTAAAGATTCTTCTTGTTTTTTGTTTAACTTACCATAATATCCACCTATTAACATTTGTAATTGTGCTCTCATTGGAGTCATAGGGCTTCTTAATTCATGGCTTGTTATTGATATAAATTCTGTCTTGGATCTTTCTAATTGAGTGTGTTCTTTCTCTCTATATTCTAATATTTCTGCCGTTCTATTCAAAGAATTAGATAATCTTTTTAATTCATCCTTTGTACTTATTTTTATTCTATATTTATAATTATTTTTTTCTAATTCATTAACCATCTCATTTAATCTTTTTATCGGTTTTGTAATATTTTTTGAAAATAAATATCCTATAAACATTGTAAATATTAAGATTATTATTCCTATAATAAAGTAACTTAATTCTATATTTTTAACAGATTCAAGAGCTTGATCAGAATTGATTTCTCCAACAACAAGCCAATTTAAATTATTTATTAACTCTTTTGTATCTTCGTCTTTAATGTTAAGTGATCTTCCAAAAATTTCAATAACAGCAAAAGTTTTTTCTCCTTGATAATTTAAATGTTCTAATAATTGATCTTCTTTTGTTTCAAGTGCTAAATTTACACCTTCGGTATCTACTAATAGATTTCCTGAAGAATTTTCAATAAATCTTGATTCTGTTAACATAATTCTATCTTCGTTTACAATATATATCTCTCCTGTTTCTCCTAGAATTCTTCTTTCACTTGTAATTTCATTTATTGCTCTAATATTTGTATCTCTAACTGCTATGGCTGTTATTGAAGATTTTGAAGAAGTTACAAGTGAAGAAGCTTTAACAGCAATCATAGATGCTGAATCTGAAATGAATGAAATGATTAATGATAATTTTTCAGTTAATGCTGTAAATGATACTATCATTGCTGCTAAGAGTGCCTATGATAGAGCTATGTTTGCCGAAATTTTAGCAAAAAATACTTCTGGAATTTTATTAGATGAAGCAAGTTCTTCTTTAGAAGGATTTAATTACGATGCATTTTCATATTCAGATGTTATTATCTATACAGATCAAGTAACAAAATTAAAAGCTGAAGCTTATGATGTTTTTGATCATCTAATTGCTTTAGAATTCAAAATTGAAGAATATAAATTAGAATCAATTGAAATTGAAGAGGTTGAAATTTTACTTGAAGAAGCTTATTTAGAATTCTCATTTGAAAGATACATTTCAACAAAAGAAATTCTTTCTGAAGCAAATTTAATTTTAGAGGAAAATAGAGCTAGGTCTACTGCTTTAAGGGTTGTTTCTACTTCTGGGAAGAATTTCTTCAAAAAACATTGGGTCGTACTTTCAATAATATTTATCATACTAATATTCCTTTCATATTTTTCTTATTTTGCATTAAGAAGAATTCGTTTAGAGAGAAAGTTAAAAAAATTACATTCTGAAAAAATTTCTATAAAACAATTATTAATAGATACTCAGAAAGAAAGATTTGAGAAATTAAAATTATCTTCTCATATTTATGGCATTCGAATGGATTACTATTCAAGAAGGTTAAATGAAATTAGTTCTGAAATTCCTGTAATTCAAGAGATATTAAAAAAGATTGAAAAGAAAAAAATTAAGAAAATGACTAAACCTAAAATAACAAAGGAGAAGTCAAAAATAATAAAACCTATAATCAGTTTCATAAAACCTTTACCAGAGAAAAAATCAAAGAAACAAAAAAAGCTAAAAAAGAAATCTCCTAAATTAAAAAAGCTAAAAAAGAAAACTTCTAATAAAAAAACTAAAAGGAAATAAGCAATTCTTATAAATACTAATTATTTCTCTTGGTCTATTATGCGCGAGTGCCGGAGTGGTCAAACGGGCTGGACTCAAAATCCAGTGGCTTAGTGCCTACGCAGGTTCGAAACCTGTCTCGTGCACTTTATTTTTTATCTATACTCACTAAAACCTTGTTCACCATAGAATCTAGAAATAACTGTTTGTGGTATGAAATGAGGGTTACTTACACAACCTTCTAAAGAGCTTCCATCTTTATAATCTAGTTTTACATATCCATTACTATTTCCCAATATATTTTCTGGTCCTTCTTCAGGAATAATCTCTGCTTCAAATAATGTATCTGTAACCATTACTTCTGCTTCTATTCTTCCTTCATAACTAAAATTCATAAATTCAAAAACTTTTTTTGTTTCTCCAACAATATAATCTATTCCACTTTCTTCTGAAGGTGTTAATACAGCTTCATGACCTTCTGCAATATTTGTATAACTTCCAATGTACCAACTTTCATCAAGATACATTTCTAATCCATAAATAATTCCCTCTTCTTCTCTAATAAATACTGGGCTTACATGATTAAGATAAATACTACAAGTTGAACAAAAATACATTTGTTTTGAGATATCTCCATCTGGCTGTAAGAATTTTAATTCTTCTTCTACTTCACCTTCTTTAAATCTTCCTAAATGGTAAAGCATAGAATTTGTTTTTGGACCTGATTTTTCAAGGCCTTCTAATAAAACTTCTTCACTATCAGCTTCTCTTCCATCTAATAATTCTTCACAACTTGTTTCTGGCCATAGTTCTTCACCCCAATCTTCACTATCCCAAAAATCTCCAGTATCATAAATTGTATCAATTGGCTCTGTACAAGCATTTAAAATTCCAACTAAACTTAACATATTTACTAATTTCATAAAAAAAAGAATATAACTTTTCTTTAAATAACTTCCTTTTTAACAAAAAATTTATAAATTCATTTAACTTAAAAAAATAAATGGTCCATTTAAGTTTAGAAACTGCAATTTCAACAATAAAACCTTTATCTATTTTTGTAGCTGCTATGGTTGTTTATGCTATTTTCATTTTCAAATTTTATAGGTTTGTTGCAACAAGAGATATTTTTGAATTAAACTTACAACAATATTCTTCAAGATCTTCTTGGGCTTGGTTACAAAAATTACTTTCTGTCATTTTATACATTTTAGAATATTTAATATTCTTCCCTATTTTAGTAGCTATTTGGTCTGGAGTATTTTCTTTACTATTAATATTCCTTTCCAAACAAGATGTTTCTTTAGTTTTGCTAGTAGCAATTGCTATTGTAAGTTCTATTAGGGTTACTTCTTATTACAATGAAGATTTAGCTAAAGATTTGGCAAAAATGTTGCCTTTTGCTCTATTAGGTGTTTTCCTAATTGACATCTCTTTTTTTACTTTTGAAACAATTCCAGCAACATTATTATCTATTCCTAGTTACTATAATGTCATTCTATACTACTTAATTTTTACAATTTTGGTAGAATTTGTTTTAAGAGTTGTCACCTTTATTTTTGGACTACAAAACGATGTAGAATAATTCAACTTTTAGTTGAAAATTAGTCCTACAAAAGCTTTTTAAAGAGGAATTCTTCTTTTTATATTATATGGGAAACACCTTTTTTTCAGATACTATCAATGCTGTAAACGAAAAGAAACTTTGGGCATTAACTTATGCTAAAAGAAAGAAATAATTTATTTTCAATCTTTTCTTCTAATTAAGAAAGGCAGTAGTATAGAACTTTTTTCTACCACTTCATTTGTATAAGATAAACTTATTGCAACAACAACTACAATTGCAATTACAGAAACAAATAGGATTCCTGCACTAAGAATTATTTTTTTATTTCCTAACAAATTTGCAAAACCTTTTTTTTCTTCAACAATAGCTTTTGTTTCTTTTACTTCTTGAGTAACTGTTCCTTGCTCTTGTATTGGAACTTGATGTGGTGCTCCTTGTGGTACTTGCACTCTTGGTGCCATTGGTCTAGAAATAATTTTCTTTCTACCAAACAAAGGACCTCTTTTTGGGGTAAATACTTTCATTAAAAAAAATAAGGGGAAAAGGATTATTTAACCTTTTCTATTTCTTTTAGAATCTCTTCAACAATTTCTTGTATAGGTTTTTCTCCATTTACTTGTGTATAGATTCCCATCTCTTTGTAAAAGTCTACTAAAGGGGAAGTTTGTTCTTCGTAAACTTTTAACCTATTTCTAATTGTTTCTAAATTATCATCTGGTCTTTGATACAATTCACTTGCACAACCATCACAAACATCATCTTCTTTTGGTGGCACATCTAATCCATAAATTGCTCCACAACTTTTACACATTCTTCTTTTCACTGTTCTCTTTTCAATAATCTCATCAGAACAAAAAACATCAACAACAATATTCATAGTTTGAATTTCATTTAATTTTTCTGCTTGCACAATAGTTCTTGGAAATCCATCTAAGATAAAATTATCTTCAGGTAATCCTTTTGCTAACAATCTAATAATTAGTTCATCCGGAACCAACAACCCCTTTTCCATGAACTCTTTTGCTTCTTTTCCTAAATCACTCTCATTCTTTACTTCATTTCTTAACAAATCTCCAGTAGAAATATGTTGATAGTTTAATCTTTTTGTTAATAATTTAGCTTGCGTCCCTTTCCCTGACATTGGTTTTCCTAACAGTACGATTTTCATAATCTTAAATTCTTTTCATATATATAAAAAAGTTTCTATATTATTGTATATAAGAGCTTATAAATTCATTTGCTAGTAAATCTCTTGGTGAAACAGTGAGTATAATTGATAATTTCTCTTTTAATGCAAATTTAGGAGGGATGGCTGGAGGTAAAGGTTTAATTGGTCTTTATATTGCAGGAAAATTAAAATATGCTAGAATACCTTTCAAAGTTTTAAGGCCTGATAATTCAGTTAGAAATAATGAAAAACCTGGTCTAAGTTCAAGAATGTCTTCACATTTTTTTGAAGCTGAACTTTTTGATACAAAAAATGCTTCTTCAATTTTATCTTTATTAGAACCTCATATAGAATTATATCTTTTTGAAGAATTGCACATGGTTGAAGATACAGCTGGTTTATTTGGTGTTCTTGATGATATGATTGATGCAAGATTAAGTTTGAATATTTTAGCTTTAACAAATGATACTGGTGCAAGAATTTTTCCAATTGCAGCTTATTGTTTATCTAGAGGAGCAAATATAAAACAACATTATGGTGTTTGTCAACATTCAGATCTTTGTAGGGGGAAAGCTGTTTATTCTCAATTGATTGCAAAAGATGGAACTGTTGTAGAAGATTCTGGTCCAATTATTGCTTCAGGTGATGTTTTAGGTTCTGAAGAAAAAAAAATTGAAGGTGAAGTTGATTATCAACCAAGATGTAGAGGTCATTTTAATTTTGAAATGCCTAGGTCCTCAACTTATCAAGGTGGAATATTTATTCCTGATCCTAAAAGAATTCCTAGAGAACAATTACCTTCATGGTTACTAAACAGACAAAAATTAGTCAGAGAGAGATTAGATGAAAGAATTAAAAATTCTCATCATCATAAAGATTCATTTTTTGCTGAATATCCAAGTTCACATTTAATTGCAGAATTAAGACAAAGAGGAAGACATAAGGTCAAAACATATATTCAAGGTATAAGGAGGAGATAAAATGAAAATAGCACTAATAGGAGCACACGGAACATTCAAAACAACTTTAATTTATTTTTTAGCTGGGGTACTAAAAGCAAAAGGAAAAAGTGTTGGAATAATTAGAGAGGTTGTAAGATCTTGCCCCTACTTTAGAAGGGGTCATGGAAACATTCTTGCACAAAATTGGATTTTATTAACTCAATCTCAATTAGAAAGAGAATATCAAGACAAATTTGATTTTGTAATTTGTGACAGAAGTCTTATTGACAATTTTATTTATGCAAGAGAAGCTTACCAAAATGAAGATCAAGAATTACCTCAATGGATTGAACCTTTTGTAATGCATCATGCACAAACTTATAATTTTTTATTCAAGACTCCTGTTTCTGAGCATGGTTTAATTGAAGATCAAATTAGGTCAACTGACAAAGAATGGCAACTAAATATTGATCAACAAATAAAAACTTATTTGAAAGAGAAAGAAATTAAATATGTAGAGTTACCTAAATCTCAAGCTGACAGTTTTGATGAAATTTTAGATTATGCAACTAGGCAAGCAAAATTCATGGCAAATAAAATAATTGATATGGATGTGCAAACAAAGATAATTTAATTTTATTTTATTGTTATTTTATAATATCCTTTTGATTTATAATTTCCTTCTTGTCTCTCATATGTACTTTCAACTGTCTTTGTTTCACCTGGTTTTAATGGCTCTTCTTGTATTCTTCGTGCTGCTTCATCTAATAATTTTTTACCTAAACCTTGATTTTTTCTCATTTGTTTTAATATTTCTCGATTTGACATAATAATAGAATCTTCTTAGAATTTATAATCCTTTAGAAACTCTTATATAAACATTTTTTATTCTTTATTTCATGCAAAAAGCAATAGCTCTATTATCTGGTGGAATTGATTCTCCAGTAGCAATTTACAGAATGCAAGAACACTTTGACATAGTCGCTGTTCACTTTCACCAACTTCCTTTAACTGGTGAACATGAAATTGAAAAGGTAAAAGAATTAGCAAAAAAACTTAATGTGAAAAAATTATATTTAATTCCTTTTGTTGATGTTTTCAAAGAACTTGTAGAAAAATGTAATCCTAGAGACTATTTTATTCTTTCAAAAATTGCAATGTTTAAAGCAGCTGAATTTATTGCAGAGAAAGAAAAAACTAACTTTCTAATCACAGGTGAAAATCTTGCACAAGTTTCTTCACAAACCTTATCTAATTTAAAATCTATAGAATCTCAATTAAAATTAAAAATATTAAGACCTTTACTAACTTTTGACAAACAAGAAATAATTAACATAGCAAGAGAAATTGAAACTTACGAAATTTCAAAAGGTCCAGAGATTTGTTCTTTATTGGGTCCAAAAAATCCTTCAACAAAATCTTCAGTTTTCAAAATAAATCTTGAACTTCAAAAAATAGATTTGAATAAAATAATTCAAGAAAAAATAAAAGAAGCTAGTATCCTCTAATGTCAACTTCTTCAAAGGCTTCAGAACATATTATTTTAAAATTTTCCATTTCTTCTTTTGTATAAATTACTTCACTTTTCAAATCTTCGTTAATAATTAAATTTCTTTTATCAAACTGTTGTAAAACGTATCTTTTACTTCCTTTCAACCAAGAACAAATCTTTTTGATATCTTCTTCTGTGGTTAAACTTCTAACTAATGTTGTTCTGAACTCATAATCCTTACCAGAATTTTTTATTAATTCTACACTTCTTTTTATTTTTTCTAAATCTACTTTTACACCACAATTTCTCTCATAACTTTCTAAAGAACTTTTTATATCCATTGCAATAAAATCAACATATGGGATTAACTCTTCTAAAACTTCTGGTCTTGTTCCATTACTATCTAACTTTACTAAAAAACCTTTATCTTTTACTTTTTTTACAAACTCTAAAAGTCCTTCACTTAATGTTGGTTCTCCACCTGTAATTGTAATTGCATCTAATTTACCTTTTCTATCGTCTAAAAAACTTAAAATTAATTCTTCACTAATATCTTCTCCTTTTTCAGAAAATAGGCTTAACTCTGGATTATGACAAAAGGGACATCTAAAATTACATTTAGGAAGAAAAAGAACGGCCGTAATCTGGCCAGGGTAGTCAATTAAAGAACTCCTAAGAATTCCTTTAAAATTCAACATTTTTTACAACTTCCAAAATCTCTTCTTCAGAGACTTTCTCTTTATTGAAAGCCTCTAAAGTTCTTCCGTATTTACTTTCTAAACTAGACTTCATACAAAAAGTTTTTCTATCAAAAAACTCAGCCTTTTTTCCTTTATTCCATTGTGTCACAGGTCTATGATATCCTACAACTCTACTATATACTTCACATTGTTTTCCACATTTACTCATTCTGCTCACCTCCTTTTGTGCTGACTACAGCTTCATATGGGCACTCATGATGTTCTCCTGCAATGTATCCATGCTCTGGACAAATACTAAATGTTGGAGTTATTGTATAGTATGGTATTCTATATGTGTGTGCAATTCTTTTTACTAATTTTTTACACGCTTCAATACTATCTATTTTTTCTCCAATAAAACAGTGGAACACAGTTCCTCCTGTATACTTACATTGCAATTCTTCTTGGCTATCTAAAGCTTCAAAAATATCATCTGTTGCATTCACTGGTAACTGTGAACTATTTGTATAATATGGTTCTTCTGTTCCAGCTGTAATTATATTTGGATATTTCATCTTATCAATTCTTGCCAATCTATAACTAGTTCCTTCTCCAGGTGTAGCTTCTAAATTATAGATGTGTCCTGAATCTTCTTGGTATTGTTTTAATCTTGATCTCATAAAATCTAAAATCTCAATTGCAAAATCTCTTCCTTCATCATCAAGCATATCTTTCTTCAAGAAATTCAAACAACATTCATTCATTCCAATTAATCCAATTGTTGAAAAATGATGGTCTAAATTTTCTAGATATCTTTTTGTGTAAGGCAACAATCCATATTCCATATATCTTGTAACAACCTTTCTTTTAATTTCTAAAGAATTTTGAGCCATATCCATTAAGATTTTTAATCTTCTAAAGAATTCGTCTCTATCTTTACTAACAAATCCTAATCTTGGTAGATTAATTGTAGCAACTCCAATAGAACCTGTATTTTCTCCAGAACCAAACAATCCTCCAGTTTTACTTCTAAGTTCTCTTACATCAAGTTGTAATCTACAACACATACTTCTAACATCTGTTGGTTTCAACTCACTGTTAACAAAATTTTGGAAATAAGGGATACCATATTTTGAAGTCATTTCAAATAATATATTTGCATTATCACTATCCCAATCAAAATCTTTTGTAATGTTATAAGTTGGTATAGGGAAAGTAAATATTCTTCCATCAGCGTCTCCTTCCATCATACATTCCATGAAAGCTTTATTGATCATATCCATTTCCTTTTGATAATCTTTATACTTGTTTTCTTGTCTCTTTCCACCAATGATTACTTTTTCTTCTGCCAAATCTTCAGGTACTGTCCAATCAAATGTAAAATTTATGAAAGGTGTTTGTGTTCCCCATCTGCTTGGTGTAGCAATATTAAATAGTAATCTTTGCATTTGTTGTTTAACTTCTTTGTAAGTCATATTATCTACTCTTACATATGGAGCTAGATAAGTATCTACAGAGGACAAAGCTTGAGCTCCTGCCCATTCATTTTGCATTGTTCCTAAGAAATTAACCATTTGTCCAATTACAGTATCAAAATGCTTTGGTTGTTTTGTTTGTAACTTTCCATAAACTCCACCAAAACCTTCTTCTAACAATTGTCTAAGTGACCAACCTGCACAGTAACCTGAGAACATACTCAAATCATGTAAGTGGAAATCCCCATTTGAATGTGCATTTTTAATTTCTGCAGGATAAATATTATTCAACCAATAATTAGCAGTAATTTTTCCAGAGATGTACAAAATCAAACCTCCAAGAGAAAATCCTACATTACTATTTTCATTTACTCTCCAATCAATTTGATCAAGGTATTCTTTCATTGTACCTTCAACATCTAATAATACTTTTTTACTCTCTCTTTCTCTCCTTCTATTCTCTCTATAAATGATAAAAGATTTTGCTGCTGCATGATCATTGTCTTTTATTAGAACTTCTTCTATTGAATCTTGAATTTCTTCTACTGAAGGAATTTGATAAGGATTTTTTTCTTCAACCATTCTAGCAACTTTTTGTGCTAGTTCTTGTGCTTTATCTTTACTACCAATTCCAGTTGCTTTCATTGCACTGAATATTGCTTCTGCTATTCTCTCTTTATTGAAAAGAATAATACTTCCATCTCTTTTTTTTACATGTGTTACCATTTTTACTCCCCTAAATTATTTTTTGTATTTCGGCCTCAAGTTCTTGTATATCTCCAATATCTTTGTGTATTGAAGCATACCTGATATAGGCAATTTTATCAGTTTTTTTCAACAAACTCAAAACCCATTTCCCCAAAACTTTACTTTCAACTTCATTTGCTTTATAATTTCTAACTTTTCTCTGTAATCCATCAACCATATTATCAATTGCTTCCATTGTCACTGGTCTTTTTTCAAAAGATCTTACGAATCCTTCTTTAATTTTTACTCTGCAAAAAGGTTCTTTTCTGCCATCTCTTTTTAAAACATAAACTGGAAATTCTTCAATTCTTTCATATGTTGTAAACCTTTTATTACAGTCCAAACACTCTCTTCTCCTTCTTATTGATTTGTTTTCTTCAGTATTCCTTTTATCTAATACTTTCAGATCTGGACTTGCACAATATGGACATTTCATTTTTCAGTAACAACAAGATATAGTATATCTCCTCTCTTTGCTCTACTATATCTCGTGTTAGACCATTTATAAAGATTTTTATATTTTAGAATATAATTCACATGTAATTCCAAAGAAGTAACTAAAAAAATTAAAAGTTTTAATAAGATATGTTTTAATAAATAATTCCAGAACAATCACTAGTCGTATGTTCGTCTTCTCTACATTCCACTATAGCATAAAGTTGTTCACCATCATGATTTTCTTTAATATATTCTTCTTTTTCAGAATTAATATTTGCTCCAGATTCTTCCATTACATCTTCTTCTTCTTTAGATAAAATCCAAATATCAAAATCAACATATGCATTTGCAACACTTTCTTCTTCACCATTTTCACGATTTTCACCATGAAAACAAAATTCAATATAACCTTTTTGATCATTACAAGTTCTCGGTATTGTAGCATAGCCAAATCCATCAAAAATTTCACTTTCATTCTTAAAAGCCTTAATAGTACCTAGTTCTTCAAAACATTCACTATAATTAATTAAAACACATAATTGAGAATCATCATATCCTTCTTCTAAATGACTTTGTATAGCATAACAACTTGGTCTTTCTTCTCCATCAGGATTTCTACTCCATACTTCATCATATGGATCACATGGATCATATTCTTCAAAATTATCTTCTCCTTGAAAACCTGTATCTAAAACATCTTCTAATCCATTTGCATCGTCATCAATTCTATTCAAACTATAGTCTGAACAGCCTGAGCTTAAAAGTCCTAATAATAATAGTTGATTCCTCATTTTTCTTATTATTAGAGCTCATTTCATCATATATAAAACTATCTATTTTGTAACTACTGCTAAGAAATAACAAATAAGCCTCAGCCGTGATTTGAACACGGGACCTCTTGCTTACCAAGCAAGTGCTATACCGAGCTAAGCCACTGAGGCATAGAACTTTATTTTCTTCTTTTGTTTATAAAATTTACCTAAATCTTTTTATACCATAAAAACTCAAAATCAGATATGGAACCAATAGATAACATAAAAGAAGACATAGCACAATTACAAAGTTCATGTGATGAGTTAATACAAGCAATTAATTCTTCCAATCAAGCATTAGCAACAAACAAGCTAAAAACATTAAAACAGAACTTGAAAAAAATCAGTCTTTCTTTGGACAAAGAGTTTTCTTGGTTGATTCCTCAAGAACCTCAACAATAATTTCTTCTTTCAAATTTTCTTCTTTTACTTCATAATCTAAAAGAACAACATCTAAGCCAATAGCTTTTTCTTTTGTATGTTTAAAATCTCCTTTGTAAACACCTTGTTTAACAAAAGCCATTGAAACCTCATCACCTACTTTAATTTCCATTTGATCAATTGCTACTGCACCTTCACCTGGTTCTTCACCATTTACAAAAACAAGTATTCCCGAAAAATTAGAACTATCAACCTCTTTTATATCATTCAATATCAGTCCCTTTTCTAATTCATTTGTGTCAGTATTAAGAAATTCTTCTAAAACATATATTGGCTCTAAACCTTTTCGTTTTAGGATTCCATCAATAACTGCCATTACTGTATTTCCTTTTATTTTCATTGTTTTCATGAGTGTTAAAAAGAAAATTAACTCTTTTTAAGAGTTTTGAAAAAATAAAATATGCGAGGGAAGGGATTTGAACCCTCGAACTCACTAAGAGACAGGATATCTTACGATTTGATTACATCCATATGTAATCTATCTCAAAGAGACTTTGGTCTTAAGTTTCGCAAACCTACAGTAACTTTCTGTAAGTTCCCTGCGCATTTGACCACTTTGCTACCCCCGCATTGTATTAGAATTTATTTGTTTTATTTAAAAAACTTTTGTTTCATTTATAATTTGATATCTTTCTTTTAATTTTGTATTTGGTGGACAATAACCTTTTATTTTATAGATTTGCCATTTGGTAAGATGTTTAGAACTTTTAAAACCAATTTCTTTTATGAATCTTTCAATATCTTTTTTTCTTTGAATCATTATTGAATGCACTGCATTTTTATCTTTTTTTCCTTTGTAAGAAGGTTTTTGATAAATATTATATCCTAATTCTTCAAGCATAAATCTCACTCCTTTTATTATTTTTTTGGAAGTCATTCCTAATTTTATTCTAGGACGATTATGTTTTCTATTTTCTATTTTCACAGAATAATTTTTATTGAAATATATTGAACCATCAGTATCAAAAATACCTCTTAAAAAAAACTTCCATAATCTTTTATTTTTTAGGATACAATCAGGAATTTCATGATCTAATTTAACTCCTGATTTTATACCTAATTGCTCAAAAAAAGAAACAATTTTTTCATTAAAAACATATATCCCATATGTTCCATTTTTTTCATAATTTTTTGCAATAATTTCTTTTCCTAAAATGGGTTTAAAGATATTTGAATTATATATAGGTAAGACATGGTTATCATAATATTCTCTCTCTTCAGTTATATCTCCATTTATTGCATATTCCTGATATTTTGTAGTTTTACTAATACAACCATCACCTAAATGAATTCCAATTATTTCGGCTAATTCTTCAGATATTTCCATATCTAATAACTCATTTCAAACTTAATAACTGCTTGTTAAGAATTTCTGAAAATCTTTCAATTTTTCTGAAAACTTTCCATAAAATCCTCTCTAATAAAGAGTATTAAACAAAGAATCAATACTTGTAGGATATCTTGTAGAATTTAAAGAATTTTGATAAGAACCATAACTTTGAACATCTTCAAAAAGTGAACCAACCATCTCTAAGTATAAAGGTCTTACTTCTGCTGGGAATGCTGAAGAAGATTTTAATAATCTTGTTATAATTTCTAAAGATTTGTGTGCTGCTATTCCTGCACTTATATCTTCTGGCTTATCTAATAAGTGCGAACTATAAACTTCGTATTGTTGTAATAAAGTCTCAATGTCTTCTACCAATTCTGTACCAAGGGCTTCATCAATTTTTATACACATGGGTTTTGTACTAGTTTCAAACCTTTCCCATCTTCTTCTTTTATATTCCAGAACTATATCTTCCTCAGATGTATTTGCAGCTAAACCTAATTTTTCAGCATATATTTTTGTAACTTCATTAACTACCATAAAATAGATTTTCAACTCATCATATATAAATTTAACTCAAAAAGAAAAATCAGTCCAAGCCAAGGGGAGATCGACTTGAACCTTCTTAAGCATAAAGGTAGGGAGGTGTTGCATCCTCTTTTTTCACCTTAGAGAATATTAGCCCATTTTCATTTATAAAAGAACAGAACACTATATACATACAGTCTTTCCATAAAGCTTATAAATAATTAGTTTTAGTCGTCATAGTAATGAGTATCTTAGTTTTGAATGGGCCATCATGGTTCTGGGGGATTGATGTTATATTTGCACTTGTATTTTCTCTAGTGACAATTCTAATAACTTTAATGAGTCATAAGGCTTACAAGATTACTGAAGAACCTAAATATAAATTTTTCAGTTTATCCTTTTTATTGATTTCATTATCTTCTTTAGTTTTTGCAATCTTTAATTCAATCTTAATATTCCATCTTTCAGATAAGGTTAACTTAATATTATCAGCATTTGATTTTGCATTTTTGATTCAAGTATTCCTATCTCTATTAGCTTACATGATTTTAATTATTATCGTATTTAAAATAAAGGACACTAAGGTTGTAACTTTATTATTATCTCTTTTACTTTTATTCATTGTATTTTCACATCAGTATACTTTAAAATATCATTTAACATCTTTAGTTTTGTTAGCTTTCTTAGCTTACCAGTTTTACTTAAACTTCCAAGAGAAGAAAAACAAAAATACAAGATTAGTTTTCACATCCTTTTACTTATTAGCTTGTGCAGAAATATTTTACATAATTAACATTTTTACAACAGAGTATCTTTATGTTGTTGGACAACTAGTTCAGTTACTAGGTTTCCTAGTTTTATTTTACATGTTTATGAGGGTTTTACACTATGGTGGCGAGAAGAGAAAAGCTTGATATTATTAAGGACATTTTGGAATCTATTCGTGATAAAGGTGGAACCATAAAGCCAACTCATTTATTATACAAATCTAATCTTTCTCATGATTCTATGAAGAGATATGTTGGAGATTTAATTGTAAAAGAGTTAGTTGAAGAGCTTGAAGAAAAAAGAGGAAAGAAATATACTATTACTGACAAAGGTTTAAAGTTCTTATCTGATTATCAACAAGTTAAGGAATTTACAAATTCTTTTGGTTTCTAATTAAAAAAATACTTAAATGAATATATCTACTAATTTACTATGAAAGTACCAAAATCTCTAAAAACTTGGTTTTTAATTCATTTCATTATAGATTATATTATTGCAATTCCTTTATTCTTTTTTCCAATTTACACTTTATCTTTACTAGGCTTAGAAACAATAGATCCAGTTACAGCAAGATTAGTAGCTGCTGCTTTATTTGCAGTTGGTGGTATTTCTATATTGGCTAAAGAAAAATCAAAAGAAACTTTCAACACTCTACTAACTTTAAAATTAATTTGGTCAGGAACTGCAGTCTTAGGATTATTATTTTCAATTTACCAGGGTTATCCAAAAATTTTATGGGTCTTTGTAATAATATTTGGTCTTTTCTTTGAATTATGGCACTATTATAAAAAGAAATTATAGTTTCTCCTATGAATTTTAAAAAGGTCTATGAGGTAGACTATGGATAAGTTGGTTTTAGGAAATAAACTTTTTTAAGTTTTTTGACCCTATACGTATAAGTCATGCCTTTTCACACCTAATTAGGATTTATTTGTAAATTTTATTTTTATAAACTTTTCGGAAAGCTCTCGAAAGGATTAATTTTTTAAAGGTTAAAGAAATTATAGATTTATGAAAAAAATATTAATATTATTCTTACTTATTTTCTTAGTTGGATGTACTACAGAAGTACTAGAAGAAAATGAAGAAATAGGATCAGGCACAGGTTTTGGTGCTGCGGAGAACGAAAAAATGGATTATACTTACAAGGTAAAAGTTGAAACCAATAAAGGAGATTTTGTTATTGGTTTATATGAAGACACACCTTTATCTACAAATAATTTTCTTAAACTTGTAGAAGAAGGATTTTATAATAGCTTAACATTCCACAGATACGAACCTAATTTTGTAATTCAAGGTGGAGATCCTAGTGGAGATGGGACTGGTGGAAGCTCTGATACTGTAAATTTAGAAGTCATTGGTAAATCTCATTCAAGAGGGACTGTAGGTATGGCAAGATCCAATGATCCAAATAGTGCAAGTTCTCAATTCTTTGTAAACTTAGCTGATAATACTTTCTTAGATGATGGTTACACTGTTTTTGGAGATGTACTTGAAGGTATGGATGTTGTTGATGAATTAAGAGCTGGGGACACAATGAATAAAGTGTCAATGCTTTAATTTTTTTATTCTACTAGTGCATCTACGCCTTTACCATGTTTTTTTTGACATGCACTACATACTGCTTTTTTCTTAACAAAAGTACCCATTATTTTTCCTAGAAAACTATTTTCTATTTTTCCTTTACATATTACGCATTTCATATTATTCTCATTCTTATTTTCCTTTAAATATTTTCCTCATATCACAACTCTTAAAAATCTTGATAACTCTTTTTTAATAATGGTATTTGATTTTTTTAATAAAACAAAACTCCCTAATAATATTCCTAATGAATTAAAAGAAATTATAAAACAAGTAAATCAATCTAAGAATCAAGAAGAGGCATTAAAAAAAGCTTATAATATTCTAACCAAAAGATTTTATGGGAAAAAATTTGTAACTTATTTATTATTTCATCGTTTATTTTACAAGGATCCTCAGAGATTATGGGATAATAAAGGATTTTTACATTGTACTAATTTTAATTATTTAATAAGAATTATTTTAGTTAATTCTAAATTTTTTAAAGAGAAAGATATCCAATTAAAATGGACTTTTATTTTTATTTCTCCACACCAATATTTACTTGTTAATCTAAATAATAAAAAAATAACTCTTGATGCTTGGGCTGCTAATTATGATATTAAGTTTGGAGATATTATGTCTACTTCTAATTCTACTAAGAAAAAGACTTAAAAAGCTTTAATTTATCTTTCTAAGCATGGTTAAAAGAATAGCTGTAGTTGAAAAAGAAAAATGTAATCCTCTGTCCTGTGGAGACTATCTCTGTATGAGGATGTGTCCTCTAAACAGAGAAGGGCAGGAAGCTATAACCAAAGGTCCAGATGGTAAAGCTCAGATTAATGAAGAGCTTTGTACTGGTGTTTGTAGCATTTGTGTAAACATATGTCCTTTTGGAGCTATTCACATGGTTAAGCTTCCAGATAATTTAACTCAAAAACCTATTCACAGATATGGAAAAGATTCTTTCATATTATACAACATACCTTTACCAACTTCAGGAAAAGTTTTAGGTATTTTAGGAAGAAATGGTATTGGGAAAAGTACAGCATTAAAAATATTATCAAATTCATTAACCCCCAATCTTGGAGATCCAGAAAATAAAGATCCAAAAATTGATGAACTTATTAAGATGTACAGAGGATCTGAAATTCAAATTTTCTTAAAAAAATTAAAAGAAAAGAAAGTAAAAATTGCTTACAAACCTCAGTCTGTACATTTAATTCCTACACAAATTGAAGGAACTGTTAAGGAACTTTTAGATAAATCAAATGAAAATAACAAACTTGATGAAGTCTCAGAACAATTAAATTTAAAAGAATTATATGATCGAGAAGTTTCCGCTCTTTCTGGTGGAGAGTTACAGAGGCTAGCAATTGCTGCAACTTTGCTAAGGGATGCAAACTTTTACTTCTTTGATGAGCCAGCATCTTTCTTAGATATTACTTACAGAATAAAGGTTGCAAAAATAATTAGATCTTTAGCAAAGGAAGGTGTCGCAGTTATGGTTGTTGAACATGACTTGGCAACTTTAGATTATATTTCTGATCAATTACAAATTTTATATGGTAATGCTGCAGTTTATGGTATTGTTTCTCAAATTAAATCTGTTAGAAGGGGAATTAATGAATATTTAGATGGTTATCTTCCTGACGACAATGTTCGGTTTAGAGACTACAAAATTAAATTTAACAAAGGTATTGAAAGATATGTAAATAGGCCTGTATTATACTCTTGGGGAGACTTAGAAAAAGAGTTTGAAACTTTCAAATTAAAAATCAGTGCTGGTGAGTTAAGAAAAGGTGAAATTTTAACTATTACTGGTGGGAACGGTTTAGGAAAAACAACTTTCTTAAAAATGCTTGCTGGATTAATCAAACCTACAAAGGGAAAAATCGATTCTAGTATAAAGATTGCTTACAAACCTCAAGATATTAAACCTGAAGCAGGGACTGTAAATGAATGGTTACATAAATTTGCAAAAAACAAAGAGAGTGGTTGGTTTGAAAAAAATATCTTAGATAAATTAAACTTAAGAAAAATAATTAATTCAAACATTGCAGATTTATCTGGTGGTGAATTACAAAAAGTTTTTGTTGCTATTACTTTATCTTTAGATGCTGATGTTTATGCTTTTGACGAGCCTTCAGCTTTTATTGATGTTGAGGATAGAATAAATGTAGCAGAAGTAATTAGAGATTTTATGAACAAACAAGACACTTGTGCAATTGTTGTAGATCACGATATTCAATTTGTAGATTACATTGGTGATTCTATGTTAGTTTTCGAGGGTGAACCTGGTAAAGAAGGTCATGTTAAAGGTCCTTTAACTAAAGAAGAAGGTATGAATGAAGTATTAAAAATGCTTGACATAACTTTCAGAATTGATGCTGAATTTGGTAGACCAAGAATAAATCAGTTAGGTTCTCAGTTAGATAAAAAACAAAAAAAAGAAGGAAAATATTATTACACTTAACCAAGATTCCATTTCTCAATTTCATCAAGATCTTTTTGTGCTTCTTTTCTCATATCTTCAAGAACATTTTCTTTGATATATTTTTCAACATCTTCAACAGTCTCAAATCTAAGAACATGGGTATCTCCTTCACCATTATAAACACAAGTATCTAATGCATGTCCTCTACAAATATCAGGTCTTTTATCATAAACAGTACACTTACCAGTATCGTCTAGCTTTGCACATGGAGTTTTAAATTCTACTACCCAATCATCTTCATTATCTTTGTAAACTGAAACATTTTTATGGGAAACCATCCATCTGATTTCATCCCAATCTTCTACTGTATCAGGTTCGTCTATTTCTACTGTTACATCTTTACAACATGATGAGTCTGGACATTGTTCACAATCTATCATAACTCACATTTTCAAATTTCATCATTTAAATAATTTTCTCATACTTATCTTATAATTTCTTACAAGAACAAACAAAGAAACAAGAATCATTACTAAAGACATCCATTGTCCTACACTCAAACCCCAATATAAAATATCTTCTCTATAGAAATCCAAAACCAATCTACCTATTCCCATTAACAAAACTCCACACCAAAATATGAATCCTTCTTTAAACTTTATAGACGATAAACTCCACAATATTCCTCCAATTGCAAATCTTTTCAAAGCACTATAAATCACATAAGGATGTCTACATAAATTATCTCCAAAGTCTACACACCAAGAAACATCTGTAACTCTTCCAACTAATTCTCCATTTGTAAAATTTGCTAACCTTCCTAAACCTAAAGCAAGTATTCCTGGAACTGTTAAAATGTCTGCAACTTTCAAAAAACTTATTTTCTTATTTTTACAAAACCACCATGCTCCGACGATAATTCCTACTAAACCTCCATGGTAAGCCATACCTCCTTCCCAAAGATAAAATATTTTCCAAGGTTCTAATAAGTAATAATCAAACTCCCAGAAAACTACATGGAACAATCTGGAGCCAATAATTACACCTAACATTAAATAAAAAACAAGGTCATAAACATCATCTTTTTTCAAAGCTATTTCTCGACGATAATGCATCAACCAAACTATACTCAAAATAAATCCAATTACATAAACTAAACCATAATATCTTATTTCTAATCCACCCAAGTTTAACAACACAGGATTCAAATTATGTACCCACATATAGATTCAAATCTTTTTAAAATTTATAAGGTTTCCCTCGAGAAAACATAAAGTTTATATACTAATATAGACTATATAACATTACTAGTATTTATAACTAGATTATATGAGGTGAAAAAAAAATGGGAAAAGTTCTTGTAAAGTGTGGGATTAAAAGAGAATCTGGCTTTTTATACTTCTTAAATAAGAAGGGTGATGTGGCTAGAGTAAAGATGAAAAGACCTGGAATGAAGGGATCATTCAAACAGCAAGTGGTAGTTAAGTGTGGAGTTTCTAGAGAACCTGGTATGCTATATTACATCGACAAAGCAGGAAATGTTGCATGTACAAAAATGGCTAGAGGCGGAAAGAAGAAAAAGAAAAAAGCTAAAAAGAAAAAAGTGAAGAAAAAAGCTGTTAAGAAAAAGGTTAAGAAAAAAGCTAAGAAAAAAAAGGTGAAGAAAAAAGCTAAAAAGAAAGCAGTAAAGAAAAAAGTGAAAAAGAAAGCTGCAAAGAAGAAAGTTAAGAAAAAAGCTGCAAAGAAAAAAGCTAAGAAAAAAGCACCTAAAAAGAAAGCTAAAAAGAAAAAGAGAAGATAAATTTCTTTTTTATTTTTTTATTTTAACATTTTTTACAATTATTATTACCAAGATATAAAACTTGTTTTTCTCTACTACCATATCTATATACAGTAATTCCTTTACATTTATTCTTCCATGCTAACATGTAAGCTCTTTTCACATCGCCTATACTTGCTTTCTTAGGAAGGTTTATTGTTTTTGACACTGCATTGTCAACATTCTTTTGAAAGGCTGCTTGCATCTCTATATGCCTCTCTAATGGGATCTCTAAAGAAGTCATAAATAATTCCTTTATTTGTTTAGGTACACTTCTAACTCCTTTTAGGCTCCCTTTATTTGCAATACTTCTCATCATTCCTTTCTTATAGAATCCTGTATACCTTGCAAGTTCTTCAAATCTTTTATTTACTTCAAACAATTTCATTCCGTTTAATATTTCTCTCATATAAGCTACTGCAAAGATTGGTTCAATACCTGATGAACATCCTGCTATGATACTAATACTTCCTGTTGGTGCAATTGCTAACAAACTTGCATTCCTTCTTCTTTTCTTTAAGCTACTTCTTTTAAAATTTGGAAATGCTCCTTTTTCTCTAGCCAACTTTTCAGATTCTTCTCTAGCTTTTTTATTAATAAATTTCATAACACTGTCTGCAAGTTTAACAGCTTCTTTAGAATCATAAGGTATTCCTAACTCAATTAACATGTCTGCCCAACCCATAACACCTAATCCTATTTTTCTATTACTCAAACACATTAATTCAATTTCTTTGCTTGGATATTTATTTACTGTTACAACATTATCTAAGAATCTAACTCCTATTTTCACAGCTTTTGCTAATTTAACCCAATTAACATCTCCTTTCCTTGTAAACTTTGATAAATTTACAGAACCTAAACAACAAGATTCTCTTTCAAATAGTGGAACTTCTCCACAAGGATTACTTGCATAAATATGATTTAATTTTTTCAAATTATTTTTTCTATTTATTTCATCAATGAATAAAATTCCTGGCTCCCCATTCTCCCAAGCATTTTTACAAATATAATCATAAACTTCTCTAGAATTAAACTTCTTAACATTTCTACCTTTATCATCTTTCAACCAATAATTTTGTCCATGCAGAACTTTTCTCATAAAATCATCTGTTATAGCGACTGAGATATTAAAATTTTTCAAATCTCCATTTTCTTTTGCTCCAATAAATTCAAAAATATCTAAATGTGTAATATCTAAAACACCCATCATTGCTGCTCTTCGAATTCCACCTTTCTTCATAATTTCTGCAGCTTTATCAAAAACATACATAAACGAAACAGGTCCTGAAGCTTCTCTATTACTTGTTTTTATCAAACTTCCTTCTGCTCTAATTTTTGAAAAAGAATAACCTACTCCTGCTCCACTTTGGAATATCAAGGCAGATTCTTTTAAAGTTTCAAATATATCTTTTATTGAGTCTGGTAAATCTAAAACATAACATGCACTCAATTGTTTTCTTGTTGTTCCTGCATTTGTAAGGCAAGGTGTATTTGGCAAAAATTCTAAATTTTTCATAACTTCAAAGAATTCATTTTCCCATTTCTTTTTTTCTTTCTTTTCTACTTTTGCAACATACTTAGCAACTCTTCTAAACATCTGTTCTGGATTTTCTACAACATTTCCTTTACTATTTCTTATAAGATATCTTTCATTAAGAACTGTCATAGCATGTAAACTTAAATTTAATTTATTCTCTAATTTTAGAATTGTTTTCAAATCTTTAGAATTCTTTTTAATTCTATTAACTTTCACTTCCTCAATTTTCTTAGAAGTCACTTCTTCACCTCTCTCTATATTATTTTATATAACTAACTTTAACATTTATAAAGTCTTTCACCTATCTAATAATTATGCACTGGGTAATACTTACATTAATTTCAGCAATATTAGTTTCCTTTGTAATATTGATTGAAAAATATGTTATTATTCATGATTTAAAAGATCCAGTAATTATGGCTGGGGTTCTAGGGCCTGGTTTCTTTTTAGTTTACACAATATATACTCTTATTTTTGGGACATTTATAATCTCTTTATCAGCAATGATTTTTGCATTTTTTGTTGGTGTCTTCCATGTGTTAGCTCTTTTCTTTTATTATAAATCAATAAAGAAAGAAGAAGTCTCAAGAATAATTCCTTTATTTTCAATTACTGGGATTTTTATTTTAATTTTTGCTTTTTTCTTTTTTGGTGAAACTTTTTCATTAATTCAATATTTAGGAATTTTTGCAATAATTATAGGATCTTTTTTACTTTCTATAAAAAATTTTTCAGATTTAAGATTAAGCATAGCTTTTCTCTTTGCAATAATTTCTTCATTCCTTTTAGCAATGAGAGCCATTTTTGTAAAATTTGCTTCAAATCTGATTCCTATTACTGGAATTTTCTTTTGGGTAGGTCTTGGGGTTTTAACTACTTCTTTAATTTTATTTATTACTCACTATCATAAATTTTCTAAAAAAGAATTTGAAGGAATAGAAATCTTATTTTTTACAAGTTTACTTGCTGCACTAGGGATTCTATCCTTTTTTTCAGCAATTTCTCTAGCTCCTGTTACCTTAGTTTCAACATTATTTCAAACATATGTATTTTTTACTTTTATTGGAGCAACTATTTTAACTTTAGTTTATCCTAAATTTATTAGAGAAAAATTGTCTAAAAAGATTTTTATTCAAAAATTAATTGCAATTATATTAATCTTTATAGGATCATATTTTATTTTATAGTTTCAACTTCAATCTTTTCTAAATCACAAAATTCAGTAGAAAAATTATAAGCTCCTGCATTTAAGAAAACAATCTCATCTCCTTCTTTAAGATCTTTCAAATAAACTCTATACCTAAAAAGATCCATAGAACAAGGTGTAACTCCTTTTATTACATAAGCTTCTCCTTCTCCTTTTTTCAATTCTCCTTCTACTAATAATTTCACCGGAACAATCAAAGCATCCATATCTGAGTTATATACAGAAGCATCAACAATAATATTATTATCATATATTCTCAAAACTTTTGTTACAAGTTTAACTGCTGGAGCTGCAATAAATCTTCCTGGCTCAACAATCATTTTTATTTCATAATTATTTAACCATTCTCTAAAATCTTTCAATTTCTTTTTAATCCCATCAACAACTTTCACATTTGTATTTGCATATACAGAAGGTAATCCTCCACCAATATTCATATAATCTAAACTTTTCAAACATTCTTCATCTAAAACTAAAGAAATTTCTTCTTTAAGGTTCCATTCACTCATATTTTGTGTTTTTCTATGGAAGTGTACGCCTAATTTATCAATCTTAGAATTTTCTTTTAATTCTATAACTCTGGAATTAATTATTTTTGAACTCATTCCAAATACAAAGAATTTTTCTGTCCTCAAACTATGTTCTTTTAATTTTAATCTAAGCAACAAATTAACTTTGCCTTCATAATTTTCTAAAAACTTTAATAAAATATCTAAATCTCTCTCATTATCGACTGCAAAATTGTCAATTTTTTTAGAAATTAAATCCTTTATTTCTTCTTCATTCCAACCTTGTGCTAAAAATATAACTCTTGACAAATCTTTAATATTTTTTAATTCATTTACTAAATGTACACTAAACATACAATTTTCATTTTCTTCTAAAATCTCAGTAACTAAAGAATTTGTTTTAGAACTATAAGAAACCAAATCACAAATCTCTTCAATCTCTTTATATTTCTCTAAAACAATTTTCTTATCTAAAATAAATTTAGGCATTCAATAAATCCTCCTCATCTAAAACTTCTAAAGCCCTAATCATTGCCATTGGGAAAGTAAATGTAACATCTCCAATCACTGTAGCAATATCTGAATCATCTTTCACTTTACCCCATGATTTTGCTTCATTAGTTGTAGCACCTGACATTGATCCTGAAGTCTTATGTGCTGTGGTCATATAAACTGCATACTCAGCTCCTCCATTCAATAATGTACAAAGTATAGCGTGATGTTTAGAAATGCTTCCACCAAGAGCTATAACACCTTTCTTCTCATCATGAGATGTACTCAATAAAATATTACCAAAATCTTTCACAACATCTACAACAAAATCTTCATGGTTCTGTTGAAACAAATACAAATGAAATCCAAAAGCACCATCAGTTATAGCAGGACAGAAAATTGGAACATTATTTTTTGCAGCTTGATACAAGATAGAATTTTCATCATTTAATGTTAAACCAATCTCTTTCAATAAATCAGACACAGCCCATCTTTTCTTCTTTTCATACAATTGTTGTAAAATTCTAGACATCTTGTCTTCAAAATTCATATAACTCTCATTATTGATTGTCAAGTTTCCAACTCTATTAATTCCTTGCTCATGTAACTCAACATCATCACTGTTAAAAGTTCCAATATTAAATTCTTCACCAGTAGCTTTCATAAAATCTTCTTCTAAACCACCAACAGTTGTTACAATAATATCAGCCATTCCTAACTTTATTAATTGTGCAAAGAATCCTCTCAATCCTGAAGTTACCATATTTGAAGTAAATGTTAAAAAAATCTTAGCATTATTTTTCTTCATCTTCACAAAAACTTCTGAAGCTTTATTCAATTCTATACTTTGAAACCCAACATGACCTAGCTCATTCACTAAATCTTTAACCGTAATATTCTTTTTCCATTTAAAATCTCGAACTTTTTTCATAATATAAACCTCCAAAAATAAATTATTAATAGAATTCTAACTACCTGATCTTCTTACTGAGTCTGTAGTTAAGTATTTCATAAGTTTAGGGAAATTTTAACCTTTTATAAATCTTACCATCAAACTTAAATACCACTAAATTTCTCTTCAAGCCTATGATCATAGTAAAATATGCCGAAATTGCAATCAAAGGTAAGAATAGAGTAGATTTTGAGAGAAAGTTGAGAGAAAATATTAAAGATTGTATAAAAATAAATCGAATTCCTTTTGAAAAAGTTCGAAGAATGAGGGGAAGAATTTTAATTTACACTGATCAAGAATGTCCTCAGTTAAAAAATGTTTTCGGAATAGCTTCATTTTCATATGCTAAAAGATACTCACAAGATTTACAAACAATCAAAGAAGAAGCATTAAAACTTTACAAGAAAGGAACTTTCAAGGTGTTTGTAAAAAGATCAGATAAGGTTCTAAAAAATTCTATGGAACTAGCTGCAGAGATTGGCGCATATATTGTAGAGAAAACAAATGCTCCTGTTGATGTAAAAAATCCAGAAACAAAAATTAATGTTGAATTATTTAATCACTTTGCTTATTTATACACTGAAACTAATCAAGGTCCTGGTGGTTTACCAATTGGTTCAGATTCGAATGTTATCTTATTACTTCAAAACAAAGATTCTATTGAAGCTGGATTAAGAATTTTAAAGAGAGGTTGTTCTTTAGATGTTTACAAAGAAAAAGATATTGACTATTCTAAATTAAAAGAATACGAATATGGTTTTAGAATTAAAGAATTGGAAGAGATGCCTGAAGAACCAGAAGCTGTAATTGTATCAGATAAAGTAGATTCAATAAAAGATTATCCTTACTTTGTTTTAAGACCTTTAATATAAGAAAACTTTATTAACACTCTAAACTCATATCAACTTATGCAATATAAAATTCTTGGGAATGGAAACTTTGATAATATCTGTGATTCTCAAGCTTACAAAGATGTAAAAGAATATTTGAATTATTTAATCTCTCACCAAGGTCTTGATATTTTAGACATTAAAGTAACTCTTTATGGAACTGTTAGAAATCCAGAATTTAATTTTTTTAGAAAAAAAGGATTATTTGGTTTCCTTGGAAAATCCAAAGTAAATTCAAAAGCACCTAATGGATATGAACAAGCACCTTATGTTACTATACCCCTAGGATCAACAAGAATAGATTCCTTAGATTACACAACTCACCTTAATGCTGCAAAATCTGCAAACTCTTCTTTTGGAGATTGTCATGAAGTTTATTTTGCAATTACATTCAAAGAAACTAATAGGACAAATGAAGAAATTAGATCTTATTTTAAAAGGTACAGAAGAAAGAACAGTATTAGGATTTACATTACTTCCTCAATTGCTGGTCAAGATATATCTAATTTATCTAATTACAAAGATTTAGAAGGGAATAAAATAACAAATAAAGATATTGCAGTTTACATCAGTATTGACGATCCAACTTCCAACTTATTATCATTTCCTTTAATAGAAGAGCAGGCTGCTTAACAGAAACTTTTTAAACTAATTCTTCCTATAAACAATTATGCCAAGGCTAAAGCAAGTAGATACTATTGTATACAAGAATGTTAACTTTGATACAATTGCTGAAAGAGTTTATTTATTTATCTTACAACTAAAGGAAGAAAAACAATTAAAATCTTTAAGATTTGTTTTCTCCGGTACAATTATTCATAATCTTCCAAAAAAGAAAGCTTTTTTTTCTAGATTATTTTCAAGAAAAGAAGAGATTATTGAAGATTATACTCCTTATGAAACTGTAAATTTATATTTTGAAAATTTAGATAATATTCCTTATTTATATTCAGATTTACTTGGAGCAATTCGTCAACAAAATCCTCATTTTGGAGAATGTCATTCTTTTATGATTAACTTATATCCTTCAAAAAAAGCTCATAAATCAAATCTTTTAAATGATATTCATATTTATACAGATCTTGTTGGAGAGAATGCTATGGAACTTGAAAAGTTAAAGGCTTTAAGATATCTAAAGGGAACAAATTTAGAAACTACTGTTAATGTTACTTTCCCTGCAGGCTATGAAAAAGAGTTCTTTAGACTTGAACAAAACCTTTTTAAACCATCTATAAAACCTTGATTTCTATGAAAATATTTGTAAAAACCTTTGGCTGCACTTTTAACAAAAGAGACTCTGAAATTATTAAAGGGGTTTTATCTACTAATCAATTTGAAATTGTAGATTCCGAGGAGAAAGCAGACATTATTGTAGTTAATTCTTGTGGTGTTAAAGATCAAACTCAAAGCAAAATTATCTTTTACATTGAATCCTTAAACAAACCTGTTTATCTTGGTGGTTGCTTACCTAAAATTTTAGATCTAAAAAATATAAAAAATGTTAAAGGTGTTTTTGATACAAATACAATTAATAATTTACCTAATCAAATTAATGGAGAAATTAAAGAACTTTTTTCTTCAAAGAAACTTAACAAATTAGAACTTCCTGTTCAGCAAGATAGTGAAGATACTTTAATCATTCAAATCTCAGAAGGCTGTTTAGGGGATTGTAATTATTGTGCTACTAAATTTGCTAGAGGGAAATTAAAATCTTATTCTATATCTGATATTGTAAACGCAATAAAAGGTTTCAAGGGTACAAGGGTAAATTTAACTTCTCAAGATACTGGTTGTTATGGTTATGATATTGATACAAATCTTGCAAATTTATTAAAAGAGATGGTAAAACTTGAAGGAGATTTTATAGTTAGAGTTGGAATGATGAATCCTGAACACATTTTAAAATTTTTACCTGACTTTGTTGAAATTTTCAAAGATAAAAGGTTCATGAGGTTCTTACACATACCTATTCAATCCGGATCTAATAAAATTTTAAAAGAAATGAACAGAAAATATACTCTTGAACAATTCAAAGAATTAGTAAATGCTTTAAGAAAAGATATTCCTGACATTCACATAGCTACAGATATTATTATTGGTTATCCTACAGAAACTGAAGAAGATTTTTTAGAGACTAAAAAGTTTTTAGAAGAAATGAATTTTGAAGTATTAAACTTGTCTAAGTACACTGCAAGACCTGGAACTTATTCTAAAAAGAATTTAAAACCTTTAAAATCAGAAATTGTTAAAGAAAGAAGTATTATTTTTGATAAATTTATAAAAAAATAAAAAATTATTTTAGTGCCTTTAATGCAGCACTTCCATCTTTCATGTTCTTCCATGCCATATTATACATGCCACTTAATGCAGAAGCGAAGTATGGTGTATTAGCCCAGATACCTACATCATAACTTGGATGTACTTCTTTATCGTCCATAACCATAAACATTACTTCTTTATCATCAACAACACAGAATCTAGCATTAATTTTATCTACTGCTCTAACTTTAGCAAAACTCATAAGGTCTTTTGCAACAGCTGCACTTTCTTTTGTCATAGGTGCTGCTACTCTTACATCTACTCCTCTCTTTGCTAAACTTTGTAAAGTACTTTTTAGAGCTTCAGATTTTCTTGCCAGTCCTTCAGCAGAAGTCATTAAGATTACACTTTTTTTTGCACTCTTAATCATTGTATCCATATGTGTATAAACATTATGTCTACCTCTTAGTGCTCCAGAAAGATCAGAAGGTTCAATAAATTCTACACCTTGTTTAAACAATGTATCTAATTCTCTAAGTAACTCTCCACCTTTCAAGTTATCTAACTTTTTCACATGGTATTTAGCTTCTTTTTGAACAATTTTTTTTGACCTGTCAACAACTTCTTGTGGTTCAACAGCAATATAGTTCAAAGGTTTTCCTAACTTCATTACAATAAAACCTTTTTTTTCCAAGCTTTCTAAAACATCATATGTTCTACTTCTTGGTACGTCTGCAATTTCAGAAAGCTCTCCTGCAGTTGATACACCTCTTGATAATAGTGCGGTCCAAATTCTTACTTCATATAAATTTAGGCTAAAAAGTTGTCTCAACTTATTTAAAAAATCTTCTTTAACGATCATGTTTTTTTCCCTCCAAGGGTAATCCCCTTTTTACAATTCCCCAATGATGTTACGTATTGTTACTGTAACAGACAACAATAATGGACACTGATATATAAACTTATCTGTCACAAGTAGTAAAAACAGAAAGTTTTCACCAAAGTCTTGAATGAAAATTTCATTTTTTTTGATCTTTATAGAACTTTTTCACTTCTTCTAAACTCGAAATTTCGTCGACACCTTTGTCTTCTCTTAACATATGTACTCTTGGGAATCTTAAAGCAAAACCTGAAGAATAACTTGGTGATGCTTGTATTTCTTCATAAAGAATTTCTAAAACTACTTCCTTTTTTACCTTTACAGCTCTTCCTTTTTCTGATATGATTAATTTTTTTAACTGATTAGTTAATTCTTCATAACTAACTCCTTCTTCACTTTTTTCTTTTATTCCTGTACCAACTTTTCCTATTTCTAAAAATTTATTTCCATCTCTACATGCAACTGTAAAACTACTCAACCACTTTGCTCTTTTACCTTCACCCCATTCTGCTTCAACAATTACTAAATCTAAGGGTTCCATTACAGGTTTTATTTTTACACCTTGTCCAACTCTCTTTCCAGGCTTATACATTCCTTCAACACTTTTCATCATCACTCCTTCAAACCCTTTATCTAAACAATCTAAATAATACTTCTCAGCTTTTTTCAAATCATCACAAAGAATATGTTCTAAAATTTCAATTTCATTTTCTTTATTTCTTACAACTGCTTTCAATCTTTTCTTTCTTTCTTCTAATGGAAATTTAATTAAATTTTCTCCATTCAGTTCAATAACATCAAATACATTAATCATTACTGGTAATTCTTTTGCAACTTTTTCAATATCATATTTCCTTCTAATTCTTTGAGAAATTTTTTGAAATGGGACTGGCCTTTTTGTATCTTTATCAATTCCCACAACTTCTGTATCTAAAATTACATTCTTTGATCTTACATTTTCCTTTACAGCTTTTATTACATCTGGAAATTGTTTACTTACATTTTCTAATCTTCTTGTAAATAATTTTACTTCATCTTTATTTCTATGAATTTGAACTCTGAATCCATCAATTTTTGCTTCAATCATTGCAGGTTTTCCAACCATTTCAAAACCTTCTTCAATATCTTTTGCCTTAGGATATAGCATAACTTTTATTGGCTTTCCTACTTTCAATGTTAATTCTTCTAAACCTTTTCTTCCTTTTTCATTCAAGAAAATTGCAATTTCTCCAAAATCACTTGTAACATCAAATGATTCTTGTACTTCTTTTGCATAAATTTTATATTCTTCTCTATCCTTATCTTCTAAAATTATTTCTTTTGCACCTTCGTAATAAGTCCATACTAATGCATCTCTTACTAAACTATCTCCTATTCCACTTCTCAAAGTTTCAGCAACAGTTCTCACAATATACTTTGCTTCTAATGCACTTGCAGAACTTAACAACTCAGCTACCAAACCAACTTTTCTATTAACTGTACCTTCACCTTCCATTTCAGTTAACTTAGAAATATTATCTACAACCTTCTTTAAACTTAAACTTTTACTAAACAATGTATTTTGTTTTTTATTCACCATTAACTTTTCAGCAACTAAACCTAAATCACCTTCTGTGTTCCATAAATTTTCAATTTTATTTGTACTCTCACCACTTGCTTTTTCAATAACTTTCAATAATGATCTTGAACTCATTCCAATTTTTTTTTCATCCCATTGAGGAAAAACTCTTCCTTGCAACAAATAGATTACACTTTTCAAATCTTCTTTTTTAATATTTTTTAAAAATCCAGACAAAATTTTAGTCTTTTCTATTCTCTTAGAATTATTTTCAATTTCTTCATATAGCTTTGCTAATATTAAATATTTCATTAGAAACTATTATAAATTCATAAATATATAAGAGTTTTGATGGCTTTATACGATCTTATTCCTACTACTCTTATTATGCCTATAATGGTTGGGGTAATTATTGCAATTATAGTAATTTCTTACAAACTTGGTATCATTCAAATTTTATTCAAAATTATTTTTTTCCCTATTACATTAATCTGGGAATTATTAGGTTTATCTAAAGATGCATCTTCTGTTTCAAGCTATAGTGAAAAGTCTTCTAAAAGTTTATTGAGTTCATTAGTAGAAGCTTTTGAAAGAGATAAAGTAGAAGAGGATTTAGAAAACTTAGAAGGTCCTCAAGATCAAAAAATTGGAAAAGAAACTGGTGAAGCTGAACAACTCTCTTCTGATTTAGAACAAGAACTTGCTAAAGATACTGCAGCTGATCCCGATAAAATAAACAATTTTAAAGAAAGCTTAAGAACAACTCTTGATAGTTTAACTTCTGAAATCAAACAAGAAGATCAGAATTTCACTTTATTAAAAAAACAATATCTTTATGATTTAAAACTTTCTAGAAAATCCATTAAAGTTACAAGGAAACAATTAAGTGGTGAAAAAATTGAAGAAAAATTTATTGGTGAATCTCTAGAAACTTTAAAGGGTTCAGAATATGAAAATACTAATATGTTAGGTGATTTAAATCAAATTATAGGAAAAATAAAAAAATCAGAGGAAGAGATTTCTGCACAGAGTAATAAAATTAGTGCAATTTCAAAAGTTTTAATACAAAATTCTTCACAAAGACAAACTTTAAGTCATGATATTTTAAAACTTTCTGAAAAAGCAAATAAATTAATTAATGATGAAATCACTGAAGAAAATGTTGGTACTGTTCGTTCTATACTTGAAGAAATTAGAAATAAAAGAAAAGCTTTATCATCATTTAGAAAAAATATTCAAAAATTTGATGTTGAAAAAGAATTAGTTTTGAAAAATTTAATAACTATTAGTTCAAATGCTGTAGGATTTATACAAAATCAAAAAGATATAGTTGGAAAATTATCTTCTTTAGTTCAAAGTGTAAAAGCTGCAAAAGAAAAAATGGAAAAAGCAAAATCAGCAGCGTAACTTTTATATATCCCCTTTTCCATTAAAATCATATGCAATTCAAAAAAGTCTTTTTAGGTAGAAGATCTATTCGAAAATATAAGGATAAAAAAATACCTTTATCTGTTATTGGTGAAATCTTAGACTTAGCAAGATTTTCTCCTTCTGCAGGAAACTTACAAAATTGGAAATTTTTAGTTGTTACTGATGTTAACAAAAAAAACTCAATAGCTGAATCTTGTTTTCAACAATATTGGATGACTTCAGCTCCTGTAATAATAATAATTTGTAATGATTACAGTGATGTAAAAAAACATTATGGGAAACTAGGTCAAATGTTTAGTATTCAAAATTGTGCAAATATTGCTTTTGCAATTGAATTAATTGCTTATGATTTAGGTCTATCTTCTTCTTGGGTTGGTGCTTTTGATAATGAAGCTTTACATAGAGACTTTGATATTCCTGAGAACATGGATCCAGAAATAATCTTAACTCTAGGTTATGCAGACGAAGTAAAAAAACCTTCAAATAGAAATGATTTAAAATATATTACTTTCTTTGAAAAATGGGGGGAAAAATTTGCACAAGTTCCTTCACATTTAGATCAATTTAAAGAATTTACAAACATTAAGAAACATATTAAAAAATTAAAGAAAAAATAAAAAAATTATTTTGCTTTTGGTGCGTGTTTTTTGATACTCAAAGGAATCACACCTTTTTCAAGCTCTCTTTTTGCAATAATAATTGGATTATATTTTATATTTTCCAATTCCTTTTTTGATAACTTTACCAAAACAGGTGCACCCATTGCAAGTTGCAAAGCTCTAGCTCCAATAATTCGTGCTCTTTCATATTTAGTCATACTATCTATGTTCATTTTTTGAAATGCCCTCTTATATCCTTGGTTGTTTTAAATGCAAGTTCAACAGCTTTTTCAATTTCATCAGCCAGCAAAGGTTCATCTTTTCCTTTTTGCATTGCACAGATTTTATCATCTTCTGTGAATACTACTGTGATTCTTGAATTAGAAGCAGACTCTTCTTCAACACTTGGATCAACTAATAGTTCATTACCAACTTTCCAAACAGTACAACTGATTGGTAATTTTTGTAAAGGTAATGGTGTTTTAGTTTTTGTTGAATAATCTACTTTACCATTTTCTATACTTGGGAAAACTGCATCTCTTATTGCTGCCATAGCTGCAATAGTACAAGCATCAAATAAATTTCCTGCTGAATTTATTGGATATATATCAATAAAGACTAACCAAACTTTTCCACTTGCTTTATCATACAATCTTTTGAAGTCAATAGCGCCACATTCTCTAATTCCTCTATCTGTAACTCTTGACAATTCGATTGCATTTATATTTGGTGGACCAGATTCATATTTTGCAGATGATAAAGGTGTTAATTCTACATTTACCATAATACTTCCTTGATCTGGTTTATCTGGATAAGGTTCACCTAAGTCTAATTTAACTCCAGCAATTACTTCTGTCTCTCCAATTTTTACTCTTGCAGAACCTTCAGCTGATTTTTTAGAAATTCCATATTCAATTGATAAATTTCTATACTCATCGAACTTTCTTCCATCCATTCTTTTTCCAAGTTTACTTAAAGATTGTACATATTCTTCTGTTATCATTTTTTTGCCTCCGTATATTTAGCTTTCAAGGCATTTTTTTGTACCTCAAGAATTTGGTCACATCCTTTGATAGCAAAGTCAACACATTTTTTCAAATCTTCTTTACTAATTTCTCCATCAAGTTGTAACAAAGTAACTTCTCCAGTTCTAGGAATAATAGCCATTGGAATGTCTACTGCTCCACCTTCAAAGTCTTCTTCTTGCTTATCTAAATCTAAAACAACTTTATCTCCAATTAGTCCAGCTGAAATTGCACAAACTAAGTCTTTCATTTCAAAACCTGCATCTGCTAATGCTAATGAAGCTGCACAAATTGCTGCACATCTTGTTCCTGCATCAGTTTGAATTAATTCCACATGAACATCTACTACGCTCTTTGGGAAATCTTGCAAATCTAAAACAGGTAATAAAGATTTTTCCATAACCATACTAATTTCTTTACTTCTTCTACTTGTTCCTGGTCTTACTCTATCTCCAGCTCCTGAAAAAGCCATCATATTATAATGACATCTTAATACTCCAGATTTTGGATTTTGTAAAAACTTTGGAAACAAATCTTTAGGTCCATAAACTGCTGCAATAGCGATTGTTTTTCCAATTGTAAAACTTGCAGATCCTACAGCATTTTTAACAACACCTACTTCAGCACTCATTGGTCTCATTTCTTCAAACTTTCTACCGTCATATCTTTTTTCGTATTTCATTTTTTAGTCTCCTCATTGTTACTCACTTTCTTTTCGACCTTCAAATCTTTACATTTACCTT
The DNA here is from genome assembly GCA_018692925.1 of archaeon. Lineage (GTDB taxonomy): Archaea > Nanobdellota > Nanobdellia > SCGC-AAA011-G17 > GW2011-AR17 > BS150m-G60. Next base: position 81,710 of record JABHLH010000002.1, read on the forward strand.
CTAAGAATTTTTTCATATAATCTGTTAATCCTCTTATATGAGCTTTTTCTTCTACTAAGTTAACTGCTTCTGTTGCAATTCTTTCTGCTTCAGATGTTTTTCCTTTGATCCAGATTCTTCCATTTTGTCCTGCAAAAACTGAACATCCTGTCATATCTTTAATCATAGAAATCATACTTCCTTGCTTTCCAACTAATCTTGGAACTTTCGCAGGTGTAATCTCAACAATCTTACCGCCTCTTAACTTTCTTAAACCTGGACCTACCATTGTCAAATCGATATTATTATCTTTTGTAACATTTGTAATCCTTGTTAAGATAGCATCTGAAACTGCATAAAAATCGCTTAAGCTTGCTCCTCTTTCAATGTAACTTGAACTCGCATCTTTTAATGAAAGACTTGCATCGTATGCATATCCAATATTAATGAACCAACTACTGTATGTCATATCTCTAACATAACCAATAACTGTGTCATCTTTTTTCGGAATATATCTTCCACTTAACGGAACTATGTTAATAATACTTCCATTTACATACACGAGACCAACTCGTGATGCTATAACTTTCTCACCTTCTCTAAAGGCACCTTTTCCAGGTAAATGATCCATTCCCTCAGCTAAAATTTCACCTGGGATAACCACTGCCTTTGCTTCTACTAATAATTTACTCATTTTTTATTTTCTCCTATATTTTTTTCAATATCTTTAAATCAAAATCACCTTTTGTCAATTTGCTAACTTCATTTTCTAATTCTTCTTGTATTCCTGCTGGAATTCCAAGTACAACTTTCAAACTTCCATCATCTAACCAATCATCTTTTAACATTTTGCCTAGTCTTTTTAAGATTCCATATGAGGAACCTGCATATTGTCCAGGTATAACTATTTCAATTTCTCTTGTTTCAACCTTTAATGGAATTAAAGATCTTATTTGATCCATCACTTCTTGCATTTGATCTTCAGCAGATTTGAACTCATCAATTCTAACTTTTGCTTCTTGTATTGCATTCTCTATTCTATCTCTAGGATGAGGTGCTCCACTTTGCGGATTAATTGCATTTCTATGAATCATTTCAACAATTTTTTTCTTTTTATTTTCTCTTAACTTATTTTTATGTTCAGTTGTTAATTGTACTTCACCTTTCTTAATTATCTGTGCAGCAATTTCGTCAACATTGTCTGTATGAAAAGCTTTTTTGATATCAATATCTGTAGCTCTTTCACTTTGTTTAACATCACTAAAGATTTCTTTAGTTGCAAGAACATCTTCTAAGCTTTCAATTTTACCTTCTCTAAATTCAATTGCTTTATCACAATCTACCATAACTTCGAAAGTCTTTCCTTCTTTTTTTATTCTTGCAATTACTGCTTCATCGACTCTTACCATTTTATCCCTTCAATTTTCTCCTATCCATTTTTTTATACTTCTTATCACTTAGTCCAATGTATGCTCCATCTAATCTTTTCAAATCAAATTCTTTTCCAAGAACTTTTTTCAATGCTTTAACAGACAATTTAATTGCTTCATCCATTGTAATATCTTCTCTATAATCTTTTCTTAAAACATTTTTTACACTATCTGCTCCTTCTCCAACTGCTGTTGCTCTATACTCAAAGAAAATTCCTGTTGGTTCTGTTACAAACAATCTTGGTTTTTCATCAACACCAGCAAATAAGATAGAAACTCCAAAAGGTCTTGCTCCACCATATTGTGTAAATGATTGTTTTATGTCTGATAGTTCTTTAACTAACATTGATGTTTCAATTTGTGTATTGTATGTTACTTGATTTTGTTGTGCAATTACTTGCGCTCTTCTAATTAAAATTCTTCCATCCATTACATATCCTGTTGCTGTAGCAGCTATGTGTCCATCTACTTGAAATATTTTTTCGATAGATTCTGCAACAACTAAATTATCTGCAACTCTTTTGTCTGTAATTAAGATTACTCCATCGCAACATACAACCCCTATTGCGGTTGAACCTTGTCTTACTGCTTCTTTAGCATATTCTACTTGTAATAATCTCCCATCAGGACTAAACATTGTGCTTGCCCTGTCATATCCCATCATTTGATGTGTTCCTTCTTGCATTTTTTTATCCCTCCATATAACATAATTTTCTTACTTTATCAACGACTCCTGAAACTCCCAGGCTTTTGATTATGATTTTTTTACCATTGATCTCTTTGATTAAAGCTAGACTTGCTTTTAGATGATCAACATTTTTAGTACTAACACGTACTATTCCTTTATTATCTTTCCAGTCTTTTAGAAATAATAAACCTGCATTTGCCATACCTAAACTACCTACTAATTCTTTCATACTTGTTTCTATTGACTCCTTTACTTGTTTTAGATCTAAACTTTCTTTAGATTCCACAACAAAGCCTACATATCTTTTCTTTTCCCTTAAACTGGGTAAAAGTGCTTTTAATTTCATCTTATTGAGAATTGTTTTCAACTCCTTATCTTCTCTCGTACTCCCTCTATAAAATAACTCTACTATAAAAAGCTTTTGATTGTCCAATAAACTAGTATAATACTCATATTCTACAACAGTAAGCTTTTTCAAACTAAACCTTCTCTAAACATCAAATGAAGGAAAAGGGTGATAACATTTATGTAGTATTTTCTGGCCATATGTGTACTGGTAAGGATACAATTATTGAAATTTTAGAAAAGCGAGGAAACCTTCCCAAAATTGCTGGTCCAAATGCTAAAGTTCACATTCTTTCAGAGGCTGTAAATCATGACCAAGATGTTTTGGCTTCTTTCTATAAAAATATGGAAGATACAACAGAATTCTTTGAACTAGGAACTTTATGTTTTCGTTCTGTATTAAGTAGTATCATTTCAAAAGTTAGAGGGATTGTAGTTGGTAATCGACATGTTATTGAAGCAAGACAAACTTTTGTTGAACATTCAAGATCTTTAAAAAATGAAGATAAAAGATTTTTTGATGAAACTGCAACTGGTGTTTATGACATGCTTCTCAGAAGAGCAATTGAGAAAGGAATTATTCCAATTCCTGAGATTGTATTCTTTTTATTTGTTGACGATGATAACATTTTAATTGAAAGAAATAAGAAAAGAAATGATCCTGGTGAAAAATCTATTGATCCTGAATACATCAAAAATCTTTCAGTATATTTTGAAAATTATAGGAAAAATTTTGCTGACATTTACAATTTCTTTGGAGTTCCTGTACCTAAACTTGTAGAAATAAATACTTCTGTAGACTTATTCCAAGATGAACAAGCTTTACAACAAATTGCGGAGCGTTGTGAAGATGAGATTAGAAAGGCTTATGCTAAGAAAAGAAGAAGTTTATTTGATTTTGACGAACAAAAACTTATATAAATGACTTATTTCCTCAAAACTCTATGTTAAATATAATTGGTATAGGTCTAAATGATGAAAAAGATGTTTCAGTAAAAGGATTAGAATTAATTCAATCTTCAGACTTCATTTACTTAGAAAATTATACTTCCAGATTACAATGTTCTTTAGAAGATTTAGAAAAATTTTATGGTAAGAAAGTTATTCTTGTCGAGAGAGAATTTGTTGAAAATGGTAAAGAAATGATTGAAAAATCAAAAACTCAAAATGTTTCTTTGTTAATCATTGGAGATGTATTCTCGGCTACAACTCACATTTCTTTATACCAAGATGGAATTAATGCAAAACTTGAAATAAACATTATCAACAATGCTTCAGTTTTGAATGCTGTAGGGATCACTGGTTTATCTTTATACAAATTTGGAAAAACAACTTCCATTTCTTTTCATGATTCAGAAGTACCAACAAAAGTTATCAAAGATAATTTTCCTTTACACACTCTTTGTTTACTAGATTTAACCCCAAAAGAAAATAAATTCATGGAATCTTCTACAGCAATTGAAAGATTAATTTCTCAAGGTTTAGATCCTGAGAAAAAAGTTATTGTTTGTGTTCAATTAGGTTCAAAAAATACTCAAATAATTTATTCTTCAGCTAAAGATGTAAAACCTTTAAACAAATATCCTCAATGTTTAATTATTCCTGGAGAGCTACATTTCATGGAAGAAGAATTCTTGGAAAACTTTAAATAAACTATTTACTCTAATTATTTTATGAGGTGGCAAACTTGGACCAGATTTACTGCAATAATTCTTTTTGTAATAACAGTTTTAACTTTTGCATTTACTTATTCAGATAACTTTGTTGAAGGTTCTTCAAATATAGAATTTCAAAACTTTCCTACAGCTACTGACTTAGATTCTTTAGACTTAAATGAAGATATTGAGTTTTCATTTTTCTTATACAACAATGGTGGAGAAGCTGCCTTTGTAAAAAAAATATTATTAAGCTCTGATTTAGATTATTTTATAACTCCTGAAGAAGATTTTAGTGTTCTTGCTGGAGAAGCTCAAGAAATTATAGTTATTTTAGAATCTCCTGGAATAGAATTAGAATCAGAATTATATTTCCAAGTTTTCTATGACGACTTTTCAATAGAATCTGAAGAACTTCCTGTTGTTTGGGGAACTATACTTTAAAGTAAAGATTCTAATAAATCGCTAGCATCTCTTTCAGAATGTTCTTGAATTGACCATTTATTCACATCTTCAAATTTATCTGAAAAGTACCATTCTAAATTTTTTAATTGGTTAAGTGTAATATCTGGTACATATCTTCTAAAGACTGAAAATCCAGCATATCTTTTATCATCTAATTTTCTTCTTTTAATTTCTCTATTTTGTTCTCTTGTAAATTCTCTAGACTGAATAAATCTAAACCAATTAGGGATAGTATCCCATTTGACTTCAATTAATTCATCTGTACTTAAGTTATTAAATTCATAATCTTGATCAATTTCTGCACTAAATGCATAAACTCTATACATATTTGAAAATAATTTTAACTTTTTGATTTCACTTGTATAATTTGTTTCTTCTTTAAATTCTCTAATTGCTGTTTCTTTTGGACTTTCTCTAGCTTCTCTATATCCACCAATCAGCATCCACTCACCTGGAAATCTCATAGGAGTATTATATTCTGGATTCCAAAAAGATCTTTTTCCTAATAGGACTTCTTTCTCTTTTGTTCCTGCTTTTATCCTAAATGGGCATAAAACTCCAGCTCCTCTATATACCATAAATTTCGGAGTAAATTCTCTCTTTATAACTCTATCTTTTTCTATATTTTAACTGCATAACTTTTATAAATCGAATTTCATGAATATTATCTAGAGACTTCAACACCTCTCCTTTTACATTTTTTCTTTATTAGACATTTAGAACAGTATGGTGAAATAGGTCTACAAATATGTTGTCCATATGCAACTAGAAGAAAACTTAATTCTCTCCAATATTTTTTATCAACTCTTTTTCTCACTTCATATTCTGTCTCTTCAGGATTCTTTGTTTTCAAAAAACCAAACCTATTCAAAATTCTATGATTATGTACATCAATACAAACTCCATCTCCATCAAAACCTACACTAATTACTAAGTTTGCAGTTTTTCTTCCAACATTTGGCAACTCTAACAATTTCTCCATTGAGTTTGGAACTTTACCTTTATACTTCTCAATTAAAATTTCACAAATCTTTCTAATATTCTTTCCTTTGGTTTTATAGAATCCTGCAGGATAAATTAACTCTGCAATTTCTTCTTCTTTCAATTTCAACATTTCTTTAGGGCTTTTAGCTTTACTAAACAATTTATTAAAAGATTTCAAAGTAACTTCATCTTTTGTTCTCAAACTTATCACTGTAGAAATCAAAATACTAAACGGATCTTTATGAGCTTTAGAAACCAAACTAACAACTGGCACATCCCATTTCTTAATTTCCTTTCTCAGTATTTTAATTATATCAATTAAATCTTTTTCATTCATCTTCATTACAATAATTTCAAAATATTAAAAACTATCTCCATTATCTTTATAATCTCTAAATTTATTTAGCCTTCTATGGATAAAAATCAAAGAAAGAAATTACTTCTTATTATTGCAATCCTTGGAATTGTAGCTTTAATGACTTCTGTTTACTTATTAAAAAATCATTATTATCCTGATCTAGGTTCTTTTTGCGATTTCGACGAATCTATTTCTTGTTCTTATGTAAACTCTAGTTCCTTTTCAGAAATATTAAATGTTCCAGCTGCTTTACTTGGAATATTTTGGTCTTGCTTTTTAACTTTTTTTGCAATTAAATCAATAAAAAAAAGAACTTACTTAGTTCCATTATTTTTGTGGTCTTTATTCGGAGTACTATCTTCAATCTTTTTTATAATCGCTGAGTTTATTTTGAAAGCAATTTGTCCTCTGTGTACTGTGGTTCACATAATCTCTTTCATTGTAATTATTTTATCTATTTTATTACTAAACTCTCAAAAAACTAATATTAGAATTTTAGATTTAAAACAATTAAAAACTATTTTGACAATTATAATCATAATCAATCTTTTACCTTTCTTATTTTTCAACACTGTTCAAGCTGAACAAAATTATGATGATTTTGCTCAATGTTTGACAGATTCTGGTTTAGTAATTTATTCTTCTTCTCAATGTGGTGCTTGTGCTTACCAAGAAGAATTATTTGGAGAATCTTTTGGATTAATTAATCTTGTAGAATGTAATCCTTCAGCTGAAGATTATAATCAAGAGCTTTGTGATGCAAGATTTATTTCTGCTACGCCTACTTGGATATTAGAAATTGAAGGTGAAGAGTTTGAAAGAGAGATTGGTTACCAAAATTTTGAACAATTATCTTCTTGGACTTCTTGTGTGCTAAATAGTTAATCTTAAATATAATTTATTTTTAGGAAAATATTAAGATGACATTAATATCTAAAAAATCACTTCCTATTGCTGCAATAATAATAGGGTCTGCCTTTGCTGTTAGTGCTGGTATAATTGGTCAAACTAATAAAGAAAATAAAAAAGATATTTTGGCAGAATGTGCTCAAGAACCTAATTTAAGATTTGGTTATATTACTTGTTACAATCCTTCTATTGATAGATTAGAATTAAAATCTGCTAAAGACAATGCTTTAGATTTAATTGTTTATACTCATGGTAATGAACAAATTTCTTATTTGCTTACAAGGGGACCAAATAAAAATGATTTGCTTCATAATCCTGATTATACTCATACTAATTTTGATACTATTACTCATGATCATCCTCTTCCTCACAAAATTTCTGCAATGGTTACTGGAGATATTAATGGTGATGGTTTAACTGATTTAATTATTGGTACTTATTCTGGTGATGTTATTGCTTATCAAGGTATTTCTGAATAGTTTTCACCTCAAAAACACAAGCTTTATATAGAAGTTCTTCTTATTCGAACACAACCTTGTTGAGCTTAAGTCAACAGGAAAGACAAAATGAAAAAAGAAGAAAATCCAAAAGAAGCTCAAAATGAAGAGGAAACTCAAAAAGAAGAGCAAAGTCTTTTAGAACAACTACAGAGATTACAAGCAGAGTTCATAAATTACAGAACTAGAGTTGAGAAAGAAAAAGTTCAGATAAAAGAACAAACAAAAGAAATCACTATCTTAAGATTTTTAGACATAAAAGACAACTTCGATAGAGCACCAAAACTTGACGAAGGTATGGAATTAATTTACAAACAATTTCAAAAAATATTCAAAGATGAATCTGTTCAAGAGATTGAAAATCTAGTTTTTGATCCTCAATTTCATGAGGCGATTGCAACAGATCCAAATACAAAGAAAGACAAAATAGTTGAAGTAATCCAAAAAGGTTACAAACGAAATGAAATTCTAATGAGACCTTCAAAGGTTGTAGTTGGAAGTAATGATAATATAGGAGAAAAGAAAAATGAGTAAAATTATAGGTATAGATTTAGGTACAACAAATTCAGCAGTCGCAGTTTTAGAAGGAGGAAAACCATCCATTATTTCCTCAGCAGAAGGTGGAAGAACAATTCCAAGTGTAATTTCTGTTAAAGGAGATGAAATCATCGTCGGTGAAATTGCTAAAAGACAAGCAGTTGCAAATCCTTTACATACAATCAGAAGTATCAAAAGATTAATTGGTACAAATGAAAATGTAAAAATTGACGATAAAGAATACACACCTCAAGAAGTTTCTGCAATGATTTTAAGAAAAATCAAAAAAGATGCTGAGTCATATTTAGGACAAAAAGTTACAAAAGCTGTTATCACAGTTCCTGCTTACTTTAATGATGCACAAAGACAAGCAACAAAAGATGCAGGTAAAATTGCAGGTTTCGAAGTTGAAAGAATTATTAACGAACCAACTGCTGCAGCTTTAGCTTATGGTTTAGATAAAGGTGAAGCACACACTGTTTTAGTTTTCGACTTAGGTGGTGGAACTTTTGATGTTTCTATCTTAGAATTAGGAGATGGAGTTTTAGAAGTAAAATCAACATCTGGAGATAACAAATTAGGTGGAGATGATTTCGACGACAAAATTATAGATTATTTAGCTGAAACTTTCAAAAATAAAAATGGTATTAATTTGAAAGATGATTTAACAGCTTTACAAAGACTAAAAGAATCTGCAGAAAAAGCAAAGATTGAATTATCAACTTCAATGCAAACTACTATTAGCCTACCATACGTCACCGCAAATGCTTCAGGGCCGTTGCATTTAGAGGAAGAGTTAACAAGAACTAAGTTCAATGAACTTACAAGAGACTTGGTAGAAAGAACAATTAATCCTGTAAAACAAGCATTGAAAGATGCAGAATTAAATCCTACAGAGATCCATAATGTTCTTTTAGTTGGTGGTTCAACAAGAATGCCTGCAGTTCAAGAACAAGTGAAAATTTTATTGAACAAAGAAGGAGAAAAAACTTTGAATCCTGATGAGGCTGTTGCTTTAGGTGCTTCTTTACAAGGAGGAATTCTAGGTGGGGAAGTAAAAGACATTTTACTTCTGGATGTGACTCCTCTAAGTTTAGGAATTGAAACTTTAGGTTCTGTTTCAACAAAATTAATTGAGAGAAATACAACTATTCCTGTAAAAAAGTCTCAAATATTTAGTACAGCTTCAGACAACCAACCTGCTGTAACAATTAATGTTCTGCAAGGTGAAAGAGCTATGGCATCTGACAATAAATCTTTAGGTAGATTTGATCTTGTTGGTATTCCACCTGCTCCAAGAGGAGTTCCTCAGGTTGAAGTTAGTTTTGATATTGATGCAAATGGAATTGTACATGTTTCTGCAAAAGATTTAGGTACTGGTAAAGAACAAAAAATTACTGTTACTGGTGGATCTGGAATGAACGATGCTGATATTGAAAAAGCTGTAAAAGAAGCTGAGAAATTTGCTGAAGCTGATTCTAAAAAGAAAGAATCTATTGAAGTAAAAAATCAAGCTGATACAACTATTTACTCTTCAGAGAAAATGTTAAATGAACATAAAGACAAAATAGACAAAGCAACAACAGAAAAAATTGAGAAAGAAATTAGTGAATTAAAAGAAGCTGCAAAAACTGATGATGTTGAAAAGATTAAAGCTCAAATCGAATCTATCAACAAAGCTTTACAAGAAATTGGTACAAAAATTTACCAAGATGCAGCTCAAGCACAAGAACAAACTCAAGAAAAACCTGAAGAAAAAAAGGAAGAGAATGTTGTAGACGCTGAGTTTGAAAAAGAAGAGAAAACAGAAAAAGAAGAAAAGAGTGAATAACTCTTTTTTTATTTTATTATTAAAATGGGATTAGAAGATTTAACAGGATATGGGACAATTGATTCCTTTGTATATTCTCCTAGGTCGAATAATCTTTATCGTCAATCTAATGAACCTTATCAAAGAATAAATTCAGATATGCTTTATGATTTTTCTAGCTCTGGATATGGTGGAGGTTCAGTTTATGGATAAATCTTACAAAAATATTGGAGATTTACTTAGAGAAGATTCAATAAAAGAAACTCCAAGAAGAATGATGGATTATCAACATGCTGCTACAAAAGTATTAGATTCCTATTTTCAAGAAAGAGATTTTGAAAAAATTCAAGTAAAACAAGAATATAAAAGACATGAAGACTTAAGTCAATATGCTCATGGATTGAATGAGAGAATGAAAGAGTTTCAAGATTTTCACACTAGAAGGTATTTCGAATATTTTGCTAAGCAAGCATTAGAGGGATTACTAAATGTACCAAAATAAAACAACATCTTATAAAACAGAAACAACCTTTTGTTGTGGTAGAGAGTGTCCTACTTGTAAAAAAAGAAAGGGAAGAACATATCAATGACTGACTATTATGAAACTTTAGGTATTAAAAAAACTGCAACTAAAGAAGAGATTAAAAAAGCTTACAAAAAACTTGCAAAAAAGCATCACCCTGATCTAAATAAAAATAATCCTAAATCTGCAGAAAAATTTAAAGAAATTAATGAAGCTTATTCTGCTTTAAGTGACGAGTCAAAAAGATCTAATTATGATCGTTTTGGTTCTGCTGGTGCACAACAACATTCTCATGGTTATGAAGGTTTCCAGTCGAGAGACTTTGGAGATATCTCAGATATTTTCGATTCTTTTTTTGGCTTTGGTGGTCAAAGGTCAGGAAATGTTAGAAGGAAAGGTCAAAGTCTAAAAGTTGAATTAGAATTATCTTTCAAAGAAGCAGTTTTTGGTACTGAGAAAAAAATTAAAGTTACTAGATATGAAACCTGTGATACTTGTGAAGGTTTAGGTGGAAAAGGCGAAGTAAAATGTGCAACTTGTAAAGGTGCTGGTCATGTAAGAAAAAATTTCAGAACTCCTTTTGGTGTATTTGCACAAACTGCTGCATGTAATACTTGTGGTGGGACTGGTAATGTTTTAAAACATACTTGTAAAGATTGTAAAGGTAATGGTAAGGTAAAAAATACTTCTTCAATAACTGTAAAAGTTCCTCCTGGTATTAGTGATGGTCAAACTTTAAGATTAACTGGTGAAGGTGAAGCTGGAAATCATGGTGGTCCTGCTGGAGATTTATTTGTTGAGGTTTATGTAACTCCTGACGAAATGTTTGAGAGGAAAGGTGATAATATTCATTTAGACTATCCTATTTCTTTTTCACAAGCAGCTTTAGGCGATACTGTTCAAGTTCCTACAATCAGGGGAAAAGTAAAAATGAAAATTCCTTCTGGAACTCAATCTGGAACTTTAATGAAATTAAAAGAAGAAGGTGTTGACAATGTTAATGGTTATGGTGTTGGTGATCAATATGTAAGAATTTGTGTTAAGACTCCAACTAAATTAAATTCTAAAATGAAAAAACTTTTGAAAGATTTTGCAAAAGAAAATAAAGAAAAATTAAAAATTGAAAAAGGTTTTTTTGAAAAATTAAAAGATGGTTTTGAGCTTTAAACTTTTTCTTCTAATCTTGTTGAAGCACCCCAAATGCTTCCACCAATACCAACAAGTGTTGCTGCTGTTGCCACTAAAAATGATTCTGCACTAGCATTTTCATAAAATTGCATATATCCTAGTCCTGCTATTGCTGTAGGGACACTTAATGCTAAAACTGTTTTTGAAATATAATATTCTGTTTTTCCTACCAAACCTTTAGAATTATATCTCTCTTTTCTTTTTTCACGTCTTTTTAAAATTACTCTATATTCTTCTCTCATCTTTCGTTCACCAAATAAAGAATTAAAAATTTACTATAAAAATGCTCTGAAGGATTAATCTTTATTAGAAATAAAAAAAATAAAAAAAATTTAGTCTTTTGCTAATGCAAACACAGACTTAAGTGCTACTACAATTGTTGCTGGAACAAACAGTGCTAACAAATTGTTAAATATAGTGCTCAAGTACATAACTGAACCTAAACTTTGTCCACCTAAGTAACCCATTAAAGCTAAAACAGTTCCTGCCATTAAAAAAGCACTAACTTCTTTTTCTTCAATATTAAGTAGCCCTATAACTAAACCTAGCACAACTAAAACCCAAGCAACCCAAGCGTATGCAGTAATGAAACCAAAGATTAAAGCTAACAGTACACCTGCTAAAAATGCCCACCTTCCAAGTTTTGCTTTACCACTTTTCTTTTTTGCCATAAGTATCAACCTCCTTTTTATTAAGCTTCTATAAGCTATGATCCTTTATATGTTTTTTCAAAATAGATATTCTAACAATAAGATACTTTTATATAATACTTTTTTATTTTATTACATAATGATACGTCAACCTTTAGTAGTTGTAATGGGGAATGTAGATTCTGGAAAAACCCAAACTTTAGATACTATTAGAAGGACTGCTGTTATAAAATCTGAAGCTGGTGCTATCACTCAAATGATTTCTTCTTCTTCCATTTCTCTAAATACTATACAAAAGATTTGTGGAGATTTATTAAAAGGAAAAAATATCAATCTTCCTGGTTTAGTTTTTATTGACACTCCGGGGCATGCAGCTTTTTCAAACATGAGAAAGCGAGGCGGAAATCTTGCTGACATTGCAATTTTAGTTGTAGATATTAATGAGGGTATAAAACCTCAAACTATTGAATGTATTCAAATTTTAAAAAAATACAAAACTCCATTTTTAATTGCTTTAAACAAATTAGATTTAACTCCTGGTTGGCAAAAAACAAATGAAAAAATGGTTCTTAATATGATTGCAAAACAATCTCCAAAGGTTCAACAACATATTGAAACTAAACTTTACGAAATTGTTGGTAAATTACATGAAGAAGGTTTTCAAACTGAAAGGTTTGACAGAGTTGACGATTACACAAATACTATTGCAATGGTTCCTTGTTCTGCAAAAGTTGGTTTAGGTGTTCCAGAACTTTTAATGGTCTTAATGGGTCTTGCACAAAAATTCTTAGAAAAAAATCTAGTTACAGATTTATCTGGTCCTGCAAAGGGAACAGTTTTAGAAGTTAAAGAGGAGAAAGGTTTAGGAACAACAATTAATGCAATTATTTATGAGGGTACAATCAAAGTTAACGATCCTATTATTATTGGTGGGGTTATTGAACCAATTGTTACAAAAGTAAAAGGTTTATTCGAACCCGACGAAAAAAATAAATTCAAACCTGTAAAAGAAATTGTTGCTGCTGCTGGTGTAAAACTTTCTGCAGTTGGAATTAAAGATGTTGTATCTGGTATGCCTTTATTTGTTATTAATGATAATGAAGAAGAATTAACACAAAAGATTCAAGAAGAGGTTGATGAAGTTTTAATTGAAACAGAAAAATCAGGTATTGTAATCAAAGCAGATTCTCTTGGTTCTTTAGAAGCTGTTATTGGTATGTTACAAGATAAAGAAATTCCAATCAAAAAAGCTTCTGTAGGTTTTGTTACCAAAAAAGATATTACATCTGCAGTTTCTGATGAAGAACCAACTAACAGAGTAATTCTTTGTTTCAATGTAAAAACTGATACTGACGAAGTAAAAGTAATTTCTCATAATATTATTTATCAACTTATTGACGACTTAGAAGCTTGGAGAGAAGAATTAAGGAAGAAAGAGGAAGAAAAAGAACTTGATGTTTTAATCAAACCTGCAAAGATGAAATATTTACAAGGTTGTACTTTCCGACAAAATAATCCTTGTGTTGTTGGTGTAGAAATTTTAGCTGGAAAATTAAGACCTGGTGTTGATTTAATTAAAGACAATGGTGATCATGTTGGAAATGTAAAAACTATACAACTTGAAAAAGATACTCTTAAAGAAGTTGAGAAAGGAAAACAAGTTGCAGTTTCAATTATTGGTCCTACTGCTGGTCGACAAATTCAAGAAGGCGAAACTTTTTTTGTTGATATGAATGAAAATAATTTTAGAAGTTTGAAAAGATTAAAAAGATTCTTAAAACCTGATGATATTTTAGTTCTAAAAGAATTAGCTGAACTTAAAAGAAAAGAAAATCATTTATGGGGAGTTTAGTCTTCCAAAAACCTTATTAATAACTTCTTTAAAAAAATTATTATGTCAACACTAAAAGATGTATTAAAATCAATTAATCACAATAAATATTCCAGTGCTTCAGTTTTAGCATTAACTTCATTACTAGTCTTTCGTTCAACTCTAGCTTACTTAGATTACAAGGGTTATGGGATAGAAAGTTCTACATTTAATGAAGCTTTTGAAAATTTAGCTATTCTTGGTTCATTTCTTGTAGCATCTGTTTCAACAGCGAGCACATTTTATGCTACAAAATATTCTAAAGAAAGATTTCATGAAAATATGGGAATTCCTTTTGATTTGTTATATAATTACCATAATGGGATGGGTCATTGTCCAAGAGCAGGTTTTGAAATAGCAGCAAAAGATCTAGGTTTTGAAATTCCTAAAAATGATCCAGAATCAATGTTAAGATTATTATACTCTAATGTAAAAACACCTGGAGATATTACAGGATATATTAGAGAGACAACTCCTTTATTAATACAAGAATTAGGTGTGGAAAAATCTCTAGAAGTTTTTGTTGAAACTACTGGTTTAGACTTTGATTTAGCCTATGGTTCCCTTGGTCAAATAGTAGGATTTACACCTAAAACTCTCTCGCCTTACAATGAACTTGAAGTTAATTAACCTTCTAGTTGTATAACTACTCTCGAGTATTACCTACAAGCATTCCAAAAACTTTATAAACCATTGAAAAACAAATTACAATATGGCAGAATTCAAATTTGTAATAAATGATGTAAAAACTGGAAAGACTTTTCAAAAGGCTTTAGAAGATGAATCAGTTATTGGTAAAAAGATTGGGGAAAAGCTTAATGGTGGCTTCTTAGGTCTAGAAGGATATGAATTAGAGATCAAAGGTGGATCAGATTCTGCTGGATTTCCAATGAAAAGTAATATTAATAGTTCTCAGAGAAGAAAGCTTTTATTGTCTCGTGGTACAGCTATGAGAAAAAATAGAGCAGGTTTGAAGATAAGAAAAACAGTTTGTGGAAACACTATATCTTCAAATATTACTCAAATCAATCTTAAAGTTATCAAGTATGGTGCTAAATCTTTAGAAGACATTTTTGCTCCTAAAGAAGAAGCTCCAAAAGCTGAGTAATTCGAGTTAGAGGTTTAAGATGAAACATAAAACTAAGAGTGTATTGATTGCAAGAAAGAAAAGGTTAGATCCTGAAGACTACAATCATAGACCTTGCTTTATTAGTTTTTTTGAAACAAATGACCCTCATTTGAGTGTAGAAGGTCCAACAAAAGTTATTGAATTTGATAGGAAACACAAAGTTAAGATCGAAGGTCTTAATGTTAATTATTTACTTCCTGGAAATGATATTATTATCAATGACTTAGAAGAGATCGAAATACTTGAAAAAGATGACATTATTACAGTGACTGGGAAACATTGTTAAAGCAAGCTAAAAAAGATTCTTCATTTTATTAGATAGTATGCATTAATTCTCCTTTAGGTTAATTTTATAAACAACCAAAATTTTGTTAATATGATGGTAAATAAGAAAGTAGTACAACCTGAAATCAGTATTGGCTTAGTCGGTCATGTTGATCATGGTAAAACTACTATTACTCAAAGACTTTCTGGTCAATGGACAGATACTCATTCTGAAGAAGTTAAGAAAGGGATTACTATCCGTTTGGGTTATGCAAACACTTCAATTTATCATTTTCCAAAAGCAAAAACATATTCTACTACTGAAACTTTAGAAGATTCCAAAGAGAAAGGTAAATTTCTAAGAGCAATTTCTTTTGTTGATGCTCCTGGTCACGAAACTTTAATGGCAACAATGCTTTCAGGTAGTGCAATTATGGATGCAGCTCTCCTATTGGTTGCTGCAGATGAAAAATGTCCTCAACCTCAAACTAAAGAGCACTTAATGGCTTTAGAGATTGCTGGAATTAAAGATATTATTATTGTTCAAAACAAAGTTGATTTAGTTTCTGAAGAAGGAGCTACTAAAAATTACAATGAGATCAAAGCATTTGTAAAGGGAACTATTGCAGAAAATGCACCTGTTGTTCCAATCTCAGCAAAATTAAATGTAAATATTGATTTATTATTAGAAAATATTCAAGAAAAGTTCAAAACTCCAAAAAGAGATTCTAAGAAAGACCCTATTATGTTTACTGCTAGAACTTTTGACATTAACAAACCTGGTGCTTCTGCTAACAAAATTCTTGGTGGAGTTTTAGGTGGTTCAATTAAACAAGGTGTATTAAAAGTTGGAGATAAGGTAGAAATTAGACCTGGTAGAAAAGTTGAGAAAGAGGGTAGAGTTAAATGGATTCCAGTTACTACAAAAATCACAAGTATCAAAAGTGGTTCTGACGATTTAACTGAAGCTCATCCTGGTGGTTCTATTGCTTTACTAACTTCCTTAGATCCTTCCTTAGTAAAATCAGATTCACTTTCTGGAAATGTAATTGGTTATCCAAACAAATTACCTCCCGTTTATTACGAACTTAAATTAAAACCAAATCTTTTGAAAAGAGTTGTTGGTTCTGAGAAAGAATTAAAAGTTAATCCTATTAAGAAGGGTGAAATGTTAATGCTTAATGTAAATTCTTCAGCTACTGTTGGTATGGTTACTGAAATTAAAAAAAGTTTTTTCAAAGCAAAATTAAAATTACCTGTTTGCGCTTCTAAAGATGACAAGATTACAATTTCTAGATTACTAGGTCACAGATTTAGATTAATTGGTTATGGTAGTTTATTAGAATAATTATTCTAAAATACTTTCTTCATCTGGTTTTCTTATCCAAATAATTGTCTTCTTTTTTGAATTTCCATTTTTATCAAAAATTTCAGAATACCATTCTTGTTTTCCTTCTAGAGTATGATCTGGCAATTTCATAATCTCATCACTACCATCTTTTAATATAGATAATAATCTCAGGTTTTTAGGTATATAATTTACTGCTGTATTATAATGGTGATTTCCCATTACTAAACCTTCAAATCCATTTTCAATTCCTAATTGGTCTACATATCCTAAACAATGTCTTGTTAATTTTTCCAAAGATTTATTTGATAATGGATTCATTGCACTTGATAATTCTAATGAATTAACTGCTTGAACAGCTTTATTTTCTAAATCAATTCCAGCATGAACTAATAACATTCCCACTCTTCTTTTTTTTCTATTCAATTCTTTTTTACTTTTTGATAAAACAGCTTTTTGATAAATTCCTACAACTATTGTTCCTTCATCTAATTGATAAAATGGGATATAATCTTCATTTTCTATTTGGTCTTGATTATTTGGATTTAAAATACTTGCAGCAATACAACATCCTCCATCATTTCCAAAACTAACATCTCTTGGCAACAAAGCTTCAACTTGACAACTATATTCTACTTCTGCAACATTCTTAACTCTTGAAGATATTAAATCTGGGTCTTCAATATTATCAATATGCTCTTGTAAATTACTAACTTTTGAATCCTCAAAATCAAAAACTTTAACATAAGAATAATCTTTCAAAACAATCTCATTTTCTCCATTTATAAAAAATCTTAAAAAAGAATTTTTAAACCCTTTAGTATTTGTATAAGGATTATCTGTAACAAAATCTCTTAAAGATTTTAATGTCTCTTTTAATTCTACTTCATTTTCAATTACTCTAGTTCTTTGCCAAGTTTCATAACAGGATGATAATTTGGAATCTTCTAATCTTTTATTTAATCTCAATTCAAATTCATTTTCAAATATTTCTTTATCACTTTCTACTAGTTTAGGAAGTATTTGATCAATTATTCCTTGTCTTTCATTCTTATTCATATGAAAATAATCATCATCAAGATCAATTGTCCCTTCTAATTCTTCTAAAATTTCTATATATCTTTCCTCAGATTCCTCTGTAAGAGTATAACCAAATAAATTATTTAAAAGTTCAGGATAGTTTCCTTCCTTAAAATTATCAACTAATAATTCATAATCTACATGCGAAAATTCTTCTGGAAAATATTCAAATGACATAGAACTTTTTTCTCTATATTCTTCAACAATACTAAATGCTTCTCCAAGATATGAATAAATCTTATCTCCTTCTAATATTGCTTGTTTTTCTAATTTTAATCTTAAATGATTTGAATCTTCAATTCCTTCATGCCATTTATCTAAATCAATCCCGTATTCTTGAGCATCTTTTCTTAATATTACATTATGTTCTAATCTCTTTTTTATACTTGGATCTAAAATTGATGCAGCATAAACTTGTCCATATGAAGAATATCTTACCAAAGTTTCCATTCTTAGAGCATTTGTTTCATTTATTTCGCCTACACTTTGCATTCTAAGAATTTCTTCTAGAGATCTCTCTAATAACTCTCCTTCTGAAAATTTTTGCTCTAAATCTCCTTCATACATAATATTTTTTTTAAAGAAATCCTTTATAAAATTAACTAAAAAAATAAAAAAAGATCTAGGACACTCAAACCCTGAATATCCTAGATTTTACCTTATATTCTTTTTTGGGGAAAGATCTAAGGGAACATGAATCTAAATTTTTGTTTGATCTTTGGAAATAGCCAGTGATTTTCTTCTCTCCATTCTGACATTGCTTCTTTAACTTCATCCTTACCTGCCTCTTCTTCTAATCCAAGTAATTCTGTCACTTTTTCATGTCTAGCTTCTTTAGCAATTTCAAGAACTTCTTTATCACTTAGATCTTCATCTAAACCTAAAACATCTCTTAACTTCTCAATTTTTTGAGTTTTCAAAGCTTCTTCAAGTTCTTCTTCAGAGTCCACACCTAATAGTTCCATAAGCTCATCTTTTCTTTCATCTATTTCATTTTCAATAGCATCTATCAGATCTCCAATACTATCATCTACACTAAGGTCATACTTGTCCATTACTTGTTCAATAGCCCATTTTACTGGTTGTAGTGGAAAATTATGTTCTCTTGTTTCTTCTACTACTGCTATTTCTATTTCATCTGTTGTAGTTTCTTCTGCAGCCATTACACTTGTTGTGCTCAGCACCACAAGAGCCAGCAACAATATTGCCCATATTTTTTTCATTTTTTCATACCTCCTCAGATCCACAAACCTTAAAAGCTGCGGATCTAAACTCAATTAAATCAGAAACACCATTTAAATTGTCCTTGTAAAATGGCGTAATAAGGCGTAAAACGATGAAACAACTTGAAACCACATTCAAAAACATTGTAATGATACTTTGTTTTATTTACTTTGGAATTTCTGTTTTACTCTTTGTATTTTTCTTAATTACTTTCCTAAATGGTGGCCAAATTTTCATATTGAAAAGAGTAATGCCTCAAGATGGAGCTATTGCAATCTTCAAATGGTTCTCAGGTTTCATGTCAATCATAACTATATTTGGAAGCATCACAAGTCTTTTATCTGGTATTGCTTTGATGAGATCTAACCAGAAAGTTATAGTAACTGAAGCTGTAAAAGAGACTGAAAAAAAGGTTGAAGAGAAGCACGAAAACAAAGTTGATTCTGATGTTTTACTTCCAGATGAAAAGAAGATTATTGGGATCTTAGAAAACCACAATGGCTATATGACTCAAAGGGATTTGGTTATTGAATCTAAATTATCTAAGGTTAAAATCCACAGATTGTTAAAAACTTTGGAAGCAAAAAAGGTAATCTCCAAATATGCTTTTGGAATGACTAATCGGATTCGGCTTGAAAAGAAGATAAAAGAATAATCCTTTTATATTATTATTAATTAATTATACTTATGAAAATAACATTATGTGGTAGAATTGGTTCAGGAAAATCTGTTATTGCAAAGGCTTTAGCTAAAGACTTAAATTTAAAGCATTATTCTACTGGGGACTTAATGCGTGAGATTGCTAAAGAAAAAGGTTACACAATTGAAGATTTCATGAAAATCAGATCTGATGACATTGACCATCAAGTTGATTCAAGAACAAAAAAGATTGGTGAAGAGGAAGACAATTTTATATTTGATAGTAAACTAGCATTCAATTTTATTGAAGATGCAATTAAGATATTTTTAGATGTTACTTATGAAGAAGCTGCAAAAAGAATATTTGAAAATCAAAGAAACTCTGAAGCTCCAGCATCTTCACCAGAAGAATTAGCTATTAGAAACAAAGAAAGGTGGGAAGTAGACAGAAAAAAGTACCAAAAATTATACAGTGTTGACATTGATGATAAGAAAAACTATGATGTTTACATTAAAACCACAGGAAAACCTTTAGATGAAGTCATCCAAGAAGTTAAACGAGCTATACTCTCATTTTCAGAAAAACAAGAAGATAATTGATGAGAGGCTTTCTGAATTTAAAACAAAGAAAGATGATAGAGAGATCTTTTTTGAACTTTGCTTTTGTATTTTAGCTGCAAACACTTCTTCAAAAATGGCTTCAAGAGTTGTTGAAGGATCTAAAGATATTCTAATTGATTCTACTTATGAAGAATTAAACAAGAAATTAAAAGAATTAAGTTGTCGTTTTTATAATCGAAGAACTGAATACATATTTTATGCTAGAACTATTCCCATAAAATTTGACAGAGAATATTTGGTAAAAAATATCAAAGGTCTTGGTTACAAAGAATCTTCTCACTTTCTAAGAAATATAGGTTATTCTGA
This sequence comes from archaeon, assembly GCA_018692925.1. Taxonomy (GTDB): domain Archaea; phylum Nanobdellota; class Nanobdellia; order SCGC-AAA011-G17; family GW2011-AR17; genus BS150m-G60. Next base: position 102,209 of record JABHLH010000002.1, read on the forward strand.
TTATGCTATTTTGGACAAACATATTTTAAGATCTTTAGAAGAATTTGGAGTCATTAAAGAGATTCCTAAATCTTTGAATAAAAAGAAATATTTAGAGATTGAAGAAAAGATGAAACTTTGGTCCAAAGAGATTAAAATTCCTATGGACGAACTTGATTTAGTCCTTTGGTCTAGGAAAACTGGTGAAGTTTTGAAGTGATTTCTGAAAATTTTTCAAAAAATCTTAACTAACTTTTTTTAATTTGAATTTCTAAAAATCTTTATGGTAATAATAATTAGTGAAGAGGTGGTAAATATAGAAGAAATAGAATAGGAATAAAACAAAAGATTTATATATAAGTTTATACAACTATTTATATAATTTTATATAGGTTTAATAAAAATGGAACTGACAAAAGTAATACACTATCCCAATTTAAAGACAATCCTTATGGTAGAAAATACAATAAAAAATGCAAAGGATCTCATTTCAAGAGAGGAATTAAAGAAAATGCTTCCTAAAAAAATTATGCATCAAACTCTTAATTTAATTCTTGAATATTTAGAGGATAGTGGAAAGATTCTTGATGGTAGAAAGGGAATTCTTTGGATACACAATTCAAGCCCTAAATTGCGTAATGCAATTGAAGAAGGCACTGAGATATGAAGTGGAAAGATAAAGATATTAGAATCATATTATCTACTGATGCAAAAAAAGAATATAATAAACTTAACACAATTATTTTAAATTCAGTAAAACAAAAAACAAACTTTCTTAGAATTGATCCAGAGTATGGTACACATATTTCTAAAGATAAAATACCTAAAGAATATATTATAAAATTTGCTGTAAATAATATTTGGAAATTAAATCTTGTTGATGGGTGGAGATTAATATATTCCATTGAAGGAAATAATTCTGAAATTACTATTTTAATTTTAAATATATTCAATCACAAAAAATATAATAAGAAGTTTAAATATAATTAAACCTAACTCTTATTAACTTTAATTTTATCTTTTAACATAGAATGTTTTTATCTTTACTATATCTCACAGCTTGTTCACCTATAAATATACAAGTTACAAATATTATAGAATCTCCAAGACCATCCCCAATAGAATATTGGACTTTAGTTGAAGAGACTGCAAGATTAGAAAGAGAATGCGAAGAATTAGTTTTAATAAAAAGGGAAGGAATTTATTCTAGAGAATTTTCTGTTTTAAGATCAAGTTATACTTTAGATTTATTAGAGATATATGGTCAATGGGGAACTATTCCCGAAGAAGTATCAGATTGTTTGGATGTACTTCACTCACCATAAGGATTTCCACTTTTCCTCAAATTCTCAATTATCTCTTTCATTTTATCAGTAGCACCAGATTCTTTATTCACTTCTTCCCTAGTTTCTAACAACTTCAAATCTACTTTATACGGACAAACAACTTTACAATTATTACACAGAGAACACATGTAGAACATTTTATTATAAACTTCTTTATTTTGCAGAATTGCAAACCCTCTTGGAGAAACACTTTCTCTTTTCAAAACTCTAAATACTGGACAAACTTCTTTACACAATCCACATTCTGTACATTTAATCAATTAAAACACCTCTATTAAATATTCTTGCAGGATCGAACTGATTTTTCAAAACTGCCAACTGTTCTTGAACATTTTTAGGAATAAATTCTTTCCTTTTAATTCCCATTGGATAATCACCTTTTAATTCACCTTCTAATCTTTTCACAATTTGATACATTTCCTTAGGCAAATTAGAATAATCTCTAAAGCAGGGATGCACAATTCCTAATTTCAAATATGCAAAACTTGGAACATTATTTTTTCTCAACCAGAACAAAAATTTAGACATTGCTTCCATTGGAATTTTCACATCTTCTTTTTGTCCATATCTTTTATTGATTAATATATGCTGCAAAGTTTTTTTCATTTCATTCAAACTATTAATTTCATCTTTATTTTTTATCAGACCAGATTCATCTTTTAATTCTACAATCAAATGCATCTCTCCACCTAATTCTAACAAATTTGAACAGAACTCATCTAAATAATAAATCTCCAAAACATTTTCATCATTTTCCAACTCATTAACTTTTTCCAACATTACTCTCAAAGTATTAAATTTGAATATTGACACTGTTTTCATAATAGGCTTTGCTAAAACTTTCAATTTAACTCTACAAACAATTCCCATAACTCCTTCTGTTCCAATAAATGATCTCGCAGGAACAGGACTCAAATCTAAAACTTTTGCAGTTCCATCCACAACTTTAATTTCTAAAATCCAATCTTGCATTTTTCCATAATAAGTTTCTAGTCCCAAACAATTTGTTGCCAACATTCCACCTATTGTACAAACTTCGGATTCTAAAGGAACAATAGGAAAAAACTTTTTCACTTTTTTCAATTCTTTATTCAAATCATCAACTACCATTCCACTTTCTACAATAACATAATCTTTTCCAACTTCAATAATTTTATTCATTTTAGACATATCAACAACAATTGAATCTGCTGGCACACATCCTCCGAAGCTACTTGTTCCTGCACCTCTAATAGTCAACCTATCATTTGCTCGTCTAGCATAATGCACTAACTGATGAACTTCTTCAGCTGTTTTCGGCCAAACCACAGCTTTACAAAGACCTTCATATTCAGAAGCATCTCTTGCATATACTGTTTTATCAATTTCATTCAAAGACATTCTATTCTTAGGAAAGATCTCATCTAGTTTCATAACAACACCTCTGACAATTCTAAAACTTTAATTCCTCTTCTATTATTTTTCTTCAAATACAAATAACAATCAGGTGACATACAAACTAGTTTCTCTGTTTTCACACTTTTCAAAACTTCATCTGCCATTTTTTGTGCAACTCCTTCTGACACACATTCTAAACTTTTCCCACAGCACATACTTTTTTCTTTATTGAATTCTAACTCTTCAACTCTCACTCTAATTTCATTTAAAATTTTTCTAGGATTATCATACAACTCAGGATATTTCTCAGGATTACAAGCATCATAAAATGTAACTTCTTCTCCTTCTAAATTCTTTTCCAACTTTTCAATATTTTCTAATATAACTTCAGAGATGTGCACAACTTCAATTTCTTCATAATATTTCTTAAAAGCCATATAACATTTTTGGCAAGAACAAATAATTTTACTAATCTTTTGATTTTTGAAAGTGTTATTATTTTTTGATTTCAAATTTCTAAAATCATCTTTAAATCCAAATTCTAAAGCTGGCATACCACAACAAACTTCCAACTCAGGCAACTTTACATATTCAATTCCACAGACTGTTAATAGCTGTTCATGCCTTCTTTGAATATCTTTTTGTAAGAATTTTGCAGAACATCCTGGGAAATACAAAGTTTTCCCTCTCCATCTATCAAACAAAGCCATAACTTTAATTTAATACATAAGATTTATAAGGATTTATATTACTCAAGTTATTCTTATAAGGGGTTATATCGAAGGATATAAATCTTTAAATAAACTATTTTAGAAAATAATATTCAATACATGGAGGAATTATAATGGTTAGACTAAAAACTTGGAAATATACAACGTATATATTACTTTTAATAATAATTGTTGGACTATACTCCTATGGCCTTCCGAGCTTCTCAGGTGTCAGTGCATCAACTGATTCATCAGAAGTTGCGGATACTGCTGTAAGTTACATTAATAGTGAACTTTTAGCTGGTGGTCTAGGTGAAGCAGAATTAGTTTCTGTAAGTGAAGAGAATGGGCTTTACAAATTAGCTTTAGAAATTACTTATTCAAATGGAATTACTGAAGATTACACTTCTTATGTTACTTTAGATGGAGAAGTATTATTCCCTACTGCAATTCCTATGGAAGGAACAGCAGCTGTTGTTGATACTACTGGTGATACTGTTGTTGATGATGTAGTTATTGATACAACTACTGGTGATTTACCTGACATTGATACAAGTACTGATCCTAGTATGGGTGCAGAAAATCCAGAATTAACAATTATTGAATTCTCAGATTTCGAATGTCCTTACTGTGAAAGAGGATATTGGACAATGGAACTTATCATGGAAGAATATGGTGACAGAGTTAATTTAGTTTTCAAAAACTTCCCTTTATCATTCCACGCAAATGCTCAAGCAGCAGCTGAAGCTACTGAGTGTGCATTTGATCAGGATATGTTCTGGGAATACCACGACACTTTATTCGAAAACCAAGATCTTTTGACTTCAGATTATTTAGTAACTGTTGCTGAAGAATTAGGTTTAGATATGGATACATTCAATTCCTGTTTAGAGTCTGGTGAGAAAACTGATTTAGTTACAGCAGATATGGCAGCTGGTTCATCATTAGGAATTACTGGAACCCCTAGTTTCTTGGTAGGAACTGAGTTAGTTGTTGGTGCACAATCTTACGACACCATTGCTGGAATTATTGACGCACAATTAGCTTAAATTTTTTTTATTTTTTTTATGATTTCTTAGATATATTTATATATTAATAACTTATTTAACATATCCATGGCAAAATTTTTAGATACTCTTGGAATTTCAAATGAATTAGGGCAAATCATAAAAAATGCCAAAGAAAAATTAGTTATTGTTAGTCCTTATCTTCAAATAAGTGATAGATTTAAAGAAATGCTTGAAGACCAAGATAGAATGCGAATCTATATTGACATACTTTATCGTGAAAATAAACTTAAGCCAACTGAGAGTAATTGGTTAAAAAAGTTAAGTTCCGTCAGGCTCAGAAATTGTGAAAAGCTACATGCTAAATGTTATTTAAATGAAGAAAGAGCTTTAATTACTTCAATGAATTTTTATGAATTTTCTCAAGTTAATAATGATGAAATGGGTATTGTTGTAATTAAAGATAAAGACCCACAATTATATGAAGATATAAATAAAGAAATTCAAAGATTGATTAGAAATAATGATGAAATTAAAGTAACTGTTGAAAAAGTTATTCCAAACAAAAATAATAATTCATCTACAAAAGGACATTGTATTAGGTGTAAAACTGAAATTAAATTAAATCCAAAAGTTCCTTTGTGTAATAAATGTTACAAAAGTTGGAGTAAATATTCTGATAAAACATACAAAGAAAAATGTTGTCATATTTGTAATAAAGAATTTAATTCTTCAATGGAAAAACCTGTTTGTTTAAATTGTTATAATAAAAATAAGTCATTATTCACTAAAAAGTAATTGTATTTTATTTATACATCTTACTCGTTCTTATCGGACTAAAGTTCCTATTATTACGCACATATAACATCTCTGCAGATAATATTAAAAGGAAGCTAGTATTCCTATATATCCATGTTAAAACACCTAGAGTCTATAAATGATTTCCGCCAATTACTTAGCTACTATATATCTTGTCTAGAAAAAGAAGATATTTTGTCATTTACTTTCAATTATAGATCTGATGGAAAAAAGTTTTACTCCAAAGTTTTTAAAAAAGAAGAGTTTTTTTCCAAAAAAAAGGAGCAAATTAATGTCTCAAATACACCGTATATTGAAAACATTGTAAATAATTATCAACGAAGTCAAAAGAATATGCCTATTTATTATGGTTATCCCTTATTTATGGACTCAAATGGAAAGGTTAGTCCTATTTTCTTTGTAGAAGTTTTCTTTGAAAAAAAAGAAGAATCAATTGTGTTTACTAAGGAATCTGTATCTCTTGAGTTCAATCACTATCTTCTAACTAAAAGTCATTTCAACTTAGAAGAAATAAACAAAATTCGTTTGGAAATTGACGAAGAACAAGATTTTCACATTAAATTAGAAAAAATAAAAGATTTACTTAGTTTTGACACCACAAAATCCTATTCAGATCTTGACCAAAAACCATTAATTGTCAATTCTTCTCCTCAATTGATTAACAAAGCAATCCTATATGTTGGCGGTAAAATGGGGATTACTCAAGGGTTAATTGATGAATTAGAAAAACTAAAAAAAGTATCCAAACAAGAATTAAAAGGAACTTCTATTTCTAGCTTATTTTGGAATTCAGAGAAAGAAAAAGTACCAAAAGAAAATGAGATTTTAGAAATTTTTCAGCTGAACAATTCTCAAGAGAAGGCAGTAGTAAAAGCCATATCAAATAACATAAGTGTGATTACTGGTCCTCCTGGAACTGGTAAATCTCAAGTTGTACTTAACATAATTGCTAATGCTGTATGGAATAATAAATCTGTACTCTTTGCCAGTAAAAATAATCAAGCAGTAGATGTAGTCAATACTAAACTAAGATCTATATTATCAAAGAATCTAGTTGTAAGAATGGGTTCTAGTAAACATAGAAAAAATGCTACATTACAAATTCATAAGTTATTCCAAAACAAAAAATCAATTAAAATCTCCAAAGACTATAAAAGTTATACTACTTCCATTAGAGATAGAATCCAAAAAATAGATGACATTAGAACTAAAATTAACTACCTTTCAAATTTAAATGACAAAATAGAATCCATCCAAGAAAAAATAGATAACATTAGAAGTCAAGTTCCAAAAAATCTCCAAAAAAAAT
>JABHLH010000003.1 GCA_018692925.1 archaeon
AAAAAATATAATAATGAAGAAATATATTCTGAGGATTTAGATAATGCTGGTTTTAAATTAATTGATGAAGGATTTGAAGGTAGTGTTTATTCTGTTTTTATTGGAAAAGAAAAATTTGCTTTGAAAGTTTATCATACAGATATGAATACAGAAGTAGGAAGAACTTATTTTGAAGATTTACTTAGGACTGAGAATGAAGGGATTTTTGAAACTGTACATCCTTATATTGCAGGAGAAGGTTTTCTTTTAATGGAATTAATTCCAGAAGATTATATTGATTTTGATGACTTTGTTAAAGAATTTCCAGATCTTGCTATTAAAGCTAGAAATGAAGTTTTGAGAATGCAAAGAGGATTAAATTTAGAGGATGCTGGTCATCTTTTTGATGTAGATTTTGAATCTCAATTTGATGAAGATGAGTTGGATGAAGAAGATTATGAATCCAATCCTAAACATGTTTATGTAAATAATGTTGAAGGCAAATTAAAATATTTGATAATAGATATGGGTTATGATTTTTAATAATAAAAAAAATTAATCTTCTTTGATAAATTCCTCAACAGGAATTGGTGCTTCTGCATCAGTTTTTATTAGGCCTCTATTCTTAAGGTATTCTTTACCTAAAATCCAGAACATTAAACCTAAAGATTTTTTTCCTTTGTTGTTACAAGGTATTACTAAGTCAATATAATTAATTTCGTTGTTTGTATCACAACAAGCAATAACGGGAATACCCATTTTAACTGCATCTACAACTGCATTCTTATCAGGTCTTGGATCAGTTACAAGTAATACTTTAATCTCTTTGAAATCTTCTAAAGAAGCATTTGTTAGTAAACCTGGTCTGTATCTACCAGCTTGAGTATCAATTTTAGTCATTTTTTTGAATAATTTAGCTCCAGCCCAACCATTTTCTCTTCTACAAGCCACTAAAATTTCGTTTGGATTGTATTGTGCTAAGAATTTTGCTGCAACAGCTAATCTTTCATCAATTTTTTTAACGTTAAGAACTGCAAGACCATCTGATCTAATTTTGTAAATAAAGGGTGCCATGTACTTAGTTTTGAATTTGGTACCAATGTGTAATCCTGCTTTTAGATAATTATCTAGATCTGTTAAATGTACTTCTTGTTCTTCTACCATGGGCTAGTGAAAATATTAAGGGTTTAAAAAGCTTTTTGTTGTTAATATTTATATTTTAGCTAACTTCTCAATCTCTCCAATGTGTCTTTGGGCTGCTAATTCTCCCTTTTTTATACATTTTTTGAGTTTATGGAAGTCAAAAAGTCCTACATCGTCTAAATCTGGTCTGATAATAACGGAAGGTTTGTGTTCTCTTAGTTTAGATTTAGATAATTCACTTGTAAGAATATGAAAAGATTTTGCTGAAATTCTAAATATTTCTGAAGGAGGTGTACTAAAATATTCAACTATCTTTTTTGGATTAAATGCCCAGGAAATTGTTGTTGGTAGTATTTTTTTAACTTTCAAATGTTTTTTTAGTTTAATAGCAGTTTTTTCAATGAAACTAGTAAAAAGAGGATGGTCTTTTGGGTCTACAGCTGAAGAAAATTTGTATCTTTCAATGGGTATTGATAAATCTACAGCAATTGTAACAGGTATTTTTTTTCTGTTTAATACTCCTACTGGAACAGGATCAATAATTCCACCATCTAAGTAATTCCTGTTATTTATTTCTACTGGAGTGAATAATCCAGGTATTGACATACTTGCATTTACAGCTTTTACTAAATTACCTGAATCAAAAACAACTTCTCTACCAGCTTTGATGTCAATTGTTGTAACTGCTAAAGGAATTCTTAAATCTTCAAATTTTTTACCTTTGAAAAGTTCTTTTAAATAATCTTGAATTTTACTTTGTTGAATTAATCCTAGTTGAAAATCTGAAACTTCTAAAAGCTCTTTCCATTTTGTATCCTTTACAATTTGTTCGAGTTCTTTAGAAGAATAACCTGCTGCGTATAATGCACCAACAACTGCACCTATGCTAGTTCCTGCAATGTAATCAATTGGTATTTTGTGTTTCTCTAAAACTTTTAGAATTCCAATATAAGATAATCCTCTGGCAGCTCCACCTCCAAGTGCTAGTCCAACTTTAGGCTTTGATTTCATTTTCTATTTTTAATAATTCTTTTAATTTAGATTCTCTTTCTTTGCCAAAGATTCCAGTTTTTATGTAAGGAATTTTCCAAGCAACTGCTAAATGTGAAATTGAAGAATCTAAGGTTTCTCCTGATCTGTGAGAGATTATTGTTTTTATATTGTGAGAGTGTGCAAAGTCTACAATCTCTTTTGTTTTTATTAAGGATCCAATTTGGTTTGGTTTGATTATTATTGAATTGATAGATTTTTGTTGCATTGCAGATTTTAATCTCTTAATGTTTGTCGTAATTAAATCGTCTCCACAAATTAAAGCTCTTTGATCTAATTTTGAAAATCCTCTGAAATCTTCTTGTTCTAAAGGATCTTCTACATATTTTAAGTTATAATCAGAAATCCAAGAATTTACTAAATTGATTTGTTCTTGTTTTTTTAGTTTGTTTGTTTTATTTGATTTTGAAAAGTTTTTGTAGTTGTAAGTTTTGTTTTTGTAAAACTCTGAAGCAGCAATATCTAAGCCTAAGTTTATTTTTATTCCTAGAACTTTGTCTTGTAAATAATTGTTTAAGAAGTCTAAAGTTTCAGTTGTTGATATATTTGGAATAAAAGCTCCTTCATCAGTTAGTTTTTTTGTATTCAATTTCTTTTTAATCTCTTTGTATGCATGTTTGTTTGCTAAATATCTCTCTTTGAAAGTTTTAGCTTTAGGAATTAAAAGGAATTCTTGTATATCTGAACTTTTTAGTTTTGTGTGAGAACCTCCACCAATTACATTTCCTAAAGGAGTAGGTAAAATTTTAGATTTAGGATTTAGATATTTGTAGATTTTATTATTTGACATTGCTTTTAATGTTGTAAGTTGTAAAGCAAGAATGGGGTTTCCACCTAAGTTTAGATTTTCAAAAGTTTCTAAATCATAAAATTCGTCAAAGGATTTATTTTTCCAGTGGTCATGATGTTTGTTTAGATAGTCTACAGCATATTTTGCAGTTTTTTTGTATGCTTTGACTTCGTGTGTACCCGTAGAAGCTCCAGATGGAACTGATGCTTTGAATTTTTTGTTAATAGTTATTTGAATAGTATTTTCATTTCTAGAATTTTTTATAATCTTTGCTTTTAGAGTTTTTATTCTCATTCTTTTAAATAGGTGTTAAGATCTTTAAATATGTTTTTCTTTGATAAAGTTTAAATACTGTGGATTTTAATTTGTTTTTTGAGGTAAAACAAAATGACAAACTATGATAGAGCTATATTAATGGGAAGAGAAGATATAAGGAAATTGGTAGAAATGCCTGAAGAAGAATTTAATAGCTGGTTATGTCCTAGAGCTAGTGCTGTTTTGTCTTTGTTGGATCAATATAAACTGGCAGCAAGTATTCCTAGTTTACTTAACCAAGGAATAGTTGGGGATATGAATGGACAATATGGTGGAGAAATTGATGCTCTGATGAGAGGTGCTGAATATTTAGAAGTTATTAGACGATTAAGAGAACCTGTTGAATAATTATTTTTTTCTTTTTACTAATTTTTTTATTTCAAAGAATATGAATCCTAAAGAAGCTAAAGGAACTATCAAAACCCAATCTTGGAATGTTAGTGCTGTTAAACTAAAATATACTGATAGTGGTGTATAGATTAGTAATAAGTGTAAAGTCAAAGATAAAAGTACAGCTCCAATTAAGTAAAAGTTATTTTTTAATTTGAATAATGAACTTGTGTCTGATCTACAAGAAAATACTAAGAATAGTTCAAACATAATTAAAGTTGTAAATGCTACAGTTCTTGCAGTTTCTATTGCAGCACCTTGGTTTAGATAGTATAAGAAAATACCTAAAGTTACTAAGGTTGAAATTATTGTTGCGAAGAACATGAATGTTTTTGTGTTTGCAAAGAAACTTTCATTTGGATTTCTTGGTTTATTTTTCATGATGTTAGGATTTGCAGGATCAGCACCAAGAGCTAAAGCAGGGAAGCTGTCAGTTACTAAATTTATCCAAAGGATTTGTACAGGTAACATTGGAAGAGGGAAGCCAAATAGAATAGGAAGGGTTATGATAGCAATTTCTCCAAAGTTTGCAGCTAATAAATATTTTACAAATTTCTTTATGTTGTTGTAAATAGTTCTGCCTTCTTCAACTGCAGCAACAATAGTTGCAAAATTATCATCAAGTAAAATTAAATCTGAAACATCTTTTGTAATTTCTGTACCTTTAATGTTCATTGCAACTCCTACATTAGATTGTTTGATTGCAGGTGCGTCATTAACTCCGTCACCAGTCATTGCTACAATCTCACCATTAGCTTGTAAAGATTTTAGAATTCTAGCTTTGTGTAAAGAATTTACTCTTGAATATACTGAAACTTTTTTAACTAATTTTTGTAATTGTTTGTCTGAAAGAGAATCTAGCTCTATACCTTCAATTGAATCTCCTTGAATGCCAACTTGTTTTGCAACAGCTTCTGCAGTTAGTTTGTGGTCTCCAGTGATCATTACTGCTCGAATACCAGCTTCTTTACATAAAGCAATAGATTTGTGTACTTCCTCTCTTGGAGGATCAATCATACCAACTAAACCTAAGAAAATTAAATCCTTTTTACCATAAGCAATTGCAAGAACTCTTAATGCTTCTTTAGATAATTCTGCATTCTTTTCGTGGATAATCTTTTTATCTTTCGCAGTTAGTTTTCTTTTTTTACCATTTATTTCTATGTAAGAACATTTTTTTAGAACAATCTCTAAAGCCCCTTTCATATATTGAATTTTATTTTTATCTGTAACAGACATAAATTTAGAATCTGAAGAAAAAGGTACTTCTGAAATTCTTTCTATAGCTTTTATATTTGATTTCTCTGCTAAAACTTTTAGTGCTCTTTCAGTTGGATCTCCTACATCTAAAGTAGCATTGTTACAAGTTGTTGAAACTGTAAGTAATTTTGATAGGTCTTTTGAAGCCTCTTTTTTCTTGAATAATATTTTTCCTAGAATGCTGTAACCTATACCTGTAACATCATATTCTTTGTTGTTAGAAAATATTTTAGTAACAGTCATTTCATTTTTAGTTAAAGTTCCTGTTTTATCTGAACAAATAACTGTAACGCTTCCTAAAGTTTCTACAGATCTTAATTTTCTGATTAATGCTTTTCTCTTAAGCATCTTTTTTAGTCCAAGAGCTAAAGTGATAGTTACAACAGCTGGTAATCCTTCAGGGATTGCAGCAACAGCAAGACTAATTGCCATTAAGAACATGTCTGAAATTAAAAATCCTCTAGCTATACCTAATGTAAATATTAATATACAAATACCAACAACAAAAATTGTTAACCATTTTCCAATTTCTTTTAATCTTTTTTGTAAAGGTGTTATTTCTTCTTCAATTGTTTCAATCTCATGAGCAATTTTTCCTAACTCTGTATTTGTTCCAGTTTCAACGACAATTGCTTTTCCTCTACCGCTAACAACTATAGTTCCTGTGAAAACCATATTTGTTTGGTCACCTAAAGCTTTTGCTTTGCTAAGAACTTTGATAGTTTTTGTTACAGGATTGGATTCTCCAGTTAAAGATGCTTCATCAACTCTAAGCTCAGTTACTTCGAAAAGTCTAGAATCTGCAGGAACTTTGTCTCCTTCTTCTAAAAGAATAATATCTCCTGGGACAACTTCAATAGATTTTATTTCTAATACTTTGTTGTTTCTTAGAACTTTAGTTTTTGATTCTTGTAGCTTTCTTAAATGTTCAATTGCTTTTTCTGCTTTGAATTCTTGAAAGAATCCGAAAATAGCATTGAATAAAACAATTGCTAAAATAACAAATGCATCAATGTAATGTTGGATTACTAAAGAGACGGCAATTGCAAAGAATAAAATCCAAAGTAAAGGATCATTAAGTTGATTTAGTGCAATTTTAAAAATAGGGATTTTTCTTTCTTTAGCAATTTTGTTTAGTCCGAATTTTTTTAATCTTTTTTTAGCTTCTAAAGCAGAAATACCTTTTAGAGAAGTTTTGAATTCTTTTAATAGCTCCTTTGTTTTAGATTTATAAAAATTGGGCATTATATTATATGATGTTTAATTATTTATAAGAGTATCCAGAAGCTTAGCCCGAATAAAAATAATATGTAAACTAATAAAAGTAAAATCCCTTCTGGTTTTTTTAAAACCCAACTAGTTCTTACAAACCATAAGAAAAATGCTGTGATTAATAATAAAACAGGGATTAAATAATATAAACTAATAGCTGTGATGCTTATTGGCACAATCATTGAACTAATCCCAAGAACAATTAATAAATTGTAAATGTTGCTTCCAAGAATAGTTCCAATAATTAAATTACCTTTTCTTTTTTTTGCTGCTGTTATTATTATAGCTAATTCTGGAAGTGAAGTCCCTATTGCTAATAATGTTATTCCTATGATTTCAGTTTTTATGCTTAGTAAAGTTGCAATGTTAATTGCTGATGAAATGGTGTATTTTGAAGAATAAATAATTATTGCTAAAGATATTCCAATTAAAGGAATTAATTTTAAGTAAGCATAAATAGAAGCTCTTTTTTCTTTTCTAATTAAATTTAAGTAAGTAGTATAATCTAAACCTGTTTTAATATTTCTTAAAGTGTGGATTGTTACAAGTTTTCCAAAATTCAAATATCTTCTTAAAAGATTTTGTTCTGTGCTTTCCGCAAATAAAGGTGAATGGTATAAATATAAGATATATAAAATGAAGATTGAAAATAAAATTGATCCTTCAGCTCTAGAAATTAAACCGTTAAGAGACATAACAAATAATAAGATTGTGATAACTAAAAGAAAAATTCCTTCTCTTTCGAAAACTGCTTTTTCGATAGCTAATGCTGCAAAAAATGTTGCAACACCTAAGACTAAAGCAATATTAGCAATGTTTGAACCAGCAACATTACCAATAATAATGTCTGTGTTATTTAGAAAAGCAGCAGCTATAGCTGATGAAAGTTCAGGTAAGGAAGTCCCTATGGCTACAACTGTCAAACCAATAATAAAGTTAGAAATATTTACTAATTTAGCTAATTTAATTATGTTGTCAATAAAAATATTACTTCCTTTAATTAGAAATGCTAATGAAATTACAAGTATTAGTAATTCAATATAGATCATTATCTCCTTCTTTTGCCTTCAGTTTTGTATTTGTGTTGTATTTCTTGTTCAAGATTTTTTACAGATTTGTGCATAGTTCTTGGAAGGTCCCAATCTGCGTGCTTAGATCTTGCTAAGATTTTTCTGTCTTCTTCAGCTTTAATGTTAATTGTATATTTTCTTTTTTTACCTTTAGTATCGTGAGTTTTAAGATTAATGTTTAAAGTTGCTCTTGAAAATTTTCTTTGTGTTCTTTTTAGAAGAGATAAAGCTTGTTTTTGAACTTCATAAATATCTGTGCCAGTTAGTTTCTTTAAACCAGTATATTTGATTTGATCAGTTTCTTCTAAAAGGAATTCTTGTGGTTTGAAGAACTTTTTGAATAAGTTAATTTTTCTAACATAATCTCTTCGATCTCTTTGAATTGTACTTTTATATTTATTCTTAACTAATTTTGTTTTTAGTTTAGAAATTTTTTCTTTAATCCCTTCTTTTTTTGCCATTATTTAATTGAGTGTATAAAGGTTTATAAAGTTTTTTGTGTATATTTAGAGGATGGTAATGTGCGAATCTTGCAAAGGAGAAGAGGCTGAGCATAGTTGTTCTAAATGCGGAAGAACTGTTGGAAAAAAATGCTGGAACGAAAAATTAAAGATGTGTAAGGATTGTTTTGGTGGAATGAGATAGGAAGTGTTATAAGCTTTGTAGTCTTGTTTCTTTTTTTATGGAGAAAGTTGTCTATTTAGTTTTGAATTTTGAAGATCTTTTGAATTATATTTTAATTAATGAATATTTAGGAGTTTAGATGAAACTAGCTTATTTAGTCCCAATATTTATCCTTTTACTTAGTCTTAATTTTGTTGTTTTTGATGAAGGCTTTTACTTGAGTAAAGATTCAGATTTTGAATTTTATGGGGAAGAAGTTAATAATTTGTTAAGTTATTTTCAAGCTGGAGATTTAAATGAAGAAAGATATTCTGAAGAAGAAATAATTCATTTGAAAGATGTAAAATTATTGATTTGGATTAGTATTGGGTTGTTGCTAGGTTTATTGATAAGTTTTGTAATTTATTTTAAAAAAATTAATTCTAAAAAGTTTAGTTTGAAAGGAGGTATTATTAGTTTAATCTTTTTTGGTTTAGTTTCTTTAATATTTGTAAACTTTTCTTGGTCTTTTAGAAAGTTTCATGAATTGTTGTTTTGGAATGATTATTGGATGCTACCTATAGATTCTACTTTGATACAAATGTTTCCTCAAAGTTTTTTTGTTAGTGCTGGAATTAGAATAATTTTATATAGTTTTATTGTCTCTTTTCTATTAATAATATTAGGGTTTATTCCTAAGGGAGAAAAAAATGAAAGAACATAAAATTGTGATGTATGGTACTCCAAGTTGCCATTGGTGTGTAAAGGCTAAAGAATTTTTTGCTGAAAAAGGTGTAAAGTATGAATATATTGATGTGCAAGCAGATACAGAGAAAGCAAAAGAAATGGTTGAAAAATCTGGTCAAATGGGTGTACCTGTAATTGATATAGATGGAGAAATATTGGTTGGGTTTGATGAAGATAAAATCAAAAAACTTTTAGAGATCAATTAATGGGTTTTTTTAAATTATTTTGGGAAGTAACTAAGGGAATTCAATTTACTCCCCCTATTGTAAATAATTTAATTTTGGGGAGATTTGCTCCTATTGGTGATGATAATAAAAAAAAGATCAAAGATAATCATGCTTTGATTTCTGTAGAAGGAGATAATTTTTTTATTGAAGAGATGCATGGTTTTGTTTATACAAATGAGAAAAGAATAAAGGGTAGAATTTCTTTGAATGATGTAGATCAAATTACTTTAAGGTCTGATAAAGGTGAAGTTAAATTAGGAATAATTACAGAAGAAGGGTTAGGTAATGATATTAGTAATACTAAGAAAGTATATAGGTCACTTGCTAATTCATATGGTTTTCCTAACTGTATACCTTTTCAAAATACTTGGTTTTTTTTTGATAGAAATAATTCAGATTATATTCAAAGTCAATACCCTGATGAAATGAAAATAGCTATGGATATAAGAGAACGTAGAGAATTTAGAGAGAAGGAAAAATTAAGGAATTATTTTAAAATTTATTTTTATTTTAATAAAGCATATTTATTTTCTAGTTTTGAAAAAGTTTTAAAAGTTGTTGAAGAAAGTGGAATTAAGAATCTAAGTGGAAAAATTACAATGAGAAATACTGCTTTTGATCCAGATAATTACAGTTCTTATCAAGCTGGAAAAATTGTTTTGTATATTATCGGAGAGAAGAATAAAGATTTGTTGTTATCACATTTGAGAACTGTTAAATTTGATTCAAGAGCATTTTTACCTCATAATCCAATGTTTGTTAGAAAATTAAATAATTTTATTGTTTGGAATCAAGGTGGACATAGGATTCGAAATGCTGTTGGAGATAGGAGATTGTTAAATTATTATTTTTTTGGAAAGAATTTTGAATTGATTAAAGAAGAAAGATTAGAGTAAAGTTTAAAAAGAACAAAGACTAGTGTATTATAAAAGGAGGTGGGTTTGTTGGCTAGAAAAAAAGCTAAACCTAAAGCAAGAAAGAAAGTAATTAAAGCTTCAGTGAAAATGTCTGGTAAGGAAAAATCAGTTGGTTTGCATTTCTTATGGAGTCTGTTAGCATTAGTACTTAAGGTATTAGGAATTGCTTTCGTCGTACAAGGATTTATTCTGCAATTAGCAACAGGAGTTTTGTATTATGGATTACTGCATTACGCAATTGGAGTAGTATTAGTAGCACTTGCTTGGCACACAAAGTTTAAGTGTAGCTGTAGTTGCTCCTAATTTTTTATTTTCTTATTTTTTTATCTTTTTAGTATAGAAACTATTATAAAGCTGAGATTTTTCTATGATTCTATGGGAAAAATTATTTTTAGAATGACTGCAGAAGTTATAGGTTCACCTAAAGAGTTTGTTGAGAAAACTATGAAAAAAGTTTTTGAGAAATTAAATGATGATAATGATGTTAAAATTATTTCTACAAAAGAGTTTGATTCTCAAAAAATGGAGAATGAAAAGTTTTGGAGTACTTTTTCAGAAGTTGAAGTTGAAGTAGATAATTTTAAGAAAGTATTAGATGTTTGTTATGATTATACACCATCCAGTTTAGAGATCTTAGAACCAGCTGGTTTAACTTTAGATAGTGATGATGTTGCAGAATTTTTGAATGATTTCTTAGCTAAGTTACATAAGTATGGAGCTGTGATGAAAAAAATGCAGGCTGAAAATATTTATATGATGAAGAAATTAAAAGGTGAAATTAATTAGAATTTTCTTGTTCTAATTTATGTATTATTTTTCTGATTGTATTTACTGCATCTGGATTTGAAGCAATAGAATCAATTTTTTCTCTGAATAAGAATTTAGCCATCTCTGGTTTTGAACCTGCTTGACCACAAATTGAAGTTTTAACACCATAATGATGACAAGTCCTTAATACTCTTTTTATTAGTCTTGTAACTGCTGGATGCATTTCGTCGTAAAGTTTTGCAACCTTTGCAGAGTTTCTATCACAAGCTAATGTAAATTGTGTTAAATCATTTGAACCAATGGATGCAAAAGATATTCCTTCTTTACAAAGTTCTTCGATGATCATTACAGAAGCTGGGGTTTCAATCATAATTCCAAAGTCAATATCTTTACAAGGTTCTAAACCTGTTGTTTCTTTGAAAATTCTTTTTGCTTCAGAAACTTGTTTAACATGAGTTACTAAAGGAATCATTATTCCTAATTTTGTGTAACCTGCTTCATGAACTTGTTTTATAGCTTCATATTCTGCTTTTAATAATTCAGGTTGATCTAAACTTCTTCTGATACTTCTCCAGCCAAGCATAGGATTATCTTCTTTAGGTTCGTTTTCTCCACCAGGTAAATGTCTAAATTCGTCTGTAGGAGCATCTAAAGTTCTGTACCAAACAGGTTTATCCTTGAAAGCTTTACAAACTGTTTTTATATTTTCAACTAAGTGTGCAACAAAAATATCTTTCTTGCCAGATTGGATCATATAAACTGGATGTTCTCTTTTGTTTAAATTAATGAATTCTCCTCTTAAAAGACCAACACCATCAGCACCAGTAGCAGCTGCTCTTTCTGCATAATTTGGAAGGTCCATAATAACTTTGATTTTAATTTTTGTTTTAAGAGTTAAATCTATTTTTTCTTTTTTCTCTTCAATGTTAATGTAACCTTCGTAAACTTTTCCTTTTGTACCATCAATTGTAATCTCTTGTCCTTCTTTTAATTTGCTTGTAGCAACTTCAGTTCCAACTACACAAGGAATACCCATCTCTCTTGAAACAATTGCTGCATGTGCTGTAGAACCTCCAGTGTCAGTAACAATAGCTGCAGCTCTTTCCATTGCTGCAACATAATCTGGATTAGTTTGTCTTGCAACCAAAACATCTCCTTGTTTTACTTTTCCAAGTTCTTCTAAACTGTGAACAAGGACAACTTTACCTTTACCAATACCTGGAGAAGCTGGGATCCCTGAAACTATTAAATTTGCATCTTTAAGTTCAATGTCACCCTTAGGAGTTTCAATTTGTGTTTCTTCTCTTTTCTTTTTAATTTCTTTCTTTTTACCTAAAGTTGTGATTGGTCTTGATTGAGTAATGTAAATTTTTCCTTTCTCTAAAGCAAATTCCATATCTTGAGGTTTGTTATAATGTTGTTCAATCTTTGTTGCAAAATCTGCTAATTTTTTTGTTTCAAAATTGGATAGAGAAGGAATTTCTTGTTTTTCTAAAGCAATTGGGACTTTAACACTATCATGAGTTTCTTTTGATCTGAATAAACCCCATTCCTTTTTTGCAACTTTCTTAGTTTTTTGTTCTAAGGTATCTTTATCAATGACAAATTCATCAGGAGTAATTGAACCCGAAACTACAGATTCACCTAAACCATAAGAAGCTTCAATAAGAATTTCTTTAGGATTTTCATTAACAGGATTTACTGAAAACATAATACCAGCAACTTCTGAATCTACCATCTTTTGAATAATAACTGCAATTAAAACTTTTTCATGTGGAAAATTATTTTTAATTCTGTAAAAAATTGCTCTCGCTGTGAATAAAGAAGCCCAACATGCTTTTATTGCTGCAAGTAATCTTTTAGGCCCTTGAATATTAAGGTAAGAAGCCATTTGTCCTGCGAAAGAAGCTGTTGGCATATCTTCAGCTGTTGCAGAACTTCTTACAGCTACGAAAGCGTAATCTTGTGAATTAATTATATTATTAGTTTTTTTATTTTCAGGAATGTCTAATGCATCATATGATTCTAGTATTTCTGATTCTAAGTCTTCAAGCATTGGGGTTTTTAGAATTAATGTTTGAATTTCTTTTGAAGCTTTTTGTAATTTTGTATTATCATTGACATCCAAATCTTTTAAAATGGAATATATTTTATCTTTTATATTATTAATTTCTATGAATTCTTTATATGCTAATGAAGTTATTACAAAACCTGGTGGTATTGGTAAAGAGATATTATACATTTCTCCAAGGTTTGCACCTTTTCCTCCTACTAGGGGAATAGAATCTTTATTTAGTTCTTTGAACCAAGCTAATCTTTGTACTTTAATCACCTCTTCTTTATATGAGTTGTATTATTTATATAAAGGTTTTGGGCAGAACTATTTCTTTTTAATTACACCATGAACAGGAACAGCGATATATTTATCTTCAATTAATTGTTCAAGACAATCATTTACTAAGTTGTCGCCAATGCCGACTTCAGCTGCAATATTAAATACTTTTTCAGAAAGAATGGAACTTGTATTGGAAGTTAATTTTTCAATGATTTCAATTATTTTTTTCTTAGTATCCAAAAAATTCACCCCTCAATTCATATAGGTGTGAGTTTCATTTATATATGTTTGTTCTCTAAAATATATGAATATTTATAAAAGGTTTTTTTGGGGAGTGATAACAAATTCTAGTTACATAAAGTTTATAATTGGAATATTTTAAGAGAGGATTAATGAGAATAGGCTATCTAGTAACATATTTTTATCCTTATGGGGATGGAATGGAAAATAATTGTTTATCTTCTGCTAAAGAGATGGTAAAAAGAGGGCATGAAGTGCATGTTTTTACTTCAGATAGAAGAGATGGAATAATTTCTAAAAATAAAGAAGAAATTTATCAAGGTATTCATATTCATAGAAGTAAAACTTTTTTTAGGTATGGACATTATTTAGATTTTAGTCCAGGGGTTGTTTTAGATGCTTTCAAATTTGATCTTGATATTTTACATATACATGCTTTTGGATTTCCTTTGTATGATTTTGTTGTAGTTCTGAAAAAATTGTTTTCTAGGAAAACTGTAATTGTAAATACACCTCATGGTCCATTCATGGCTTTGAAAAATTATCCTTTGTGGCAGAAAATATTTAGAGAAATTTATGCTTTTTTTGAATATTCAATTAATGGTATGTATGATGCTGTAGTACAAGTTAATGATGATCAGAAAAAATGGATGATTAAAGCTGGAGTTAAGAAAAAAAGAATAGCTTTTGTACCAAATACAATTCCTGAAGATGCTTTTAGAAAAATTGAGAATAAAAATTTTATAAAAAAATATAATTTGAAAGATAAAATTGTAATTTGTAATCTTGGTAGAGTTATGAAGTATAAAGGGTTAGATCAAGTAATTAGGGTTATGCCTCTGATAGTAAAAAAATATCCTAATGTTGTTTTGATTTCTATGGGAAGAGATAAAGATAATTTTACTGAGTATTGTAAAAATTTAGCTAAGAAATTGAAAGTTGAAAAGAATATTAGATTTTTAGGTGAAGTTGATGAGGATGATAAGTTAAGAGGATTAGATTCTGCTGATATTTTTGTTCTGCCAAGTGAATGGGAAGCTTTTGGTATTGTAACCTTAGAAGCTATGGCAAGGAAAACTGCAGTTGTTTCTACAGATACTGAAGGAAGTAAGTATTTGATTAAATCTGAAAATGGTATTTTGTATAAATGGAAGGATTTGATTAATTTAAGAAAAGGATTATTAGCTTTAATTAAAAATGATAAATTGAGAAAAAAGATGGCTAAAAATAATTATGAGAAATCTTTGAAGTTTAAAGAAGAAATTGTTGCTGTTGAATATTTAGAAAAGTTGTACTATAAACTGTTGAGGAAAAAATTATGATTTCGATTATTATTACTGCGTATAAAGAAGAAAAAACAGTAGGAAAGGCAATTGAGAGTTTTTTGAAGCAAAATATTAATGATGATTTTGAAATTTTAGTTGCTTGTCCAGATGAAGGTACTAAGAAAGTAATTGAAAGTTATTCTAAGAAAGATGAAAGAGTTGTTTGGGTTGAAGATCCCGGAAAAGGAAAGCCTATTGCATTGAATATTTGTTTTAAGAAAGCGAAAGGAGATGTTTATGTGTTAACTGATGGTGATGTTTATGTCTCTGAAAATAGTGTTAATGAACTTTTGAAAGTTTTGGAAGATGATAAAGTTGGAGCTGTTACAAGTAGGCCAATTTCTATTAGTCCAAGAAATACTTTGATGGGTTATTATTCTAGATTATTAACTGATGTAGGTGCACATGATACTAGATTGAAGTATGTAAGAGATGGGAAGTTTATTCCTTGTTCAGGATATTTGTTTGCAATGAAAAAATTGTTTGATAAAATTCCAGAAAATGCTTTGTCAGATGATGCAGTAATGTCGCATATGGTATGGGAAAAAGGGTTTAAGATAGGTTATGCAGCAAAAGCTGAAGTCTATGTAAAGTATCCAGATAGTTTTAAAGATTGGGTCTTGCAAAAGAAAAGATCTGCAGGAGGATATAATCAGTTGAAAGAATTTTTCCCTAAGCATAAAAGAATGAGGTCTTTTGTTCAAGAAATAAAAGAAGGGTGGTATAAACCATTTACTTATCCTAGAAATTTAAGAGAATTTTATTGGACAATTACATTGTATTTTGCAAGGTTATATTTGTGGGGAGTTATTTATAGAGATATTAATCTTAAGAAAGAAAGTTTTTCTAAAACATGGCAAAGAGTAGAAAGTACAAAATAAATAAAAAAAATTAATTAAATGGTGTAAAGATAAAAGAAATTAATTTATTAAACCAATTTTCTTCAGTTTCAGCTGCTCTACTTGGACCTGATAAATCTATACTTCTTGTTTCTTCTTCTTCGCTAGTTCCAAGTAATGTTGAATCTAGTTTTGAAAAAGAATTATCTTCTTCATCTCCAAATAGATATGCTGTTATACCTACTCTTTCATCGTCATCAGTTAATCCTGTACATTCTGAATCAGCTAAATCAATTTTACCATCACCATCATTGTCATAACCATCATTACATCTTGTTTCAATAATGTCTTCAGTTAAATCAGCTTCACTACTACATTCTGGATCATCAGCATCAATTAAACCATCATTATCATTGTCAAATGAATCTCCACAAGCATTTCTTTCATCATCATCTTCTATTGAAGTACAACCTCTATCTGATAAATCAATTAAACCATCTCCATCATTATCCAATCCATCTGCACATCTAATTGTTGAAGCTGTTTCTGTAGTAGTTGATGTTTCTTCAAAAAAGTCTGTATAAACCCATGTTAGCTCTTCTGTGAAAATGTTATCATCTTCATAACCTTCAGCAAGTTCTTCACCTGAATCAACAAAGATTTCTAAAGTAACTGTAACAGATTCTGCACCTTCTAATAGCTGATCTGAAAACTCTACAATTTCTAATGAACAAGTTATAGTTTCAGTTGTTCCTGCATCTAAACCTGAAATATCTATTGAATTTGCATCATATTCAGTGCTATCATTTTCATAAATTGTACAAGTTGTTACAAAAGTTTCATCTGTTGTTAGATCTTCATTTCCAACAGTTACATCAATTAACATTGTGTTTGTTGTAAGGGAAGTTGTTTCTAAGTTACTGATGAATAAGTTTGGATAAGTTGTATCAGTAGAAGGTTCTTCAGGATCTGAGGATGTTCCGCCTAATACTACTTCTTCTTCATAACCACCTGAACTTGAACTAACACATTCATCATCACTATTACATTCTTCACCACTATCACAGTCACTATCTGAATCACAACCACAATCTGCTACACAATCTTCACCAATGTTACATTCACCATCTCCACATTGAGGTTCTATACCAGAGTCATCTTCCTCTTCTTCTTCGGCTACATAAACACATTCGCCATCATCACATTCTTCATCATCATCGCATTCAGAATCTCTTGAACACTCTGCTTCTTCTTCTTCAGCTACACATTCATTACTTGAACAATCATAACCAGATCTACAATCTGAGTCACTAGCACATTCATAATCAGGGGTTA
The DNA here is from genome assembly GCA_018692925.1 of archaeon. Lineage (GTDB taxonomy): Archaea > Nanobdellota > Nanobdellia > SCGC-AAA011-G17 > GW2011-AR17 > BS150m-G60. The sequence goes on from JABHLH010000003.1 coordinate 16,606, forward strand.
ATGAAATAATTGCCATAACTGTAATAAAGAGAATTAAAAGCCCTAGAAGGACTCCCCAAAGAATTTTGTTTTTGTATAAGGGTTTTGATACGCCAGAAATTTGCATACATTTTTTTATTGTAGCAGAATCTACCCCACTCTTTGTAAGAGCTTTTTGAATTTCTGAAGGAGAATATCCTTTTGATTGGTAAGTCTTAATATAATTTAATACTTTTTTTTCAATTGTAGAAAGTTCTTGTTTATTTATATCTGCCAAATTTTTACACCCCTTATTAAATATTATAAAAGGATATTTTTTATATAAAGGTTTTGTTTTTATTATTTAAAGAAATCTGAAATTTGTGGGATAGGATCATTTTTTATTTGTATGTTCATTTCTTTGGGAAAACATCTTCTGTAAGATTGCCATAAATATCTTTCATCAAGAAAAACAATAATCCCTTTATCTGTTTCACTTCTAATACATCTACCAGCACTTTGTAAAGTTTTTATTATTGCAGGGAAAACATATGCATAATCCCAACCTCTAGAAAATCTTCTGTCATAATAATCAATTAATTCTTTAGTTTCTAAATTTGGATGACCTAAAGGTAAACCTACAACTATTACAGCTTTTAATAAATCTCCTGGTAAATCTATTCCTTCTGAAAAACTTCCACCAGCTACAGCTAATAATATTGCACCTTCATCTTTGTAACCTTTGAATCTTTCTAATAAATCTGATCTTTGTTCTTTTGTGTATCTTGAATCTTCTAAGAATATTGTTTTGTCTGATAAGTCTTTAATATATTCATTTATTTCGTCTCTTAATTTGTAAGATGGAAAAAAGATTACCACATTTCCTGGAACCTTGTTTGAAATGCCTGTAGAATGTTTTGCAATTTCTTCATACATTAATTTACTTCTTGATTTATATTTCGTTGAAGTTTTTGGTAAAATTATATTTTGTCTGTTTTCTTGAGGAAAAGGGTTCTCAAGTTCCATGATTGTACAATTACTAGAATTGAAACCTAAAAGATCTTGATACATGTCTAATGGAGTTAAAGTTCCAGACATTATTATTATTGAGTGAGATTCTTCGATTAAATCGTTCATTACAAAAGCAGGATCTAAACATTTGTGAGCTAAGTTAATTTTAACTTTTCCATTCTTTGTGAACTCTTTTGTTAAAATTCTAGTATAACCCTCGTCTGGACCTAACCAATTTTCCATGAATAATGCTACTGATTGAGTAAAACTTCTTCTTTTTGTTTCTAAAATTTGTTCAGATACAAATGAAAAACTTCCCATTAACTCTTCATAATTTGAAATGTCTTCTACCTTAGATTGAAAATCTCTTTTTGCAGTAATTGATTCCATTTTGTCAAAAGGGACTTTTTCTTTAGCAAGCTTTTGTAATTGTTCTTTTAGGTCGTATAAACTTTCTGAAATTTCTTTGTGGCCTAAAGATTTTGTTTCCTTTGCAGCATAGTCTAAAGTAATTGTGCTTAAGTTTGAACTTAAAATATCTCTAGCTCTGTAGGGGATATTGTGGCCCTCATCAAAAATTATAATACAATCACTAAGGTTTTTGTTTATTCTTTGTAATAAATTATTTCTGATATGAGGATTAAGCATATAGTTGTAATCTGCAATTATGACTTGAGATTTTTTTCCAAGTAAACAAGCAGTCTCGTAGCTACAAACATCAGAATTAAAACAAATAGAATTTATTTCTTCAACATGTAAAGGAGATTGAGCTTTTAATTTATCTAATACATTGATTACAGTTGGAGATAATTTATTTTTAATCTTAATATTGCTAAAATAGGGACAGTTGTCTTTTTCTCTTAAATCTTTACAATATTCAAAAAATTCTGAAGAACTTAATAAATTAATTCCAGATTGGTTACACATTCCCTTTTTTCCAATTAAATCTACAACTACAAAACTAAGATTGTGTTTTTGTTTCATATCCTTTAAAGTTTCTACAGCAATTAAATGTTGAGTATTTCTTGAAGTTAAGAAGAAAATAGTTTTTTTTGGTTCCTCTTTTAATATATATGTTAGAGCTGGTGCAAGTGCCGAAATAGTTTTTCCAATACCTGTAGGAGCGTGTAAAAGTAAATTGGTTTTGTTTTTTATTGTATCATGGACTACATTCATTAAATTTTCTTGAGTTTTTCTTGTCTTTTCATAAGGAAAATAGTAATTCATATGGAGTTTGAAGATTTTAGATTTATAAGAATATGTGTTGTTTTCTGAAAATCTTTCAGTTTTTTTTGGTATAGCTTTTTTAATTACAGTATTTTTTTATAGTATAAAGCTATTTTTGGCTTATATGAAGAGAAATGTGATACTAATGGGTGGGAAAACACATGTTGTTTCTTTGCCATCAAAATGGATAAAAAAATATAATATCCAAAAAGGTGAAGAACTAAATATTGAAGAAATTGGAGATTCTATTATTGTAAAAACTGGAAAGAATGTAAAAGGTGATGAATTAATTGTAAATGTTGAAAATTTAGAAAAAATGTTAGGGAGAACTGTTGGTGCAATCTATAAATCAGGATATGATCAAGCAAAAATAGTTTATGATAATGAAGATCAATTAAAGGTTATTGAAAATACATTACAGAGAACTTGTATTGGTTTTGAAATTGTAAAACAAGGTGAAGGTTTTGTTATTGTAAAGAATTTAGCAAGTACAGATAAAGAAGAGTTTGATACAGCATTGAAAAGAATCTTTTTTAGCTTGGAAATAATGGGGAATAATTTGTTTGATGCAAAAAATAAAGAAGAATTAATGGAAGTTATTAAAAAAGATGATCAAGTGAATAAACTTTCAGATTTTTGTAGGAGAATTTTGAATAAAGGTGAAATCAAATTAATTGTGAAACCAAATGTTGTGTATTATTTAGTTGAACAATTAGAAAGAGTTGGAGATGTTTATAAAAAGTTAGCAAAATATGCAATTGATAATCAAATGAGTGTAGGTTCTAAAAAATTATTGAGAGATATTAATCTTCTTTTAGTTTATTATAGAGAAATGTTTTATTGTTTTAAATTAGATAATGTTGAAGAATTTTATAGGATGTTTGAATTTCTTAGTGGAAGGTTAGCTGATTTTAAAGAAAAAGGTTATTCTGAGGATTTGTTATTGCAAGAATTTTTATTAGAATATATCTTTGATTTGAATGGGGCACTAGTTACAATAAAGCTTTGATTGGTGTTGAATTTAAATAATACATTAAAGGATCTCTTAATTGAGTTAAACCTGTTTCTTTAATACTTTCAAGAGTTGTTTCAATAAATCCTAAAAAATTTTCTTTATCGTCTTTTGCAAAGAAACTACCTATCTGGAATGTTGGGCATAGGACTCTGTAAATGTGTCTGTTTCTAAGATCTATTTTTCTACCTTCAATTTCTGATCTATGTTCTAAATATTTTTTTATTGAAGATTCATCTTGTGGAGCATTTGGATGAGTTCTAAAATTTTCTATGTCTAAAGAAGGATAATGTAAGGCTGCAGTTTCTAAATCAATAATTGTAGCATCATCTAAAACATTTGTTGGATAAAAATCACAATGACAAGTAACTTTTTCACCTTCTTGACTTGCTAATAGTTTCTTGAATTCATAAAGTAAAGGTTTGGCTTCTTCAAAATTTCCTAATCTTTCAATTAACCTTCTGTTAAGTTCTGATAAAGGATTATATTCTGGAAGTTTTAATTTTAAAGAATGTAATCTTGCTAAAGAAATCATAGTTGCTTTTGTATTCTCTTCATTTATTCTTGAATCTAAATTTTCTGCTGCTCTTCTAAATGTAATTAATATTTCTTTGTCTTTAGTGTAATATGTTACTAATGCGGGAGTGTAAAGTTTATTTACTGAAGTTGATTTGTATGCTTCTGAGAGAACATAAGATTCTTTTCCTAAGTTATTTCCTCTTTTGATTATAACTGTTCCTCTAAGTTCTTCTGAGGCAATGATTTCTAAAACTTCGTTTCTAGATTGACCTATTCTATGTAAGTTCTCTTTTTGATTTTCAATAATCTCTTGCCAAGCATTTTGTGCTTCTTCTGTTCTTGATGATTTACTTAAGGATAAAGCATGAGCAAGTTTTATTTCTAAAGAAGGATTATTATTTATAATCCTAGGCCATATTTTTTCAAAAGGTGTAGATTCGTCACCAGCTTCAAGACAAGCATAAATATATTCAAATTGTGAGGTAATATTTTTTTTAGATCTAATTTGATATAATCTTTTTAATAAAGGGGCAGAAATGAATTTTATAAAAATAGATTGGTCTGATATTTTTTCTTTTTGAGTTTCAAGATATTTTGAATATTGTAATATTCCTAAACCTAATTCACCTTTCATTAAATGTAATTTTGCTTTGTCTTCTTCAATACTATGAGGATTAGGAGGATTAAGTCTTTCTTCAGCAAATTCAATTAAGGATTCAAGACTTTCAGGAGATGGATTAAACATGTGTCTTGTTGTTAATGCAGATCCAGTTGTTAAAGTTGCTAATAAATTGATTAATCTTGGTTTTTTTATAAAAGCTAAAGCTTGTAATGTTAAATTTGTGCAGAATGATATTCCTAAGGTTTCTAGAATTAATTTTGTAGAACTAGAAGATATGTAACTTGAAGGATCTAAACCAAATTTACTGAACTCTTCTAAGTTTGGATTAATTTCATTTAAGAAAGTGTATGTGGTGTATAAACCAGCTAGAAGTAAAGTAGTTGTTTTTTTGTATTTAATAGGTAGATCAAGTAAATCTTCTATTTTCATAAATTCAGAAATAATTTTTTTATTTAAATTTATATATATCCTTTATTTTCAGCTAATGTTAAGCCGGTAATAGTTCTTTCGTCTATAATGTTCCCAGTATTGATTAAATTTTTAATTTGTTTTATGTTGAATGTAGATACAGATTCTATAATATCTCTGTTAAAATCTTGGATTCTTTCACCAACTTCTATGAAGAAATAAAATTTCTCTTTTTTGTTCATTGAAATATCTGGAAAAGTGTTACCAATTCTTTTGATATCTAATACCTTGAAACCTGTTTCATCTTCAACTTTTCTTCTAATAGCCGAAAGAGCTAGTTCTCCTTCCTTTATCCAACCACCAGGAATTTCCCAAGTAGGCTTATGCCAAAGAACTCTTTTAGTTTTTATTAAGATGATCTTACCTTTTTTTATTACAACAGCAGCAACACCATTTCTAATTGGGTCAATAAATAGTTGTTCAAATATTTTTCCTGTAGGAGTAGCAATCTTAGCTAATTCAATATTTATTTCTTTAGAAGAAAAAAGCCTTTGGCTATCTAATATTTTCACCTTAAGCTAATTGCAAGATTTTTCTTTTAAAAAGTTTGTGTAGAATATTTCTTTAACAAAAAGTTTAAAGATCTATTTTGATATTTTTTCTTTTTTGTGCATCAAAAGTACTAACAATGTCAATTACATATTTTCCTTCGTCAAGCTTGTAAATTAAAGGTTTACCCTTGAATAAATCAATTAAATCTAATTCATATTTACCAGCTCCAGTAATTTTAATACTTTCAAAATCTAGAATTACAGGGGCTTCATTATCTTTGTTACCAATTATGTCAAGAACATCTTTTTCAATTTTTTCTTTGTCCTTAGGAGAAAGGTTTTCTGTTAGTTCTTTTGCTTGCTCAATAGAAGTTTTTTTTACAAAGAAAAAGAACTTACTACCACAATTACAACCTTGTAAAAGTTCTTTACAACCAGCTGGATACAGTTTTCCACATCTTACACATTGGTGAGGCATTATTTCCCGTTCCTTTTTCTTTTAGTCGTTTTTTTAATGTTGTGAGTTAAAAGTTCAATCTTATCTGGATTTCTTTTAATCTCTTTAACAATATTTGCAGGACCTATGATAGTTAAACTGTCTCTATCACCTACAAGCCATTTTGTAAATAATTGTTTTAATTGTTGAAAATTATCTTTGTTTTTCTTTTCCTGGTTTATGGTGCAAAGTTCAATTCCTCTGAATTCTTTGCTTACTTCTTCCATAGTCTTTTGGATTAAAGCTGCTTCTTCTTCTGGTTTTAGACGACCTTGCATTAGAACAATCTTGTTCTTTTTTACTCCAGTAAGTAATTTTGCAATTCTTCTATTTGAAGAGAGTGGCTCAATTTCACTGAATGGAATGTATTGTAATGTTAACACTTTTTCACCTCATTAATGTACTAAATCAAACAATGCCTCATAAAGTTCATCTATATTTTTTCCTTTATTAGCAGATATTCCAACAATTGGATATTGTGGGAAAGCTGATTCAATCTTTTTTATGTTAGACTTCTTTAAATCAGTTTTGTTTGCAGCGATAAGAACTGGAACATCTCTAGCTGCAAGATTACCAATAATAGTTATGTTTACTTGCGAGTATGGGTTTTCTGTAGAATCTAAAACAACAACAACACAATCCATGTTGTCTAACCATTTAATTGCATCAATAACTCCCTTTGTTGCTTCTTTTGCTCTTTCTCTAGCATTTTTTTTATTCATTTTATGCTTTAAGAAATCTTCGTAGTCAATTTTTGTAGCAATACCTGGAGTGTCAACTAAATTGAAAGTTAGTTGTTTTCCTTTCTTTTTTATATTAATATTTTCTTGAACTTGAACTTCTCTAGTTTCATGTGGAATAGCTGAAGCAGTACCCATTTCTATTTCTTCACCAAGCCAATCTTTACAAATTTTGTTAGCTAGTGTTGTTTTTCCTGCGTTTGGAGGTCCGTATAGACCAATTTTTAGATGTTTTTTCTTTTTGAATAAGTTAGGTAGAACCCTACTAAGAATCTTTTTTAATTTTTTTATCATTTGGCACTCCTCTTTTAATTATAAAGAAATTGTTTATAGTGATTTATATAGATTTCTGTGATTTATTCATATTTTAACTTGTTTCGCATTATTTTGGAAGCTGTTATTTGAAACAAAACCTTTTGTAATGAAGCTCCAAATTTGTTTGCTTCTAAGCTGGAATGGATTGAAGATTGAATAAGTCTATTTTCTGAATCTCTAGCAAAAGTTTCTAAGGCTTTGTTTAATGGGATTCCAAGTTTGTATTGGTTTTTTAGTTTTTTTACAAATGGATTTAATTCCTTGTAATCTTTTTCTATGTTTAGGATACTTGTTCTGTTTAATTCTTTTGTAAATTTGAAGAATTGAGTTTCTAATTTAATATCTCTTTTGAAAGATAAGAATATATCTATTAATGGAACAAACCACATGATTAGAACTCCAACTAAAATTAAAATTGAAAATAATATTGTGTTAGCTCTGAACAAATAAAAATTTGTAATTACTATAATTATTCCAATTATTATACTAAGAATATTTCCAAGCTTTGGTTTAAAATGGAAAATTAATTCTTTTGAGTATTTGAAAAGGTTTTTGAATTTTTTTAGAAATGTTTTGTTTAATCTGTACTGAGAAAGTAGAAGTTTAGATTTTCTATTAAAATAATTTTTTAAGTCTTGTTTATTTTTTATGTTATTTGAGAGATCTTCTAATAATTCTTGCATTTTTTTAGAAGGTGTAAAATTTGAAGTTTCTTCTAAAGCTTGAGTGAGACTATATCCAAATATATTTACAAGGTTGATTATCCTATTTATTTCAATGGAAAATGATTTGTAATTGTGTGAAAGCAAGATTGGTTTTAGAATGTCTTTTCCCTTTAATCCTGAGTTAGCTAGAGCAGATAAATGTGTGACTAAAAATGGATATTCTTCGTCGAGATTCTTTTTTCTTTTCTTCTTTAAATTAATTGGGTAATAAATAAATGTTAATAGTGAAAGTAATGATAAAATTAGGCCTGAGATTAATCCATACGAGAATGAATAGCTGTAAAATAAGAAAACTCCTAAAACTGTACCTAAAAATAAAAGTAAAAATGATGTAAATAAGCTAATACTTATGTAACTGATCGAAATTAATTTTATTCCAGAAGCTAATAAAGTCTTATGGATATTTGTACCAAAAAATGGAAAAGATTGAAGTATTTTTTCTGAAATAGGTTCAAAAAATAAATTTGTGATCTTTGCATATGTGTTTATGTGGATTGATTTTCTTTCTTTTTTCTTTAAAGATTGTTTTAGTTGATGTTCACTAATTTTTAATTCTTTAAGAAGATGTTTTTGTTGAATAATATTTATTTGACTTTTTTTTGGATTTACTTCTTTTTCAATTTTTTCTATTTCCTCAAGAATTAGGTTTAAGTGTGAGAGTTTTCTCCTTTTTATTGTTTCAGTTTCATATATCCCTGATAGTCTAATTATTTTGTTAGAACTTTCTTGGATTGTTTTAGACATATTTTTTCCTCTCTAATTTTACTATTTTTTTCATGTCTTTTAGAAGTTTTGAAATTTGTTCTTTATTTTTATCTTTGTATGATAATTCAACAATAGTTTCTGCAATCTGTTTAATATTGGTAATACTCATAGTAATCCTGCCTTTTTTAGAACTGCTACTGGGTTTTCATAATAAATTTTTATTATCTTTTTGAAGTCTTTTGGTTTTTGATTAATTCTTGATAATAAGGTTAAAAGTTTAGTTCTTAAATTGAAATCTTCCACTGCAATTGTTTTTCCTTTTGCTATAAAGAATTTACTGTTGTTTAGATTACTTAAGAATTGGTTGTTTGAAAATTTGAATATTTCAATTCCATCTTCCTTTATTGAACTAATTCTTCCATTTTCAATGTAACAAAGAATATTGTTGTTATTTTCTATATTTTCTGTTGATGCAATTACATTTGCAGTAGTTTGTTCTTTTTTGTAGTTTTCTAGGATTGCATAATCTTCCTCACCACAATAATCTCCAATAAATGTTGTTGTATAAGGATTTGGTTCGTAATCTTTTAAATTTGAAAGTATTTTTATGTGAGGTGGAAGGAAATAACTCATAGAATTGAGTATTGATGAATCATTAATGAAGAATATATTTTTCTTTGCTTCTATTGCCATCCATAAATAAGATAATATTGCAGGAGATAATTTGTTTTCATTGATTAATTGATTTGGAGAAATGGAAGTAGTTTGTTTTTTTATTATTTTGAATTTTGATTCTGTGATTGAATTTGGGTTATAATAAATAGTGATAGCTAAATTTTCATTTGAATATTGAGTTTGGGATTCTAAGTTTGAAATATCTTTTTTACATAAAATAGCTAATTTTCTTAGAATTAAGTTTAATTCATTCTCTTTTAACATAATATCAGTAGATAAATTTTCAAAAAGTTTGTGTTTTACTTGGATTGATGTATCAAAATTGATCTCTGATATAAATGGATCTTTGATTAAAGCTTCTATTTTCCCAAGGCCAATGAAATTTTTATGGATTAAATAAGATATTTTTTGACTTGTATTTTCAGATAACCTTAAATCTGTTTCAGAGATAATTAATTTTGTAATCTTTTCAATGTAGTCTTCAGAATCTTCTGGAGTTTCTAAGTTGATAATCTCGAAGATTCCTCTCTTTATAATCTCATATTGTTTCTCTTCTTCTTGATTTAATACCGGCTCTTTTAAGCTATAAAAATTACCTTGAATATTTGCTGTTGTTACTTCGCTAATTAATTCATATTCAACAGATTTAAAGTTTTCTGGAATCTCAGGAATCTTTATTGCTTTCTTTTTTGATTTAATGGATGTAGTTTTATGAATTAAACTTTGTAAATTGTTAAAAAAGCCCATGTTATTAAATTGCTTTTAAATGCTTAAATACTTTTCTGGTTTTTTATTTACAAAAATTATATAAAGAATTATGTAAAACATAATGGGGATGGAGGATGCTTTAGGTGCAAGAAAGGATAAGGTCTTCAGTTATTTGAAGAAGAAACCTTTAGTGTTAATCTATTTGATTTTAGCAGGTATTTTAAGTTATGGTGCATATATTAGAACCCGAAACTTAGAATGGTTGATTGATGTAACAACTGGAAAATATATTCCTATCGCTTTAGATCCATTTGTTTTTTTAAGATATGTTAGAACTATTATAGAGACGGGAAGTTTGATGGCTGTTGATACCATGAGGTATTTTCCAATTGGTTATACAGGGATGAACGAATTTAAAATTATGTCTTATGCTATTGTTTATCTATATAAATTTTGGAGTTTCTTTGATCCGAGTGTTACTGTTGAATATGTACATGTAATATATCCTGTTGTTGCTTTTATTCTAGGAACAGTATTTTTCTTTTTGTTGATGAAGAAAGTGTTTAATTGGAAAGTAGCTTTGTTGAGTACTTCCTTTTTAGCTGTTTTACCAGCATATCTATATAGGACTATGGCTGGTTTTTCTGATAAAGAAGCTTTTGCAGTTATGTTAATTTATTTAGGATTCTTTTTGTTTGTGTCTTTTTTTAAAGAGAAAAATTTTAAGAAAGCTATTGCTTATAGTGTAGGAGCAGGTGTTGCAGTGGCTGGAGCTATGTTAGTTTGGGGTGGGGGTGCCTTTATTGTATTGACTATTGGAATGTTTATGATTCTTATGGTACTATTAAACAAAGTTGATAAGAAAATTTTAGGATTGTATTCCTTGTTTATTTTATGCTTCTATATTACTTATAGAATATTTTTCCCAGAAAGAGCAATTATTGAATCTTTGTTAACTTCATATTTGACAGGAATTATTTTCTTAGCATTGTTCTTTGCTTTGATAAATTATTTCTTATTCACAAAGGATTTGTTGAAAATTAAAAGTAAAATTAAAATTCCACATTCTTTTGCAAGTTTATTAATTTTAGTTGTTTTAGCTTTTGTAGGTTTGTTAATCTTTGAAGGACCTAGTTTTTTTGTAGATAAATTAAGTTTCTTTTATACTCTTTTGACAGCTCCACAAACTTTTGATAGGTGGGCTTTGACTGTTGCAGAATCTCATCAACCATACTTTACAGATATTTTAGGATATTTTGGATGGTGGTACTTAGCTTTAGTTTTATCTGGAGGAGTTTTAATGTTCTATGAAACATTTAAGTCATTTGGAAAAGATGCTTATTATCTTAGTGCAGCTTTTGGAGTTTTTATTGTAGCTTTTATGTTAAGTAGATATTCATCATCATCAGCATTATTGAATGGAAGTTCAGGTCTTGCAATTGTATTGTATCTAGGATCTTTAATTGGATTTATAGGATATTTAGGTTATGTTATTTATGAAAAATACAAAGTTGATGAGAAAGTATTTTCAAAAATTAATTTAGGATATTTAATGGTTATAATCTTTTTTATGTTTACTTTAGTTGGTGCGAGAAGTGCTGTAAGATTATTGTTCATCTTTGCACCTGGTACAGCTATGTTAGCAGGATTTGGTGTATTTATTTTAGCAATATACTCTTGGAAGTTTAAGGATAAAATTGTAAAATATGGTGGAGTTATTTTGTTATTGTTTTTAGTTATTTTCTTGCTGAATGGTTTTGCAGAAAGTAGTTTAGCACAAGCTCAGTATACTGCTCCAAGTTATAATAACCAATGGCAATTAGGAATGAATTGGGTTAGAGAAAATACAGCTGAAGATTCTGTTTTTGCGCATTGGTGGGATTATGGTTATTGGGTACAAACTGGTGGAGAAAGAGCAACCTTAAGTGATGGTGGAAATGCAAGAGGTGCTATTAATCATTTTATTGGAAGACATTTGTTAACTGGACATAGTGAAACTGAAGCTTTAGAATTGTTAGCTGCAAATGAAGCAACACATGTTTTAATGATTAGTGATGAAATAGGAAAGTATGGAGCATATTCTTCGATTGGAGCTGATGCTGGTTATGATAGATATTCATATATTCCAAGTTTTAGTTTAGATGATAGCCAAAGTTTTGAAACCAGAAATGGAACAACATTAGTTTATACTGGTGGAATGTATTTAGAAGATGATTTTATTTACGGTGATATTTTATATCCTGCAAGTTCAGCAGCTGTTGCTGGAGTTATGGTTCCTGTAGAATTAGATGAAAATAATAATGTAGTTGGAGTTTCAGAACAACCTACTGCAGCTTTAATATTAAATGGTCAGTATAGTTATATTCCTTTGAAGTGTATCTTTTTGAATGGAGAGGAAATTACTTATGAAGGTGATGGTTTAGATGCATGTTTACAAATTATTCCGTCAATGAATAGTGGAAATTATAATCTGGTTGGAATGGGACTTTTCTTGTCTCCAAGAGTTTATCCAACAACATTTACACATCTGTATTTATTTGGTGAAGATTGGGATTACTTTGATTTAGTTTATGAAGATTCAGCAGGTTATCCTCTGATGTATTATGAAGGAAGAATAATTGGTCCTTTGAAGATTTGGGAAGTTTCATATCCGGATGATTTAAATATTCCAGAAGAGTATTATGGTACAGAAATACCTGAGGAAGTTACTAAAGTATGAAGGAACTATTTGATGAATTTGAAAAAGTAGGGTTTGAAAGAAAGAATTTGGTTCTTTTGGATACTTGTTTTATTTTTGATTTAATTTCTAGAGAAAAAGATTTACTTGATGGTTATGATTATGCATTGTCTAGTTTTACAGTTGAAGAATTGTTAAAGATAGGACATAGGTTGCATAAAATGAAAAGAGGATTGAGAAGAGTCCTTAAGAAATATAATTTTGTAATTGTAGAAACCCCTGTTCATATTGGAGATTGGGAAGGAGAAAAGGATTTTGTTAAGTCTGTTGATACAAAGTTGTTACAACATATTGCTGATGCTTCAGATGCAGTTCTTTTAGCTGTAGCAGTTAAAACTAATTCTATTGTGATGACTAAGGATAAACATCATTTATTTACTGTAGAGCTTGTTAACTATTTGAGAGATTCTGGTGTTAAAGTGTACAAGGAAATGAAGGATTTGAATGCATAATATTTATAAGAGGTAAGTTTTGGATTTTTTATATGAAAATTATGATAGGGATTGCTGTAATTATTTCCTTTTTTATAGTATCTTGGGTAACTCCATGGGTTATTAGCTATATGAAGAACTTAGGAGTTGTAGTAAAAGATCAACATAAAGAAAATAAACCACTTATTCCTATCTCAGGTGGACTTGCAGTATTTTTTGGAATATTTTTTGGAATTATGAGTGTTATTTTTATTCAAACATTTTATTATCATTCTGTTAGTATGGTGATTGAACTATTTGCATTTAGTTTGTCATTGTTTGCAATTACATTTGTAGGCTTTTTTGATGATATGTTAATTAGAAAAGATAAAGAGTCTAGTTTTGGATTAAAGCAATGGCAGAAACCTTTAATGACAGTTATTGCAGCTGTTCCATTAATGGTTGTTAATGCCGGACAAAGTCTAATGTATATCCCTTTCTTAGGTGTTGTTGATGTTGGTTTACTTTACACTTTCTTATTTATTCCAATTGGAGTAATCGGTGCTTCAAATATGGTAAATCTTTTAGGGGGATTTAATGGTTTAGAAACAAGTTTGGGAATTATTTATATTGGAAGTTTGAGTGTGTATGCATATGCTGTTGATTCACAAATTGCTGCAATAATTGGATTTGTAACTGTATTAGCATTGTTATCATTTTTATATTTTAATTGGACACCTGCAAAAATATTTCCTGGAGATTCTTTAACTTATTTGTTAGGAGGAGTTTTGGCGAGTATGGCAATCTTAGGAAATATAGAAAAAGCTGCTTTGATAGTTTCTATCCCTTTCTTTATCGAAATTATTTTGAAGTTAAGAGGAAAATTAAAGAAACAAAGTTATGGGAAAATTGTAGACGGGAGAATATATTCTTTGTATAACAAAATTTATTCTTTGCCTCATTTTTTTACAATTAAGGGGAGATATACAGAGAAGCAAGTTGTGTTTTTTGTTTGTTTTATAGAATTAGTTTTTTGTAGTGGATTGTTATTAATATGAAAGGAAGAGATTTTTTTAAATGGGGTTTAGCAGTTTTAATTTTAGTATTTTTAATTAGATATTTATTTCTGAGCTGGGGAGATTTATCTGAATATGAATTTAGTTTGAATATTGGATTGTTTTTGTTGTCATATTTGTTTGTAATTGCACACTTAATTTTTGTAGCTTTAGGCTGGGGATTGATTCTAAACCTGTTGGAAAAGAATAAATTGAGTTTGTTGAAAGGAATTAGAATTAGGACCTTTGCAGATTTCGGTAGATTTGTTCCTGGAAAAGTTTGGTTAGTTTTAGGAAGGATTGAAATGTGTAAAAAGTTTGGTCTGAGAACAAGTACTGTAACATTTAGTACATTAATGGAAGTTTTTATGAATCTATTAAGTGCATGTTTGTTAGCAGTTTTAATTTTTATTTTATTTGTTGGAGGAGAACTAAGCCAGTATAGTTGGTATTTTGTAATCTTTGTTCCTATATTATTGATATTTTTACATCCTAAGTTATTTAATTGGATTATGAAGTTTTTGAGTAAATTAATAAAAAAAGATTTTGTTAAAATTAAAGCAAAATATTATTATCTTTTATCTTTACTCTCAGTTTTTGTTGTAGCTTGGTTATTGTTAGGAGTTGGATTTTATTTGATGGTTAATTCTTTGTATGCAATTGGTATTAGTAGTTTGTTGCCATTGACAGCAGTTTTAGCAGTGTCATGGGTTTTTGGTTTTGTTATGATCTTTGTTCCAGCTGGTATTGGATTTAGAGAAGTTGCTTTGTCATATTTGTTGACTTTCTTTTTACCAGAGCCTGTAGCAGTACTTGTTGCAATCTTAGCAAGAGTTTGGTTGATCAGTGGAGAAATATTAACTGCCTTTATATTCTGGTGGATTAGATAGTTTCTGTTGCCATAATGTTTAAAAATCTCTTTGTAAGTATAATTTGTTATGAAAGTTGAAATTGAAAAAATTGACAAGAGTTTACCCACTCCAAAATATAAATATCATGGAGATGCAGGGATGGATGTTTATAGTGCTGCAAGTTGTACTATTCCTGCTGGGGCTTGGAAAGTAATTCCCTCTGGTTTAAGGTTTGCTGTTCCATATGGTTTCGAAATGCAAGTTAGACCTAGAAGTGGTTTAGCTGCAAAACATGGAATCTCAATGGTGAATACTCCCGGAACTTTAGATCATCAATACAGAGGAGAGTTAAAAATTATTTTAATTAATCATGGTGATGAAGGATTTGATGTGAAAAAAGGAGATAGAATTGCTCAAGTTGTTTTTAATAAAATAGAAATTGTACATTTGGAAGAAGTTGAATTTTTAGATGAAACCGATAGAGGTGCTGGTGGTTTAGGAAGTACTGGTTTAAGAGATTAGAATTTATATTCTAAATATATTACTCTTGGTTCAGATCTAATGCCAGGATACATATTTTCATTTAGACTTGAATATTGGTTTATTGAAATACTTGGACTAATGTTTAAAGAATGATTTTCAGTTAAATAATTTAAATCTTCATATCTAAAGGAATTATTTTCTGGGAAATAATTTAAATT
>JABHLH010000008.1 GCA_018692925.1 archaeon
AACAAAAGTTTTCAATAAAATAACAGAATTACCTAAATATCTATTAAAAAAATAAATAAAATTAATTCATCCAAACTAACGCATTTGGATTATCTACTTTCCACTCTTCAAATTTTCTCTTAACAAATTCAATCTCTTTAGGCTCTAAACTCATACCATTTTTGGTTTTAATACTTTTCAAATATTTAGACTGACTTTGAGTCAATAAAAGAACTTTATGTAGATATTTATACTCATCTCTTCCGAATAATAATGGGTTTTTTCTTGGCATTTTAGTTTCTGATCTCTCCTTAGTTACTACTTTAGAGAGACACCATCATATATAAACCTTTCGAATTACCTATTATAAGAGAGATATATCAAAAATATAAGAATAAAACTAAACAAACCTAGATAATTTTCTTTCTATCCTAGAAATTTCTATCATTTTACCAGAAATATTATCTTGTAATGTATGCATCATTTCTGTTATTCTTGATAATTCCCTAGTTTTTTTCTTTAAAAGATCAAAAGAGTTAATTAGTCCAGGAGAAACAGATCTCAAAAATTTTTCTTTTTCCTTTTTTAAATTCTTCATTTTTTCTCTTTCTTTCTGTAATTCAGAAGAAATATTTTTTCCAGGCTTAACTTCAAAAAATGCCACTAATTCCATATCATAATAGAACATATGATCTAAATAAGATTTATATTCTTCAACTTTAGGGGTTAAATCTCTTTCAAACTTTTCAACATCTCTTAATAAATTTCTCCTATTTTTTACCAAAGGACCTAACTGATTTTCTAAATTTTTTAATTCTGTTAATTTTACTTTCAGTTCATTTTTTAAAGATTCCATTCTTTGAGGATCATTATTATTAGAAGAATTTTTTCCTATACCTAACCAAGATAAAACACCCATATACAAAACAAAAGAAAGTAGATTTAAAAAGATTTCTAAAAAAATAAAAAATTAACCAAATATACTAGAAAAGAATCCTTTTTTCTTAATACCTAGTTTAGATCTTAATTGCTTTAAAACCCAAAAATACCTTGAAGTATCCATCAGAGCTTCAAAATTCTTATATTTTAAAAATAAGTTTTTAACTCCTGACACCATAGCAAAAGTAAAACTAAACTCAGAATCATTTCTAGGATCTCTACTATAAGCAAAATCAGAATCAGCCAAAATAAAATTTGCACTTTTAATTAATTTTTTATACATTTTAACATTTTTTTTATTATTTTTAAGCTCAATTTCAAAAAGTTCTATAAACTTCTCAAAACTCTCCTTACTAGGATTTGTTATAAATTGCTTCTCTAATCTAGTCCTATATTTAACTTGATTAATTCCACCTTCAAAAGATTTCATAAATTCAGATATACTAACAGTAAAATTATTAATTTTTTTAAGATTACTTGAGCCCATATAATTAACAGCAGACATAATACCATGTAATTTATTTCCAATTATATCTCTTGCAGGACTTTTGACAACATCACCCTTAACTCCAACCATTTTCATAATTTTTCTTTCTCTATTTAGAATTGTTAATAGTCTATTCCCGTGAGTTCTTGCAATAGTTTCATATTGATTTTCACCAAAATTAGAATTATTTACTTTCATTAAAACTGCAAAAGTTTGTTCTAGTAATTCTAAACGAATTTTGTATAATTGAAAAACTTTACTAAAAACTAGTACAAGCTCTTCCCCTTTCCTTTTATTATATTCTAAACTTGGATCATATCTTGCCATTCTTTTTATCAACAAAACTAACTTTATAAATATTTCTAAAAAAACAAAACTTTTAAACTAGATGTTCCATTAAATAATACAGGTGATACATTGGCAGTACAATTTTCATATTTAGCTAAAAAAAACTGGAAACCTAAAAACCCAGAAAAAAATTATATAATTACTCTTCTAAAGGTTGAACTCTCAAAACTGGCATTAAAAGAAGCAAAAAAACAAAAGAAATCAATAAAGAGAGTATTCGAAGATGCAGCAGCTTCAGTTGCAGCAGAATCCTCAACTGGAACTTGGACAAAAGTTTACTCTGGTAAAAGTTCAGGGATCCCATTAGCTAAAAAATTAAGAGCTTATGCTTACGATTTAGATTACAAAAATTTCATGTTCAAAGTAGCTTATCCAATTGAACTTTTTGAGAAAGATAACATTTCAGGTTTACTTGCTGGAGTTGTTGGAAACATTGCTGGAATGAAAATGGTTTCTGCAATGAGAGTTTATGACATCAGATTCCCAAAACCCTTCATCAATGCATACTTAGGTCCAAAATTTGGAGTAAAAGGAGTTAGAAAATTACTAAATAAACCTAGAGGCCCT
The DNA here is from genome assembly GCA_018692925.1 of archaeon. Classification (GTDB taxonomy): domain Archaea; phylum Nanobdellota; class Nanobdellia; order SCGC-AAA011-G17; family GW2011-AR17; genus BS150m-G60. Next base: position 2,321 of record JABHLH010000008.1, read on the forward strand.
ATTGTAGCAACAGTACCAAAACCAAAAGTTGGTAGAACTGCAAAAGAAGAAGCACATTTAGCAAGAATACTTTTCACTTCCGGAAATGGAACATATGAAGGTATCAAAGATGACGAAAATTTAACACATTTATCTTTCAGCAATTTCAATAAAAGAGTAAAACTAATTTTAAACGAAGTTAAGAAAGCAGAAAAGCTTACAGGAAACAAAAAATTTTACTTAGCCAACATTACTCATTCCAATATTGACAAAATGGAAAAAAGAGCTAAATGGATTAAAAAAAATAAAGGGATTTACATGATGATAGATGTAGTCACTACAGGCTTTGCAGCAATTGATTCAATGCGAAGAAAAGATTTAGGTTTAGCTATTCATGCACACAGAGCAATGCAAGGATTTTTAACAAGAGACAATTCTCCAGGAGTACATGGAATTGGAAAACTACAAGGCTTCTCTGTTTCAATGATTTTCTTAGCAAAACTTTACAGATTATTAGGAGTAGACAATTTACATGGTGGTTCACCTTTAGCAAAAATGGAAGATTATGGTGAAGCAAAATATATTCAACAAGTATTACAAGAAAAAGAACTTAAAGCACATAAAACAATTCCAACTTTAGGACAAAACTGGCATCACATAAAACCTGTTTGGATGGTAGCTTCTGGAGGTTTACATCCTGGTGATTTTGAATTTGTAATTAAAGAATTAGGTGAAGATATTATTTTACAATGTGGTGGAGGTTTACTTGGACATCCAGATGGACCTGAAGCAGGAGTGATTGCAATTGAAGAAGCAAGAGACATTGCTTTAGCAAATATTCCAATAAAACAATGGATAAAATATAACAAAAATTCTCCTCTATCCAGAGCGATTGAATATTGGGGTTACGGACCTAAGATTGTTTATTAATAGTTAAGTTTAAATATTCTCTTTAGTATTAATTAAATAATGAGAGGTGAGTTAGACAAGTATCTTAGATACATATTAATTTTATTATTATTAGTATTTTCTTACTTAATACTAAAATCTTATTTAATAACTCTTGTAACTGGTTTAATTACTGCATACATTTCTTTCCCTATTTACAATTTTTTCACAAAAAAATTAAAAAATAAATCTTTAGCTGCAACTATAACTATTCTTATATTAACTTTAATTTTCTTAATCCCAATAGTCCTTATTGGAAATATTTTAATTTCAGAAGCAACAATAATTTATCAAACAACTGACATAACTCAAATAGAAACTTTAATTCTAGAAAAGATTAATTTAAATTTAGATGAATCCACCCAACAGTTAATCAATGACGGTATAAAACAAGCAGCACAATATTTACTAACTTCTACATCAACATTCCTTTTAACAGTACCACAAAAAATGGCAAATTTATTAATTTTATTCTTTGTTTTATTCTATTCATTCAAAGATGGAAAAGGTATTGTTTTAAGATTAAAAACAGCAATTCCTTTCAGTGAAAAATCAAAAAAAGTATTTATAGATAAATTTAAAATTACAATTAATTCATTACTTTATGGAGAAATAGTAATCTCAATTTTAGAATGGTTTATAGCAACACTTGGTTTCATATTAATTGGAGTCGGCTCTCCAGCTTTATGGGGATCCTTAGTTGGTTTTGTAGCTTTGTTTCCTGCAATAGGTCCCGCTGCTATTTGGATACCCTTAACAGCATACTATTTCCTAACAGGACAAACAACAACTGCAATATTTCTGGGCTTATTTGGATTTTTTATAATGACTTTCCTATTAGATACAATTGTGAGAGCAAAAATATTAGGATTAAAAGGACACATACATCCAGTAATTGTTTTACTTGGAATTCTAGGAGGACTTGCAACATTTGGAGTTATCGGTTTACTAATTGGACCATTAATCCTAGTTTTATTAAAATTATCATTTGAAATATATTTAAGGAATAAACATGAAGCTTAAAGTAAAGGATTTCAACCTCTCAACAGGAGGACCACTTGTAGCTGTTCTAAATGAAAAAACTCTAAAAGAATTAAACATCATAGCAACTGACAGAATTAAACTTAAAAGAATTAAAAAAGATATTGACATAACTTGTGTTGTTAATGTTTCTGATAAAGGAATAAAAAAAAATGAAATAGGTTTATTTGATGAAGTACTAAAAAAATTAGATCTTAAAGCTGGAACATCAATAGAAGTTGAAAGAGCTGATAGACCTGCATCAATTAATTACATAAAGAAAAAATTAGAAGGTGAAGAACTTAACGAAAAAGAAATCAAAACTATAATAAAAGATATTATGGAAAATGAACTTTCAGAATCAGAGTTAACATATTTTGTTTCAGGTACTTACACAAATGGACTCTCATTAAAAGAGTCTGTATATTTAACAAATGCAATTGTAAACACAGGAGAAAAATTAAATTTTAAAAATAAAATTATCGTTGACAAACATTGTGTAGGTGGTGTTGCAGGAAATAGAACTACTATGATTGTTATTCCAATTATTGCAGCCTTAGGTTACAAAATGCCAAAAACATCTTCAAGAGCAATTACTTCTGCTTCTGGAACTGCTGACACTGTAGAAACAATTGCACCTGTTACACTTTCAAAATCAAAAATAGAAAAATTAGTAAAAAAAACAAATGCTTGTATGGTTTGGGGTGGTTCAGTAAACATTGCAGCTGCTGATGACAAACTAATAAAAATTAGACACCCATTAAGTATTGACCCTGAAGGAATGCTTCTTGCAAGTATCATGGCAAAGAAAAAAGCAGTTGGAGCTACTCATGTTTTAATTGATATACCATATGGTCCAAGTGCAAAATTAAAAAATAAAAGACAAGCTAAAAATTTAAAAAAATCGTTTGAAAAAATTGCAAAAGAACTAAACATAAAAATAAAAGTAGTTTTAACAGATGGTTCATTTCCTATTGGTAATGGAATTGGTCCAGCATTAGAAATTAGAGATGTAATTTCTGTACTAAAAGGAGATGGTCCTAATGACTTAAGAGCAAAATCAATTTTCTTAGCTACAGAAATATTAAAACTAGTTAAAGAAAAAAATCCTAGAAAAAAAGCAATTAAAACTTTAGAATCAGGTTTAGCTTATAAAAAATTTAGAGAAATCATCCAAGAACAAGGAGGACTAAAAAGGCCAGTAATCCCACAAGCAAAACACTTTTACAATGTTAAAGCAAAGAGATCAGGGAAAGTAAAAGGAATTGACAATAAAAAAATTGCAAAACTAGCTAGATTAGCTGGTGCTCCTGATGACAAAACAGCAGGTTTATACATAAGAGTAAATAAAAATTCAAAAATAGATAAAAGAACACACTTATTCACTATTTATTCAAATAGCAAAAAAAACATAGCAACAACAAAGAGAATGTTAAAAGAAATAGACCCTATTGACTACTAACGATAACAATAATATTTATAACTCCTCCTTCTAAACTATCTTTATGGAAAATTTAATCAATAAAATTCGAACAGTTCCTGATTTTCCAAAAGAAGGAATTAATTTCAAAGATATAACTCCTCTTCTATTAGATCCAAAAAGTATCAGAAACTTGATTAGATATTTTGAGATAAGATACAAAGGAAGAAAAATTGACAAAATAGCAGCAGTAGAAAGTAGAGGATTTATTATTGGAGCAATGTTAGCTCAAACACTTGGAAAAGGTTTCATTCCAATTAGAAAACCAAACAAATTACCTTTTGAAACAGAAAGAATAGAGTACTCATTAGAATATGGCACAGATGGTCTTGAAATCCATAAGGATTCAATAAAACCTGGGGAAAGAATTTTATTAGTTGATGATGTGTTGGCTACAGGCGGAACTGCTAAAGCCGCAGCTCAACTAGTAGAAAGATTAGGTGGTGACTTAATAGAAATTGCGTTTATGTTAAGCATAAACAAATTAAATGGAAAGGATCAAATAAAAGAATATGATTCTTTCACATTATTAGAATTTGAAGAATAATTTTATCTTCTTTTCTTTTTCTTTTTTGTAACTTTTTTTCCTTTTTTTGGAATAGCTTTTCTTTTACCCACAATAGTTTGTTCTAACCTAACAATTTTATTTTCTAGGATAAATATTCGTCTCATTCCATAAATCATAGCAATCACAGCTGCTAAAGTTATGTATGCTATTAATAATAATTGATTTTCTACACTTGCCATTGAGTAACACCTCTAGTCAATTACAACCTCTATTTCCTTATATACTTTTCTAAATGCTACAGAAAACTTATAAATAAACAAAAAAAAATCTCCTTTATGACAAATCATAGAGAAGAACTAAAAAACAACTATCAAGGAGCATTAGTATCTTTAGAAAAATCACAAAAAGAAGCAAAAAAATCAAAAATTAAAAAATATTTTGCAGGTACAGCTTTTTTAGGAAGTCTTCTTTTTACTTCATATGAAATTTATAATTCAATAAACCCATTTTTAGAAATAAAAGATAATCCTGCATTTCTAGAATATTGTGAAAATAATGAAAAAATAGAAGATCTTGAATCTAAAGTTATGAACAGTATAGAAATGAAAATACCAATTCATAAAATAGATGGAGACTATGATATGTTATTATTAGAAGTTAATAATTCTCTTGTCCACTATCAAAAATTAAATAATGAATTAAAACATTTAGAAGATAGAAAAGAAACTATTCTTCAAGACCCTAAATTAATTGAACAAACTGAAAAATTTGAAGCTGTTGATAATTATCTATTATCTTCAATATTAGGTTCATTTTCAATGATAATATTTTCATTATCATTTTCAGGATATAGAAGAAAAGAAAAGATTACAAAAGGTAAAATTAAAGATCTAAATACCTACTTAAAAGAAAATAGAATATATCAAGGATTATAATTTTTTTTATTAGAATACACTAAAAATAACCTTTCATCTTTTCTATAAACAGAAACTTCACAATCAACTACTAAATCAGATTTATTTCTTAATACTTCTCTTTCTCTTCTTAATTCATCTAAAAAAGTTTTACCAGTTCTAAAAAATTCTCTTCCAACAATATAAACTAATCCCATTTAATCTTCTTGATATAATTTTTCAACTAAAGAAGCAAATGCTGGCCTTGTTAAGAAAACACCAATAGTAACTCCTGCAATAATTGTAACAGCAAATCCTCTAATCAATCCTGCTCCAGCATTCCAAAGCGGAATCATAGCAGCGACTGTAGTTGCATAAGCTACAAAGATAATAAAGAAAGCTTTCTTAATTTTATCCTTCCAATTTCCTCTTTGATCCTCACCATTAACTGTTTCATCTAAAATAACAATTTGATCATCAACACCAGTTCCAACAGCAGCAATTATACCTGCAATAGCTGCCATATCTAAATTCCACTGAACAACTGCAGCAAAACCTAAAATTAAAAATAACTCACTAAGCATAGCAATCAAAACTGGAATAACAACTTTAATTTGTCTATACCTTAAATATAAAACAACTGCAACAGATAAAATTGCAATCAAACCAACAAGTAAAGCATTTCGTAAAAAACTTTCTCCTAAAATAGGAGACACAGTATCAATCTTTGCAACTTCAATATCAAAAGGCAAAGACCCAGTAATTAAAATTGTTTGTAATGTATTCATACTTGACAAAGCATCATCTAAAGCATCATTTTGTGTTAAACCATAACCAGGACCTGAAATTGCAATTGATGTAGTTGTTTGTCCTTTCAAACTAGAAGCAATATTCAAACTATCTACTAGCTCACCATCTAAATAAAAATCAATAGTTTCATTCAAATAAGAACCTCCACCATCTTCAGAAACAACAATATCTAAATTTTCTGTTGCTCCAGCAAATAAGTTTGCAGCATCTTGACTTAAAGTAATTGCAAATTGGAACTGACAACTTGTACCACCTTCAATTTCATCACAAGTTCTTACACCTGAACAGGTCCCATCATTTCTACAAACATAAACAATATCATTTTCTCCACCTTCAAAAACTAAAACATCTCCAACTTTTGCTTCAAATTTACCTTGTTGTGAAATCAAATCTCTAACTTCAGTTTCAGTTACTCCTGCAATTTCAACTAAAACATATTTATTTCCTTCCCAATCTTCAGCACTTCTAATTTTCATATCTGATAAACCATAAACATTCAACCTATTACTCAAAACATCAATTAAAGTAGAGATATCATCATCAGTAATTTCTTCATCATTACTAACAGGCTGTAAAAGAACTCTTGTTCCTCCAGTAAAATCTAAACCATAAACTAAATTACTTGTATCTGCTTCACCAACAGAAAAATCAGGAACTTCTCTAGATAAATATGCAATCAAACCTTCATCACTTTCAATCTTAATACTTTGTTTAGGCAACAACTCATCTAAAACCAATTCATAATCCTCATAACTATTAATTGAGATATCATTAATTTTTTCAAGAACACTATTTATTTCAACTCCTTCAGTTTCACTGGATAAAATAACTAAACTTTCATTTAATATAAAACCTAAATCATTTGTAATTATATAACTAATTTCCCCACCACTAGTTTCTACACTAATTTCTTGAGAATCATATTGATAACTTTCTAAAGCATCAGATACATCTGTTATTGAAGTTATTGTATAATCTCCAATAGAATAAATTTCATCACCAATAGATAAACCATAACCTGCTAATTCACTTTGAGAATCAATTGAACTTACTTCAATACCTTCTGCCCATGGATTTGGAGAAATTGCAATCAAAGCTAATATAATAGCAACTATTAAAATCCAAACTCTAATGGTAAAAAATTTCTTAAAATTCAACTCATTCTCCTCCTTTTCTTAGCATACCAAACTAACAATCCAGCATTCATACAATAAGTCATAATTACATCAAATGCTAAACCAATAAGAATAATTAAAAACATTTGTTTCAAAATCAAAGAAGTAGAAACAAAATATCCAACAGATAAAGCTACAAAGGTAGTTACTGTCATTGTTATACCAGTTTTCATACCAGTATATAATCTATCAAAAATACTTCCTTCTTTTCTCATTAAAACTTTTGTTGTCAATAAAATATCAGTATCAATAGAATAACCTATCAATAATAAAATTGCTGCAATACCAGCTGTTGATAATTGAAAATTAAATAAATTCAAAAATGCTAAAGTACAAACCATATCTCCAAAAGCTGCAAACACAACAATTACTGATGGTATAAACATTCTAAAAGTAATAAAAACTACTAATCCCATAAATAGGAAAGCTAACAAAATTGCAAACAACATCTGTTTATAGAAACTTTCACCTAAACTACTTCCAACAAACTCAACAGAAAAATTATCAGAGGTTAATTCCATACCAGTTATTTCTTCTAAAATTTCTTTTAACTCATCAGGTTCAATTTCTCCAGTTTCAATAACAATACCCATTTGCAAACCAGTTCCAAACTCATCAAGTTCTCTAACTGCAAAATCATAATCAAGATATTTTTCATTTAATTGAGTTTCAAGATCACCAAAACTCTCACTACTATATATTGTTGCACTGGATCCTCCTTTCAAAGAAACATCTTTATCAATAAAATCTCCAGTTGTAATATAACTAGTACTTAAAATTATCAAAGCAATTACTACTAACAGTATAGGCAAGAAAAATAATTTCTTATGATTCTTATAATAAATATCTCTAACTTTTCCCCTAATCTTGTCAGTCATCCTACCTAGAATAAAATGAGCATTTATAAAATTTATCATAAATTAGAATCAATACAATCCAAAAACCTTTTATATATACAAAACCCATTTTATTAAAATAGAGGTGTCAATACTTGGAAACTAAACATTATATTGCATTAGTACTATTAGTGGCAACAGTTCTTTTTGCATCTCAAATGAATGTAGAATATACAGGATTTGCAACTCTAGAAGAGAATTCAACTGAAGAGACTATTGATGAAACTTCAGAAGAAGAAACAACTACTGAAGAAGAGACAACTGAAGAAACAGTAGAGGAAGAGCTTGTAGAAGAAGAAGAGGAAGAAGAAGTAGAAACTATAACTTATACAATTCCTGCTGCAAACCTTGAATTAGATTTAGATGCAAACAAATATGCAACAAACACAGCAATTGAAGGAACAATATCATTAACATTAAACGAAAATTTTTCTCCTGAAGAAGAACTTACTGTAACAATAGATGACACTGTTTATACTTACAATATTTTAGATTTATTAAATTCACAAAATTATTCTCTTATTTATGATGACCTTGGATACGAAGCTACAAACAGTGAAGCAACAAAAACAATTGAATTCACAGAAGCTGGAACAAAAATAATTGGATTACAAATTCCAAGATATGCTGAAATTGAAACAGCTTCATTTTCATTAACAGGTACTGATTTATCATCTTCATATTTAACAAATCTTTCAATGGATGTTGGTGGAGAAGGAAATGCTGATTGGTTATACATTGGTTCATTTACTGGATACTCTGAAGATTTACTAAAATCAATTGACTTAGATGAAAATACAGAGAGTACAGGCTATATCCAAGATAATGAAACTTATTATTGTGAACTCTTAGAATTACCAGCAAGTAAAAATTTCCAAATTACTGCTGAATATGAAAAGGTTGGAACATATGGTGACATCCAAGCTACTATTCTTTCAGTACCAACAGGAAAACCTAACTATGGTTGGAGTGGAGGAGCTGATTCTTGTGATTTACCAGAAACTCAAGGTTCATGTGAAATTGATTTATCTTATTCTATTGATGGAATTTACATGCTTTGTATTTATTCTGAAGGAGAATTTAATGAAGAAGAATACATTTACAATTTACCTTTAGATACTTCTGCATCAACTACAACAAGTTTTACTTGTCCAACAGTTGAAGATAGTTTATGTGAAGAAACAGGTTTTAGTAATTTTGTAATTTATGCACAAGCAGCAGAATATGATTCTCAATTAACTGGTACTGCAAATTTAGAAGATTGGGAAACTTTTACTGATGCTGTTATAACTGGAGTAAAATATTATGTTGGATCTGAACCTTATTCAGGAATTTGTAAAACAGACATTTGTAGTGTCCCTATAGAGATTAGTTCAGCAACAGCTGGATCCTTAACTATTAGTAACTTGTCATTAACATACGAATACAATGGTGTTACACAATCTTCATCAGTATTCTATGATTTAATTAGCCCTACAGCAAACATAACTTACATTGAAGCACAAGATTTAAGTTTAGGTGCTTATGTTGACATTCCTTTGTCAGCTTTAGAATTAGCTTTTACAGATTACTCTGAATATACTATAGATCTTTCATTTTTAGATTTATCAACTTCAGGAAATTTTGAAATAGTTAGTAGTGATGACATTTATAGTGCAGAATCTTTAATTACAACAATCTTAGAAAGATATGATTCTTATACAGACTCAACTACAGATGAATATCAAGTTTTACTTATGTTAGATGAATTAAATAATGTAAATAATAATATAGAAACTTTAGAATCTTACCAAGACCAACTTACATTTACAGATGAAGACACTTTACTAACTTCTGTTGAAACATTATTATCTGATGAAATTTGGATAATTGCTTTCTCAGAATCATTTTCAGATTCCTTAATTGTTGAACCATCAGACATCCCTTCTTCTTTAGGAGATGAATCTGACATATATTTTATGCAAGAAGCTGTAGATCTAGAAGGTAGAAAAAAAACAATAAACATTCACACTTATGGTGGAGAAACAACAACTTATACATTTATCCACAAAGAAATTGATTCAAATGAAGATGTGGATGGATACCTATATGAAATAATTCCAACAAGTGATGTTTCTTATTCTGTAACTCCAGATTCAAGTTCAAGTTCAATGATAACCTACACATATTCTGTTTCATCAAATACAAATTCAAATTATTATTATTTAGCTCCAGAAGGATACAGTTTAGATGATTTCATAACTTTAATTGTTTTTGAAGAGGAAGAAGAAGAGGAACCGAGTTATATTTGTGGTGATGGAGTTTGTTCAACATTAGGAGAAGATGAAGATTCTTGTCCTGAAGATTGTGCAACTATGAATATATTCCTTTATGTAATAATTATTTTAATTCTAGCAGTTGGGCTTTTAGTTCTAATAAATTTTAAAGATAAAATATTCAAGAAAAAAGATTTAGGAAAAACTGAAACAAAACCAAAAAGTTCTATGGATTCTTTTATTGAAAAAGCAAGAGAAAAAAAGATCAGCGACGAAACAATTGCAAAAACATTAAAGAAAAAAGGTTGGACAGATGACAAGATTAAAGCAGCATTAAAATAAATTCTGAAAAAATTTCAAAAATATTCTGTTTTTCTGAAATATTTACAGTTAAACTTGAAAAATTTTCAAAAAATCATAAAATAACTTATTAAAGATATTTCAACCTATAGCTAATAAGATGAAAAGCCTAACCTTATTACTTCTTGGAGCTGCACTTGCAGAAGAACCACAAGACATAAATTTAACTACTAGAACAAGTTTTAATCTAAAAGATTTATCCCAAAATAAATTACCTAAAAGATTTAGAATAACTTCTCCAACAATATTAAATTTAAATTATT
>JABHLH010000009.1 GCA_018692925.1 archaeon
GAAAAAATATTATTTACTACTAGGTATATTTGTATTACTTGATCAATTAACAAAGAAAATTTTTGAAAATGTGAATTTTGAATTGTTAAGTTTTTTTAAGTTAATTTCTGTTGAAAATACTGGAGCTGCATTTGGAATATTTCAAAATGGAACTTGGATATTAGCATTCATTTCATTGATAGTGGTTGTTATTGGTTTTATTTATTTCAAATATTATCCTCTAGCTTTAAGTTTTTTAATTGCAGGAGCTTTAGGTAATTTTATTGATAGAATTTTTTTAGGATATGTAAGAGATTTTATTTCTATTTCAATTTGGCCAGTTTTTAATTTTGCAGATATTTTTAGTACAATTGGAGTAGGATTGTTAATTATTAAATTGTATAAGGAAGATAAAGCTTATAAATTAAAAAGCCATAGGAGAAAGTAATGGGTGAGCCTATAATGAATGCGTTATTCTCGAGCGCTAAGGATAAAGAAAAAACTGAAGAAGAGATTAAGAAAGAGAAAGAAGAGAAACAAGAAAAATTTAATCCTTTCAAAATGGGTCCAGGTAAGGTACAACCAAATTATGGAATGGGAAGATCTTTAGCTGAAGAGTGGGGAGATCAACCAAATGCAGAATGGGGACATAAAGGTGCTTTTAATTTGCATGTAGAAAATTTTGGTGGTTCTATTGAAAAATATTATTATTTCTTTCAAGATTTTTTTACAAAGAATCCTGAGACTAAATTTGGTTTGAGACCTGTTGAGCTACATAAATTAAAAGATGTGTTTGATGCTGCAGTGAGTAGTAGTTTTCATGGACAAATTGGAACCAAAGTTGGTGCAATTCAACAACAAGTTTCTACTTATTTATCACAAATTGGACAATTAACAAAAACATTATTACCTTTAGTTAGAGAATTAAGGATGATGGATGAGAGAATGCAATATTATGTTGATAGTTTCTCTGAAGCCTCTGGAAGTGAAAAAGCTAGACAATCTGAAGTAGCATTAAAATCTACATGGATTGAAGTTGTTGAACAAGGTATGCAAAATCCAAATTCAATTTATGCTATGGCTAACAAAATTGGTTTTGTTACATTACCTGATTTATTTTTTGGAGTAAATCCACATGGTACTGATCCAAGTAAGCAAAAGAAAAGATTACATAAATATCTTGGTCAAATGGCAAAGGAACATACATTAAATACAAGAGTTCAAAATGCTTTAGAAAAAAAGTTAGTACAATATTATCAATGGAAAGAAAAAACTTGGTTTGAAATGCAACATACTAAAAAATTTAGATTGAAAAATATGCAGCAACATTATAATGTAATTAGATTGTATACTTCATGGTTAAAACCTTATCTTACAACTTTGAAAGCTTTACAAATGAAAACAGATATTCATAGTCCAGATATGGTTATGGCCTTTGAAACAAGTAAATTAGAATTAGAATTATTGGCAGTACTTAGAGGAAAATATGATTGGTATTCTTGTATTATGGTTAGAATGGAAGTTGTTTCTCGACCTGAAATGATTTATACTCAAGGTGGACAAAGACAACCTGCACATGGTGGAAAATTCCATATTAGTATTGAACCTTATTTAGCTCATAGAGATGATATTGATTGGTATAAAAAACATGTTGATAAAGCTGCTTTGAAAACAGTTAGTGGAACAGATATTGATTTTAGTGAATCTATTGAAAATGTTCTGGGAAGTTTAGGTTCTGATGTTGAAGATTATTTGTATGAAGCTGAACATGGTAAGAAAAAAGAAGAGAAAAAACAAACAGATGAAAGACCAGAATTAAATTTATTTGGTCCATTCAAAAGTTTAGCTGATAATTTGAAAATTTTATCTAATAAAAATAATGATGATGGCCCAAGTGATTTGAAATTAGAAGCAGAGAAAAAAGATTTGGCAAAATTTGCTATGCTTTTCTCATGGATTCTTTATGATGTTTTCAAGAAATTAAATGGTATGATTACTCCACCATAAAAGGCAAAGTTTAATAAGTTTAATTCTATATAATTCATATATGGTAGATTTTGGTAAAACTGATTATTTTCATGCAATGGATCCACCTAAAAAAATAATCCCTGTAAAAGAATTAAGTCATAAGGATATTGGTATAAGTTCTAAGATGGGAGATGTTCTTCAAGGTTTAAAATCAGATATTATAGCTGGAGCTTCTCATGTTGAGATTGGTTTTATGGGACAAGGAAAAGGTAGCCTTGGACAAGGAAATACTACCCCTGAAATGTTTGACAAAAAAAAGAGAGATGAAGTTAGACAATTAGGAAAAATTAATGGAGTTAGTTTGAGTACTCACGCTTCTGTTAGAATGTCTGGATGGTCAGGTTTTAATCCACAAGGACCTGGTGGAGGAGGATTTTCTGAGAAACAAGCAAATGAAAATTTAATGGAATTAAAAAGAACAATAGATTTTGCTGCAGATACTGCAGAAGGTGGTGCAATTGTTATTCATACTGGAGAGTTTCCAAGAAATGTTAAAGATAAAAGATTTAATGTTGAACCTGAAGCAGAAGAAAATGTATATTTTGCTGATCCGATTACAGGAAAAATAGAAGCTACACCAAAAGGAGAATTATTACAAATTCCAAAATGGAAGACAGATAAGAATGGAAATTATTTAGATATTAATGGGGATGTAATTAAAGATCCAACTGAAACTTTGCTAAGAATACCAGAGAAAGGAGAAGATGGACAAATTATTTTTAATCAAAAAAATTATTCTGATTTTAATAAAGAAATTGTTGAATGGAATAATAAAAAACCAAATCAAAAAAGAGATGTTGATAGAGAATGGTATGCATTATTTAGAAGTGATAGATGGGAAGTTTCATACGCTATGGGTGAACAATATTGGGAAGCAATGAAAAGAAACCAAGAAAGATTAAATGAATTTCAAAAAGAACAAGATTGGTGGAATCATTTTGAAAAACAAGCTCAAGGTGAAGAAGGAATGGAAAGTGTTAGAAGAGAATTTAATCAAAAACATCAAACAAAGTTGAAAAAAGGTGAAACACCAAGTGATTTTTTTAAGAAACATATTGAAAGTACAAAAAATGAAATTATTAGAGAAAAACAAGGTTATCTTGGACATGAAAAAGAGTTACAAAAAGCTCAAGCATTAATGAATAGAATGCAAGCTATTGAGGATGTAGGATTACAAAGGTCTGCAAAAACTATTGCAAAAGCAGCAATGTATGCTCTAGCAGTTGAAAAAGAAAAGAAGTTGAAAAAGAATCTTTTTATTGCACCTGAAAACATGTTTGCAGAAATGGGATATGGTAGTCATCCTGATGAACTTAGAAAAATTGTTGTGAAATCTAGGTCAGCAATGGTTGAACAATTAAAAGAAAAAGGGATGGATTCAAAGGAAGCAAAAAAAGTTGCTAAAGACCATATTAAAGCTACCTGGGATATTGGACATGGAAATACATGGGCTAAATATTTTGAAGAAAATCCTGATTTAAGTCCTACAGAAAATAAAAAAGTATTTGATAAATGGATGATTAAAGAATTAACAAAGTTAACTGATGAAGGAATTATTGGACATGTTCATGTGTCAGATAATTTTGGATATCAAGATGAACATTTAAGTCCAGGTATGGGAAATGCTCCAATTAATGAATTTGTGAAAATGCTAAAGAATAAAAAGTATGAAGGTAACATAATAGTAGAGTGGGGAGCACAAGGACAAGATGAACCCTATGGTGCAATGCTGGCAGCATGGGCAAATGTTGCTGGTTCATCAATGTATAGAGTAGAAGGTGCAGGAATTAATCCAACTTGGGCAGATATGGAAGGTGGTGGTTATTTTAGTGCAGGAAGCACACCAAAAATGTTATTTGGACCATATGCTACTGGAATGGGTAAGGATTTACAATTGTGGAGTTATTCAGAAGCTCCAATAGAATAAAAAAAGAGGTGTATGATGAAATTTAAAATAAATTATCGAGAAGGAAGAGATGTTGAGAGAAGATATCCTAAGAATGAGTTTCAAATTGCAAAAGATTTTTCTACTAAACTCTATAATGAGTTTGGTGAATTTATTAAAGCAATAGTTTTATTTGGTAGCGCGAGCAAGAAAAAAGAGAAAATTAATGACATTGATATTCTTGTTGTTGTTGATGATGTAAGAATTGAATTTACAGAGGATATTGTTCAAACTTATAGAATAATTTTACAAAAAGTTGTCGCTGATACTAACCCAAAAAAATTACATATACAATCAATGAAATTTTCAAGTTTTTGGGAATATGTGAGATCTGGAGACCCAGTTGCAACAAATGTTTTAAGATATGGAATTGCTCTAGTTGATACAGGTTTCTTTGACCCTCTACAATTGCTATTAGATCAAGGAAGAATTAGACCAACACCAGAATCAATTTCTACATATTTTGCAATGGCTCCAAGAAGTGTTGAGAAAGCTGATAAATTAATTTTAACAGCAGGTATAGATTTGTATTGGGGAGTTATCAATGCAGCACATGCAGCTCTAATGCATTATGGAGAAGTACCACCAAGTCCAGAACATGTTGCAGAAATTATGAAAAAAACTTTGATTAAAGATAAAAAAATTAGTATGAATTCTGTAAAAACTATGGATGAAATGTATAAACTCTATAAAGGTTTAACAAATAGAACTAAAAAAGATTTTACTGGAAAAGAATATGATATGTACAGGAAAAAAGTAGATTTGTTTGTTAAAGAGATGGATAAATTTATAAGAAAAACTAAAAAAAAATAGGCTTAAGCAGCCTTAATAATTTGTTCTAAACTATCTGGGATTACATGTCTCATATAATTTTGTCCAGCATTTGTAAAATCAGTTTTATCTGCAATCTCTGATTTACCCATAGCTCTTAAACTATTTTGAACGTATCCAATTGATTTTTCAAGATGTTCAGCACCTTTACTTTGATCAAATAAATCACTAATGTACCATCCTTTGAAAGTATCAGATGCTTCTTTACCCATATTCTTAAAGATAGCGTTATGTAATTCAGGTGAAGGTTTTGTATCTTCTTGATCTAAAGCATTTTTAATGTCTTTCCAACCTAAATATTTGTTAGCATCTTCTGTTAAAACTTTTAAAGTTGTTTTATCATTTTCATCATCACTTGTCATTAATGCATCTACATCAATGTTTACTGAAGGTAAAAAGTATTTTGCTGTAGTCTTTAAAGCAGTTTTTTCCATACCTGTTTTGTATGCTTTAACGTCTGTAATATTATCCTCATTATCAATATATTGAGCAGTTTCTTTTATGAAAGCATGAGTGATTTTATTGCTTGCTTCATAAGATCTTTTTAGAGCTTTTGTCTCAGCAGCCTTGTAGGCATCATAATTATTATTGTTTGCAGCTTGTGTCATTTTGGTTTTTCTCCTGTGTTATTACTACTTAGTAGCGATAACTAATATATAAAGCTTTCTATTCGATAAAATTATATAAATTATGTACCTTAAAACTTTATAGTCACTAAATATAAAGCTTTCTAAGATGAAAACAACTGACCAATTAATAATTTCTTTATTAAGAGAAAATAGCCGTATGACATTGACAAATATGAGTAAAAAGACAAAAATACCAGTATCAACATTACATGAGAAATTGAAGCAATTTAAACAAGGTTTGATTAAAAAACATACATCTATAATTGACTTTAATCAGCTAGGATTTAATGCCAGAGCTAATGTATTATTTAAAGTTGAAAGGAAGCAAAAAGAAGAGTTAAAGGAGATATTACAGGCTAATTTCCATACAAACAAGCTATATAAAGTAAATAATGGTTTTGATTACATTGCTGAGCTTATTTTCAAGGATATGAGGGATTTAGAGAACTTTTTAGATGAAATAAAATCAGACTTTAATATGGAGGATATGAAAACATTTTATGTTATTGATGAACTAATAGAAGAAGATTTCTTAAGTAAATATAGCCCATTATTTTCGAGCATATTATCTAAATAAAATAGCTTAAAATTGGAGAATATGACATGTAAAAAATAAGTGGTGAATCATAAAAATCTTTATAAGTCGTGACAATTAAGCTTTTTTCTAAGTAATATATGGGGGATTGATATGGAAATTTGGAAAATTAGTGGAATTATTTTAGCTCTTATACTTATATTTATATTTGGATTCTTTTATTTTAGAGAAAGTCCGAAAAAATTTTATAGGAAAGCTAAGAGCTTACATAGAGAAGGCGAAGATTGTTACGAGGCTGGGGATGTTGATCTAGCAGAAGAATATTATCAAAAAGCAAATGATTGCCGAAAAAGAGCAGGGGAGCTTGAATAAAATGGAATGGTATGAAGAACTGGACTTTGACGAAAATCCTTTAACTATAGAAAGTAAATATATTGGAAATGAACTTTTATTGGATGAAGTTTTCTATTCTATTGTTTCAGGAAATGTGCTTATTATAGAAGGACCAAAAGGAGTAGGTAAAACTCGAACACTAAAAGAAGTTATAAAGAAATTTGGTGGAGAGGGAAGAGTTGCTTACATCAACTGTAAAAATCTTGATAAGGAATTAAATGTTGAAGATGTAATTAAGAAAAAAAATGGATTTATTTCTAGAATGTTTAAAGACGATCCAAGAGATATGATTTTGTTGTTAGATGATGTTGAACATTTAAGCGAAAAAAATATGGAACGAATTAAATATTACTATGATAGAAATTTTTTAAGAGCTGTAATTATTAGTTCTAGAAATGCTCTGGATTTAAATTTGAATGAAAGTATTAAGCAAAGAATTAGAAAAGTTATCAAAATGAAATCTTTATCTGATTATGAAGCTGTACAAGTAGTTAGAGATAAATTAGGAGAAGAATTACTAAACGATAGGATTATAAAGGAAACTTACAAGCATTCTGATAAGAACATGAAAAGGTTTTTGTCAAATTGTGAGCTTGTTTGTAAAGCTTATATTGGTAATAAAGAACTAAAAGAAGAAGATGTTGAAAAAATAATTGTGAGGGGAGCAAAATGAGTACAGTATGGTTTAGAGATCTAGGTTTTTACAATAATCCATTTAGTATAAAGCCAGCAGCATTTCATGATAATGTTTTAGGTTATGAAAAAGTTGTTGACGAAGTATCATATGGAATTTTAAATAATAAGTTAGTCGTACTAGAGGGTGAATATGGTAATGGTAAAAGTACAATCCTAAGAAGACTTCTACATGATTTTGGTGGAAAGAAGCAAGTAATTTATTACAGTTGTAATAGAGTTGATGCAAGATTAAATGTAAAGAAACTTTTGAATGGTAGATATGGATTTTTAGGTAAACTTTTTGATATGAAACCAAAAGATATGATTTTGTTACTTGATGAAGCACAAGATTTAGGGGCAAAAGATTATCAGAAACTTTATTCTTACTATCAAGAGGGTTTCTTTAAGTCAATTGTTTTAGTTGGTAAAGGTATTGAAAAAAGCGATATCTCAAAAGAATTTAAACCACATCTAAAAGAAATTGATTTGGAAAGTGTAGACGAAGATACAGCTGTGAAGATTGTAAAGAAGAGAGTAGGAGACTTAAACTTGTTGTCAGATGCTATAATTAAAACAATTTTTAGTAAATCTGGTGAGAATGTTAGGTTGCTTTTGAAAAACTGTGAGGAAGCATGTAAGTATGCTGTACAAACAGGAAGGAAAAAAGTAAATGAAGATGTTCTTGCTCATATCTTCAAAGAAAAAATAGAAGTTGTGGAGGAGAAAAAATCTTCTCCCAAAAAAGTTATTAAAAAAGTGAAAAAGGAAGTAGAGAAAGAAGAAATAGTTGTAAAAGAGCCAATGAAAGTGAAAATTAAAGAGAAAGAAGAAGAAGAGAAAATTGAAGTGAAAAAAGTAGTGAAAAAGAAAGTAGTGAAAAGAGCTAAGAAAAAAGAAGAGGAAGAAGTTATTAGTAGCAAGAAAGGAAATAATGTTTATGATCCTGAAAGGTACAAAGATATGATGCATGCTTCTGCTGAAGAACTATTAAATGCTCCAACAGATGATCTTTTTTAATTTCAATACTTTTATATAAATAATTCTTTTTATATTTAATATGGATTTAGTAGTTTTTGAAGGTGAAGGATATAAAGTTGATTTATTAGAGAGGATTCCAAATAAATTTGTTAAAGATAAATTGATAGTTATTAGAGGGAAAAACGATGATTTTAATCGAAAAGTGCTTTCTTCAAAGCATGTAGATTTACTTTTAGATCCACATTTAGGAAATAGGAATGATTTTATGCACCATAGAAATTCAGGCTTAAATCAAGTTCTTTGCAAGTTAGCAAGAGATAATAATATTGCTATAGGTTTTTCATTTTCTTCTGTATTAAGATCAAAAGAGAAAGGGAAGTATATTGGAAGGATGATGCAAAATATTAGGTTGTGTAGAAAGTATAAAGTTAGGATGGTAATTGGAAGTTTTGCAGAGAGTAAAAATGAAATTAGAGGTTTGAATGATATTCAAGCTTTCTTTAAAGTAATTGGAATGACAGGAAAAGAAGTTGTAATGGATTATGTTGAAAAAAGGTTGGCTTTTAAGAGAAGATTTATTAGGAAGGGAGTAATGTTAGCTGAGTAATATGGTATTGGTAACAGGTTGTGATGAGGCAGGTCGTGGTCCAATTATTGGTCCTATGGTCATGTGTGGAGTTATTATTGAAGATACAGATATTCCTAAATTGGAAGAAATTGGTGTTAAGGATTCTAAGAAATTAACTCCAAAGAAAAGAAAAATATTGTTTCCGAAAATAAAGGAAGTTGTAAAAGATTTTGAATTAATTATCGTCGAGCCAGCAGAAATTGATGAAGCTTTAAATTCTGCACATTTGAATTTGAATTGGTTGGAAGCTATTAAAACTGCTATGATTTTGAATAAGTTAAAACCAGTGAAAGCAATTGTGGATTGTCCAAGTGTAAATATTGATGCTTATGCAAGTTATATGGGGAAATTTATGAAAGAGAAAGTAGAAATAATATTAGAACATGATGCTGAAAGATATCTTGAAGTTGCTGCAGCGTCTATATTAGCAAAAGTTACAAGAGATAATATAATTGAAGATATGAAAGTAAAGTATGGAGATTTTGGTTCAGGTTATCCTTCAGATCCAAAGACAAAAGCATTTTTGAAAGAAAATTGGAAGAAATATCCAGAAATATTTAGAGTTACATGGTCATCGTATAAGAAAGTTGCTCAACCAAAGCTTGGTGATTTTTGAAAAAAAGAAAGCTTTAAAAAGAACTAGAAATCCCTTAATTCTTAATGAAGTCACTTAATGAGTACTGGGTTAAGACAAAAAGCTATACAAAAGAGTGTAGAAGAGTCTTGAAAGTTACAAAGAAACCTAATAAAGAAGAATTCATGGCAATTACGAAGGTTACAGGCTTAGGAATGTTGGTGATTGGATTGATTGGTTTTATTATTACCTTGATAGGATGGGTAGTCGGAATTTAAAATGGAAGAACAAACCGAGACAAAAAAAGAAGAAAGTCAAATTTATGCACTAAGAACTACAGCAAATAGAGAAGATCAAGTTGTAGATTTCGTAGTATCAAATGTATTAAAGAAAAAATTGAATGTTTATTCTATTCTAAGACCTCATGGTATGAGAGGATATGTATTTGTTGAAGCTGGAGACAGAGGAAGTGCTGAAGAAGCTTTCCAAGGTGTACCTTATGCTAAAAGTCTGTTAGATAAAACTGTTAGGTATGAAGAGATTGAACCTATGATAGAACAATCTAAGGCAGTTGTTAATATTCAAAAGAATGATATTGTTGAAATTATTTCTGGACCGTTTAAGAGAGAAAAAGGTAAGATAGTGAGAGTTGATATGCAGAAAGAAGAAGTTATTGTAGAATTGTTAGAAACAGCAATCCCTATTCCATTAACTTTGAAGTTAGATTCTGTGAAAGTGATTAGAAGAGAAAAAGATGAAGAAGAAGAGTAAATTTTTCTTTTTTTAATCAAAAAGCTTATAAATAGTTAGAAATTCTCAGATGTCTATGGCAAAAGAAACTATTGATGCATTAGTTGAAGGTGGAAAAGCAAGTGCTGCTCCGCCGCTAGGTCCAGCTTTAGGTCCATTAAAAGTTAATATAGGACAAGTTGTAGCTGAGATAAATAAAAAAACTGCTGCATTTAATGGAATGAAAGTTCCTGTAAAAGTTATTGTTGATACTGAAACTAAAGAATTTGAAATTACTGTTGGTACACCACCTGTTTCTGGTTTAATTAAAAAAGAGTTAGGAATTAAAAGTGGATCAGGTATACCAAATAAAGATAAAGTTGCTAATATGGCAATGGAAGATGTTATCAAAATTGCAAATATGAAAAGAGATGCATTCTTTGCAAAAACTGTAAAAGCAGCTTCAAAAATTGTTATTGGTTCTTGTAATGCTATGGGAATTTTAGTTGAAGGAAAAATTGCTGTTGAAATAAATGTAGATGTGGATGCAGGAAAATATGATGAAGTTTTCAAAGCAGAAAAAACTGATGTTAGCGACGATAAAAGAAAAGTTTTAGAAGAACAATTAGCAACTTTCAATAAACAATTTGCTGGAGAATTAGCTAAAATGCAAGCAGCTAAGAAAGCAAAAGAAGAGAAAGAAGCTAAAAAAGAAGCTAAAGTAGCTAAATAAAATTATTTAATTTTTTTTCTATAAATTTATAAATCCTAAAGAGTTGGTATTTAATATGGCAAAAGTAAAAGTTTGGTTTGATTCTCAAAATGCAAGTGTTTTTTCTAAGAGAGTTTTAAATTTGAAAAATAAATTTGATAAAGCTGTTGATGCATATGTAAAAAAGAATACTAATATGCAAATAAAAATTAAAAAGAAAGGGATTATTTTTGGTACTAATACTGTTTCGTGGAATGCTTTAACTTTCAAAGCTCGAGTAGGACAGAATTTTTTTGATGCTAAACCAAAAGAAAATAAACCCCTAGATCAAACTTTAGAAAAATTAGAAGAGAATAAATTATTATTAATTCACATTGAAGGACCTGTGTTTGATGTTATTAGATCTGAGCTAAAACAAATGATAAAAGATATTAATAATTTAGAGAATTTTTTAATATCTCAACAAAGGATGAAAAAAGCTGCTTAATTCTTATCGATAATTATATAAATAGTTGAAAACTCTTTCAGAGGATAAAAAGGGATTGTGGGGTAATTTGGCTATCCTTCCGGCTTTGGGAGCCGGCGATCCCGGTTCAAATCCGGGCAGTCCCATTCCCAAAAACTTTATAAATGGTGAATAAAAGTTATTGATGAGGATAAAACAAGATGGCAAAAAAAATAGGTTCTGCAGGAAGATTTGGAGCAAGATATGGTAGAAAGTTAAGAAGTAAAATTATCAATGTTGAAAAAATCCAAAGAAAGAAGCAGAAGTGTCCATACTGTAGTAGATTAGCAGCAAAGAGACTTGCGATGGGAATCTTTGAGTGTAAAAAATGTAGTGCCAAATTTACTGGTAAAGCATATATCGTCGGAGAATAAAAAAATGGTAGCATATAAATGTTTCAATTGTGGTAGAGATGTAAAATCTGAATATGTTAAGAAAAAAGTTAGATGTCCATATTGTGGTGGAAAAATTCTAAATAAACAGAGAACAAAAACCACTATTATTAAGGCGGTATAAAATGGAATTATCAAAAGAAACCCAAGATAAAATTAGTCAGTTACAATTATTCGAACAAAAAATGCAAAGTTTTCTAAGTCAAAAACAACAATTTCAATCACAATTATTAGAAGTTGAAAATGCATTGAAAGAATTAGAAAAAAGCGAAGGCGAAGCTTTCAAGATTGTTGGAAATATAATGTTGAAAACTGAGAAGAATAAATTGACTGAAGATTTGAAAGAAAGAGAAGAAGTTTTAGGTTTAAGATTAAAAAATATTGTAAAACAAGAAGATCATCTTAAAGAACAAGCTGAAAAAATACAAGCTGAAATTATGAAAGAAATAGAGAAAAATACAGAGGAGAAAAAGGAAGAATAAAATGGAAGAGTTGATAGAAGAGTTGTGTTTGATTATTTCTGATAATAGTATTCCTAAAAATGTTAAAGCAAAGGTGAATAGTGCATTATCTGCATTAAAAGAAGAGGATGTTGAAACTTGTTTAAGAGCAAATAAAGCGCTACAAGAACTTGATGACCTTTCTGAAGACCCTAATGTGCCTTCATATTTAAGACCACAAATTTGGAATATAGTCTCTCAACTAGAGACTCTCTGATAGAAATCTATTTAAATAAATATTCGATTACTAATGTTAATAAGGGAGATATTAAAATGAAAGATGCTTTTTACAGAATAAAAGATAAGATTCTAGGTTCAGAAATAGAAGATAATGATATTCCAGATGAGTTTGGAGAGGATTATCTTGAAATAGATCCAGAACACCAGACAATGGATAAAAAAAAGGTTCTAGTTAAACCTTTTACAATAAGAGAGTTTCAAGATGTAAAGCCTGTGCTTGACTCGTTAAGAGAAGGTTATACAATAGCATTAGTAAATATTGCTACTCTAAAAGAAAAAGATATGATAGAATTGAAAAGAGTAGTAAATAAATTGAGAAAAACCTGTGATGCTATTGACGGAGATATAGCTGGTTTTGGTGAAGATTGGTTAGTAGCTACACCTAATTTTGCTTCTGTGGATAGAAACATACCAAGAACAATTATTGAGTAAAGTTTTTAAACACATTTATTTTTTATTCTTATTATAATGGAAAAAGAGATATGTCCTTTTTGTCATAAGAAAACTATGACTTTGATGGAAGAAGAAAAAGATATTCCTTATTTTGGAAAAGTATTTTTATTCTCTATGGATTGTGAGAGTTGTAATTTCTATAAATCAGATGTTGAAGCTGCTGAGTTGCAAAATCCTTGTAAGCTTACATTTACTACAGAGAGCGAAGAAGATTTGAAGGTGAGGGTCGTAAAGTCCTCTAGTGCTTCTATTAGCATGCCTACAATAAGAATGTCTCAGAGACCAGGACCGGCTTCTATAGGCTTCATTACAAATGTAGAAGGATTGATCAATAGGTTTCAAAGAATTATTGAAGGTGAAAAGAATAGTACCGATGATAAGGATGCTAGAAAGAAAGCAAAGAACCTTTTGAAAAAATTAAGAAAAATTAAAGATGGAGAAATTCCATTGAAAATTGTTATTGAAGATCCTTCAGGTAATTCTGCAATTATTTCTGATAGAACAATTATTAGTAAGTTAAAGATTAAGAAATAAAATTAATCTTCATCATTGATTTCTAATTCTTCATATGTCTCTTCTGAATTATCATCTTGATCTTGATCTTCGTCTATGAGTTCGTTATCATACTCAAATAGTTCTTCATCTTTGATTGCCATTCGGATGCTGTGAAAATACTGTATTTAAAAAGTTTTCGCTGTTATGATAAACAAAGCTTCAAAAAGTTTAAAAAGAGTACATTTTAGAGAATATAGAATGACAAATCAACCAATATATATCCTTCCAGAAGATACAAAAAGAATGTTAGGTAAAGATGCTCAAAGAAATAATATTATGGCTGCAAAAATTGTAGCTGAAACAGTAAGAACTACATTAGGTCCAAAAGGTATGGATAAGATGATTGTAGATTCTCTTGGAGATATTATTGTTACTAATGATGGTGTTACAATCCTTAAAGAAATGCAAATTGAACACCCTGCTGCAAAGATGATTGTGGAAGTTGCAAAAACCCAAGATGAACAAGTTGGAGATGGAACAACAACTGCTGTTATACTTGCTGGTGATTTGTTAAAAAATGCTGAAAAACTTTTAGATAAAAATATTCATCCAACTGTTATAATTAAAGGATATAATAATGCAGCAAAAAAAGCACAAGAAGTTTTGAAACTTTTATCAGATGATATTTCAATTGTAGAAAAAGAAAGTTTAATGAGAATCGCTATGACCTCTATGGTAGGAAAAAATGGATGTTCTAAAGAAAAATTAGCTAGTTTAATTTTAAGAAGTGTTGAAGAAGTTATTGAAAAAAATAAAGTAGATAGTTCTAATATTAAATTCGAAAAGAAAGTTGGTGGAGGAATTGAAGATTCAGAATTGATCAAAGGAATTATTTTAGATAAAGAAATTGTTAATTCAGGAATGCCAAGAAGAATTGAAAATGCAAAAATTGCTTTGATCGATAGTGCACTTGAAATAAGATCTCCTGAAACAGATACAAAAATTTCTATCTCAGATCCAAATCAACTGCAAGCTTTTATTGACCAAGAAGAAAGAATTTTAAGAAATATGGTTGATAGTATTCAAAGAGCAGGAGCTAATATTTTACTTTGTCAAAAAGGAATTGATGATGTTGCACAATATTATTTAGCAAAGGCTGGAGTGTTAGCAGTTAGAAGAGTTAAAAAATCTGATATGGGTAGATTAGCTAAAGCTACAAAAGCAAGAATTGTAAATAAGATTTCTGAATTAAGCATAGAAGATTTAGGAGCAGCAGGTTTAGTTGAAGAAAGAAAAGTTGGAGATGAAGAAGTTATTTATGTTATGAATTGTAAAAATCCTAAGTCAGTTAGTATTTTATTAAGAGGAGGAACTGAACATGTTGTTGATGAAGTTGAAAGAGCAATGGTTGATGCACTAAGTAGTGTTATTGTTGCGCTTGATCAAGGTAAAGTTGTTGCAGGTGCAGGAGCTATTGAAATTGAACTTGCAAGAGAGCTTAGACATTATGCTGGTTCATTTACAGGAAGAGAACAATTATCAATATTAGCATTTGCAGAGTCAATAGAAGTTGTACCAAGAACTTTAGCAGAGAACTCAGGTTT
This sequence comes from archaeon, assembly GCA_018692925.1. Classification (GTDB taxonomy): domain Archaea; phylum Nanobdellota; class Nanobdellia; order SCGC-AAA011-G17; family GW2011-AR17; genus BS150m-G60. The sequence continues at coordinate 14,826 of JABHLH010000009.1, forward strand.
AGATCCAATTGATATTTTAACTGAATTGAAAGCAAGACATGAAGCTGGAGAAAGAAGTGCTGGTATTAATGTAATAACAGGAAAAGTTATGAATGCTTTTGAAGAAGGAGTAATTGAACCTTTGAAAATTAAAACACAAGCAATAAAATCAGCTTCTGAAGTTGCAGAATTAATTTTAAGAATTGATGATGTGATTGCAGGAAGTTCTGCAAGTAATCAAGGGAATCAAATGCCAGATATGAGTGGCATGATGTAATTTTCTTAACAAAAGTTTTATAAATCTCTATAGTGTTTAGAAGAGTAAGATGGTAAAAAAGAAGGTGTCTAAAAAGAAAGTTGCAAAAAGAAAAGTTGCGAAAAAGAAGGTGGTGAAAAAAATGAGTTCTTCAAATTCAAATAATATACATAATACAAAAGCTATTGAAAGATTAATAGATTCAAATTTAGCAGTACAACATAAAATGACAGATGTTCTTTTAGGAGTAAAAGATCTTAATAGTAATGTAAAGGAATTAGTACATATATTCAAAAAAGCTGGTGAACACATAAAAGCTTCAAAATATGAAGATCCAATGGTCAATAAATTAGATGACTTACTAGAACAAAATAAGAAGATTTCGCAAGCTCTGTTAATGTTAGAAAAGTTTGTAAAAACAAAACCAGAGAGACAAAATCCTCTAAACCCTAGTAACGGATATTAAGATGACAACTCGTTTTATCCTAGATAATCAACTTAAAGCAAGGAGTAAAGTTATTAGGGAAATTCTTGAATTAACAAAAAAAGCAGCTTATCCTAGTAAAGATGCTACACACTTAGCAAGTTTTATGGATGCATGTTTCTATGTAATGGAAGAAGGTAAGAGAAAAGTAATAAAACAAGAATTAAAAGAAAAAGAAAAGGTTCATAAAAAAGAATTGTTGAAAGTAAAGAAGAAAGAAGAAGAAGCTTTGATGCTATCATTAGAAGCTGAAGCACCAGAGCCAGAAGCTTTAGAAATTGAAGCACCAAAGAAAGAAGAAGAAGAAGGATTACCACTATTAGATCTTAGCGAAGATGATACAAGTAATTTAGCAAAAAGAGAATATGTTCTGAAAATTTATGGAAGCCCAGTTGGAGTTTTAGTAGATAAAGATGAAAGTGAAAAATATATTTATAATGTTGTTGAACCAGTAATGGATAAAATAATTCTTGAAAAAGCTAAAGCTAGTTATGGAAAAGAATTAGAAAGAAAAAATGAATTGTTTGAAAATATAACACATATGAAGAAAATTGCAGAAAACTCAGCAAAGAAAGCTAAAATGAAGTTTAATGATATGATGGTACAAAAAACAAAATATTATCTTTCAAGAGATATAATCGGAGCTGGAAGTTTTGATGCACTTTTATTTGATGAAAAAGTTAAAGAAATAATTTATAGTGGAGAAAATAAAAAAATTAGAGTTAATTATGATAATCTTGGAGAAATGGATACAAATGTTTTAGTTAAAGACAATAAAGAAGTAAATAATTTGATTAAAAAAGTGAGTTTTGCAACAGGAAAGCCAGTTAATATGAAAAGCCCAATATTAAGTGTTAATTTCCAAGGTTTAAAATTTGATGGCGTAATGGGCTTAGGTGGAAATAATTCCAAATTAAGAATAAGGAGGTTGTTAATGTGATAGGAGAAACAATAATAATATTAGTTTTGCTTTTAGTAATCATTGGATTAGTTTATCAGTTTATGTTTGATATATTTTTAGTTACTTTGATAGGAATTATTGTTTTCTATGTTATTTTCCTTGTAATAGAGATCATTCTTTGGAGAAAAAGGAATAAAACTAATGTAGAAACAAAAGAAGAAGTAAAAACTGTTGAAAGTCCAAAGGAAGAGCTTAAAGTGGAAGAAAAGCCAGTAATTCAAGAAGATCCTGATATAAATAGATTAAAAGACTTCATTAAGAAGAACTTAGATCAAGGATTTAAAGAGAATATCGTTAGAGTTGCCTTAGAAAAACAAGGTTGGGCTAAAGATAAAGTGAATATAGCTTTTCAAGAATTAAATAAATAATTTTTTTTTATTTTTGAATATTATAAAAAGGATATAGAATTTAATAAAAAATAAAAAAAATAAGAAGTTTATCTTCTCTTTTTACGCTTAACTTTCTTTTTAGCAGCTTTTCGCTTAACTTTTTTCTTAGCAGCTTTCTTTTTTACTTTTTTCTTTGCAGCTTTTCGCTTAACTTTTTTCTTTGCAGCTTTCTTTTTTACTTTTTTCTTTGCAGCTTTTCGCTTAACTTTTTTCTTTACAGCTTTTCTTTTAACTTTTTTCTTTGCTGCTTTTCTTTTAACTTTTTTCTTTGCTGCTTTCTTTTTTACTTTTTTCTTTGCTGCCTTCTTTTTCACTTTTCTCTTAGCTGCTTTCTTTTTCACTTTTTTCTTAGCTGCTTTTCTTTTAACTTTTTTCTTAGCCGCCTTCTTTTTTACCTTCTTTTTTGCTACTCTTTTTTTTGCTACTTTTTTTCTTTTTACCATGAGTTTCACCTCTTTAAGTTAACAACGTCATATTAAGTTTATAAACCTTACGATTCAATAAAAAATTAAATTTTTTTACATTTGTTTTATTTTTTTGTAAAAGACAAATTCCTCGTCGAGAAAAAGCAAAAATAAATTTAAAAAAAATTATTTTATGTAACCACCTTTTTGTAAGTTCCAAAGTTTTTTGTATTGACCTTTCTTTTTTATTAAGTTTTTATGGTTACCAACTTGAACAATGTTACCTTTGTCCATTACAATAATTCTATCTGCATTCATAATGGTTGAAAGTCTGTGAGCAATGATTATTGAAGTCCTTCCTTCTAATAATTTGTTCAAATCTTTCTGAATTTCGGATTCTGTTTCGGAATCTAAAGCTGATGTTGCCTCGTCGAGGATTAAGATCTTTTTATCTGCTAGTACTGCTCTTGCTATGGAAACTCTTTGTTTTTCTCCACCAGATAACTTAATACCTCTTTCACCAACAATTGTTTTATCTTTTTCTGGGAAATTTTTAATAATTTTAAATAACTGTGCAAACTTCATTGCTTGTTCTACATCTTCTTTCTTTGCTTTTGAATTTGTAAATGCAATGTTGTTGTAAATAGTATCATCAAACAAAATTGCTTCTTGTGGAACTATACTTAACTCTGACCTTAGTGATTCTTGTTCAAAACTATTAATGTTTTTACCATCAATTAAAATTTCTCCATTGTCAAGATCATATAGTCGATAAAGTAACTTAATTATTGTTGTTTTACCACAACCAGAATGACCAACAAAAGCAATACTTTCTCCAGCCTTAATTTTCAAATTGAAATTTTTAAATAAAGTTTTCTTAGTATAACCAAAGTCAACATTCTTAAATTCAATTGATCCTTTCTGAACTTTACATTTTTTTGCATGATCAACATTCACAATATCATTTTTTATTTTATCATACTTGAAAAGTTCTTGGAAGTCTGCCATAGACATGTAAAATCCTTTAACACCATGTACGAAATTGTAAAGAGGGAATATAATATTACCATACATTGTGTAAATGAATACTAATGTACCAACAGTCATTTCTCCCTCCATCATTTTTAATAATGGAAAGTAAAATATGAAAAATGTTGAAATACCTAAAATTAAAGCATGGCCTCCATCAAACCATTTGAAAAAACTCCAATGATCAGATTGTTTTACTCTAGTATAGTCAACAAGTTTTCTAAATATTCCCTTAATTTTATTTTCTTTACCAAAATATTTGATAGTTTCAATATTTGTAAGAACATCACTTATGTTAGCTTTTTCAATATCCTCAGCTTCATTTGCTTCTAAGTTAGGGCCTTGTTGTTTGTTAAGTACAATCATACTGTAAGTTAAGAAAACTATAGCAGTAACTAATATTACAAATGCTGAGGTTAAATCGAAATAAATTAATGAACCTACAACAAATAATAATTGTAAAACTAATGGTAATAGATTCCAAATAAAGAAATCAATTAATCTTTCAGTTGATTTTACTCCTCTAATTAAACTTGATATTAATGAACCAGTTTTATGTGAAGTGTGAAATTTATGAGATAAACTAATAATATGATTGAAAAATTTAACTTTCATGTCCATCATAATTTTAGTTTCCATTACAACAAGAACATGAACTTTAAACCATGTTGCAATAGTTTTTATCAATGCAAAACTCAAATAAATTCCAGCGATCCAAATAAGAAGATAAACAAAACTCCCAATAATTAAAGTTCCTGCTGTAAATTCAGTACTATAATCGATAACATATAATAGTAAATATTTGTCTACAACTCTTGAAACTTCTAAAATGGTTGCAATAAAAATTAATAAAATGAATGAACTTTTGTAATTTTTTGCAAGATTATAGAAGACTTTTAAATTATCCTTAAAATTAATCTTCTTTTTGTCATCTTTTGACATGTTGTTTTATAGTCGATTATTGTATTTAAAAGTATGGTTTAGAAAAGTTTAAACAGAAAAGATTAAATTTAAAAATATTTAGTAATGAAAATAATTGAGATAAATATAAAAAGCAAGTTTTATAAAAAGCAAATTTGCTCATAAAGAGGATGAAACACATTATTATCTCAGATACCCATTCACCTATATGTATTGAGAAAGCTCTAAATTATACAAAGGAAATTATTAGTAAAATACCAGAAATGAATTATATAATTATTAATGGAGATTTATTAGGTATCTTTGCTATGACTTCTAGTTGTTTACATAAACATTCTGAAATAACAAATATAGAACTGGATGAATATTTGAAAAGTGCTGCAATCAATTTTTATAATAAATTTAAAGCAAATAAAGTAATTAGTCCAGAAATAGTTCTTGAATATGTTGAAGAAAGATATCAATGGATTATAAGTACATTAAAAAAATTTATTGAAATTAAACCAACAATCTTTAATTTAGGTAATCATGAATCTGGTTTACACTTTTTAGTTTTACAAGAGTTAAGTTTTCTTACAGGATGTAGCCCACAAATCATTTCTCAAGTTGATAAAAACAAATTAATAGAAATTTTTAATAATTTTGAAAAAGAACTTTATGAATTAGAAGAAAATGAGAATTTTAAGTATATTAGAAATAATTCTTTCATTAAAGATAAAACTTTAATTATGGGAATTCCAGGAGAGAGTCATTCAACTGCAGGAAATGATTATAATTCAAAGAAACAAGAAGAAAAAACTCAAGAAATTATTGAACAAGTTAAACCAATGTTAGAAAAAGTTAATTCTATTGTTATTTACAACCACACACAAGGAAATTATGATAATAATACTGGGAAATTTGAATCTGCTTCAAGATCATTAAAAGAGTTTATGCAAAATCTTCCTTCAAATGTAAAAACTAGAATTTTTGTTCAATCACATAACCATTGGGACCATACACAGTTTATGTTTCACAATAATTTTTATTATATTATGAACAATGCTGGATTACATAATGGGATTTTTAATATTTTAGATTTTGATGAAAAAGAAGTACAATGTTATGATGCTGATCCAACAAATAAAAAAGCTGTAAAATTAAAACTATCAAAAGAATTTCCAAATATAAGTCAGCCTGGTGAAATTATAGCGAGACATTATCCAGATCCAGAATATGTGAAAATAAGGAAAAGTGTTCATTCTTGTTTGAGTAAACTTTTATCACCTTGAAAATAAGAATGCGCGAGCCGGGACTCGAACCCGGGTCCCTGCCTTGGCAAGGCAAGATTATAACCACTAAACTACTCACGCTCAATGACTATGTAGAAAAAATGTGAATTTAAAAAGGTTTTTATTGGCAATCACTAGTTTTATTAATAGAAAAGATAACTATTTTTTTAATGGCAGAGTGGAAAGACAAATTTTTAGAAAGATATTCTGAATTAACTGATATTGAAAAATTCAAAGAAGTTTCTTTAAAACCTATGAGAAAATCTATTAGAACAAATACAATAAAAACTACAATAGAAGTGATAAAAGAAAGGTTTGGAGACTCATTAGAGCAAGTTCCTTGGTGCAAAGAAGGATTTTTTATCAAAAAAAAGGGAGTAGGAAATACTTTAGAACATTATTTAGGTTATATTTATCTGCAAGGGGCAGCTTCAATGATTCCACCAGTAGTTTTGCAACCTAAGGAAGGAGATATGGTTTTAGACATGTGTGCTTCGCCAGGAAGTAAGACCTCACAAATGGCAGCAATGATGAATAACAAAGGTATGATTGTTGCAAATGATAGTATTTTACAAAGATTGAAACCTTTAACAATGAATTTACAAAGATGTGGAGTAATAAATACAGTTATTACTAAAATGGAAGGTAGAAGATTTAAAACAAATTTTGATAAAATTTTAGTTGATGCACCTTGTTCTGGAATGGGTACAATAAGAAAATCTTACAAGACAATAAAGATGTGGAATCCAAATACAATCAAAAGAATGGCTGGTGTACAAAAACAGTTAATTAAAACAGGATTTGATAATTTAAATGAAGGTGGAACAATGGTATATTCTACATGTACCTTAGAACCACATGAAAATGAATCTGTTGTTAACTTTTTATTAGAAAATTATGATAATGCTAAAATTGAAAAAATTAATATAGAAATGAAAAGAGGAAAATCTGTGGATGAGTTTGAAGGTGAATGTTATGATTCAGATGTTAAGAAGTGTTTAAGAATTTGGCCTCAAGATAATGATACAGAAGGTTTCTTTGTTGCGAGAATTAAAAAAGTTTAAATGAATAAAAAGAAAATATAAGTTATTCCTGTTGCTAGAAATGAAATTTTTAATGAAGCAAAGACCATAACTAAAAGTATTACAAAAATTCTTCCTGCGATTAAAGAAAGTTCTCTGAAAAGAATAAATTCCATAGTTTTCTCTTTCTTTGCTTGTTTGTAGGATTTTGCTAACATGGGAATACTAATACCATAAGTTGCAATAGAATTTAAGGTACCAACAAAATAAACTTGAAAAACACTTGTTACGAAAAACATTAAAGTTGCTAAAATAGTTTTTGAAAATGCAGAAATTTTTATTAAAAGATATTTCTTTTTACCTTCGTCGGAGATTTCACCGAATAATAGAATAATAGCTGTGATAATTATTCCAGTAAAAGTTGCATATATACCTAATGAGATGTAACCTCCAAGAATTAAAAAAATAAATAATGGCCAGAAAACACCTTTAACCATACTATTTATACCTTCAGCAAAATATTCGAAAAAGAATTTTAAATGATCTTTTACAAAAAAATCTTTAATTTGAAAATCTGTTTTTGCAAAAGTTTCTCTTGAAATGAATAAAGGGATTGAGGAAATGATTAAAAGTAAAATTGCAATAATGAAAAGAGTTGTGAAACCGAGGTAATTAATTGTTAAAGCACCAATTAAAGGACCAATAATACTTGGAAATAAACTAATTGCAAAAATTAAAGCTGATTTTTTCCCTGTACTTTTCTTTCTTCCATGTAGAGCTGCATCGATGTGAAAGGCTGGCCAAAAAAAGGCTAACTCTGCACCTAAGAAAAATGCTGCGAAGTAAAAATATAAGGGGTTTGATCCAATGAATAATAAAAAGAGATAACCTATTACTATTATAGGAACACTGAACATCATAGAATGTTTAGTACCAAATTTAGATATTACTTTAGCTGAAAAAGGAAGCGAAATAACAACTGATAAAAATAATAATAAGTAAAAAAAGGCAATATATGGAATAGAATAAGATAATTCAGAGTAAAAAAAGATAGGAATGAAAATACCAATCATGTAGAGAGCAAAATTTCTTAAGCCTAAGAGGAAATAAATTTCGAATAACTCTCTAGTTAAAAACTCTTTAAATCGAAAATAGTTGTGCATATGAACGTGCATAACTTAAATCGAGTCTTAAGGATTTATATAATTATCCAAAAAGTTTATATTGAAAGTAGACAATAAGAAAAGTATGCCATGGCGAAAAGAGGTTTTAAAAGAAATAAAGCCAAGTAAGAAAAATGAACTAGAATTAAGAAAAGTTGCTAATAAGATTATCAATTCTATTAAAATTAAGAATGTAAAATCAGTTTTAGGAGGTTCTTCTGCAAAAGGAACATGGTTGAAAGGAAATCATGATATTGATATTTATGTGAAATTTGATCAAAAATATTATAGTGGAATTGACATCTCAGAAGTTTTGAAGAAAAAAATTAAGAAAGCGAATGTTTTACATGGTAGTAGAGATTATTTTAAATTAGATGTAAAAGGTTATGATATTGAATTAATTCCAATTATGGATATTAAGAAAGTTGAAGATGCTGATAACATTACTGATATTTCACCTTTTCATAAAAAATGGGTTAGAAAACATAAAGAATATGTTAATGATGTTCGTTTAGCAAAAGCCTTTGCAAAAGCAAATGGACTTTATGGAGCCGAATCCTATATTAAAGGTTTTTCAGGATATGCTTTAGAAGTTTTAACAATATATTATGGAGGATTTGATAAATTAATTGAAAATGTTGCTAAGTGGAAAAGTAAAACAGTTTTAGATCCAGAAAATTATCATAATGGAAAAGTTGTATTAAATAAATCAAAAATGTTTTCACCTCTTATTGTAGTTGACCCTGTACAAGATACAAGAAATGTTGCTGCAGTAATTTCTAAAGAGAAATATGAACTGTTTAAAAAAATTGCAAAGAAATTTTTGAAGAGTAAAAATAAAGCTGAATTTTTTATTAGAGATGAATTTGATTTGGATCTTTTAAAGAAAAAAAAGGGAGAGTTAATTTGTTTAGAAGTTTTACCATTAGATGGAAAAAGAGATGTTGTTGGTGCGAAATTATTGAAAAGTTTTGATTTTATTAAAAAGAGATTAGAAGAAAATGAATTTAAAGTTAAGAAATCAGGATGGCATTGGGAAGAAAAAGCTATTTTATGGTTCTTGTTGGACAAAGTTGAATTGTCAAAAGAAGTGAAACATTATGGTCCAGAAATTAAGTCAAAGGAAAGAATGAAAAAGTTTAAGGCAAAGTGGAAAGATAAGAAAATTTTGAATGAAGATGGTATAAGTTATGTAATTAGAGATAGAAATTATATGAAAGCTCAAAATTTAGTATTAGATTTAGGTGAAGATAGTTTTGTTAAGAATAGAGTGAGTAAAATTTTAGGGTTTAAGTGATCAAATTAGTGAACCAAAAGACTTATAAGTAAGATATAATACATATGTTTTAATGAAGTTTTACTTCTTTCAAAATTATGAGGTGCAATAAAAATGGAAGCATATCCTAAAAAAGGAACAACAACTGTAGGTTTAGTTTGTAAAGATGGAATAGTTTTAGCTGCTGATAAAAGAGCAACAGCTGGAAATTTAATAGCTAATAAGAAAGTGCTGAAAGTAGTACCTGTGAGTGATCATATGGCTATGACAACAGCAGGTTTAGTTAGTGATATTCAATTGTTTACTAAATTAATTAGAGCTCAGTTAATGTTGTTAAAAATGAGAAAAGGCAAAGAGCCTAGCGTAAAAGAAGCAGCAAATTTGTTAGCTAATATGACATATTCAAATATCAGAAGACCAAGTATGATTCCAGGAATTGTTGGATTTTTATTTGGTGGATATGATGATAATGAAAAATATAGTCTTTATGATATTTCTTTTGATGGAAATGTTATGGAAATTGACGACTATGCAGCAATTGGTTCTGGAAGTAGTGTAGCAATTGGTGTGTTAGAAACTCTATTTAAGAAAGATTTGACAGTGAAAGAAGCAAAAGAAATTGCTGAAAGAGCATTACTTAGTGCAATGAATAGAGATTCTGCAACAGGAAATGGAATTGATGTTGTAGTAATAAATGAAAAAGGCGTAGAATTTGTAGTTAAAAAAGAAGTAAAGAGTGTTCTAAAGTAACTCTCTTATTTTATTTTAAATTTTAAAAATAAGGTGTTTTAAAAAAATGGCAGATATATTACAAGAAGTATTAAAAAAGTTAGACGATAATAAAGAAATAAGTTCAGCTAGTTTCGAAGCTGCAAATATTATTTTATATACAAAAAATAAAGAATTCTTTATAGATAATAAAGGAAGAATTAGAGAATTAGTAAATGAATTTAAGAAAAGAATAGAATTAAGACCTGATCCAAAGTTATCAATATCACAAGAAAAAGCTGAAAAAGCAATTAGAGAGATTTTACCAACTGAATGTAATGTTGCACAAATTATTTTTGATCCTCAAAGAAGTAGAGTTATTATTGAAGCTGAAAAACCAGGTTTAGCAATTGGAAAATCTGGAGAACTATTACAAAAAATTAAAGAAGCTACTTTTTGGGTGCCTTTGATTAAAAGAACACCTTCAATTAGATCTATTATTATTGAAAATATTAGAGCAGTACTTTATGAAAATAATGATTTTAGAAAAAAGTTTTTGAATCAAGTTGGAAAAAGAATTTATAATGGATGGATTAGAGGAAAAAAAAGTGAATGGGTAAGACTTTCTTTCTTAGGAGCTGGACGACAAGTAGGAAGAAGTTGTTTATTTTTGCAAACTCCTGAATCAAGAATTGTTTTAGATTGTGGAATTAATGTTGCAGCAAATAAAGAACATATGTATCCACAGTTTGATTTGCCTGAATTTAAAATTAATGAAATTGATGCTGTAGTTATTTCACACGCACACTTAGATCATAGTTCAATGGTGCCTTTGTTAATTAAGTATGGATACACTGGACCAATTTATTGTACAATGCCAACAAGAGATATTATGTCTTTGTTAGCTTTAGATTATATTTCTGTTGGATTTAAAGAAAGTTCTGAAGCACCATTTAGTATTACAGAAGTAAAACAAATGGTAAAACAAACAATTTGTTTAAGTTATAATGAAGTTTCAGATATTACACCTGACATTAGAATTACATTCTATAATGCTGGACATATTTTAGGAAGTGCTATGACACACTTACATATTGGAAATGGCTTACATAATTTGTTGTACACTGGAGATATGTTGTATGATTATTCAAATTTATTATCAAGAGCTGTAACAAGATTCCCAAGATTAGAAACTGTTATTGTTGAGAGTACTTATGGTTCAAAAAATGATCTCCCACCGTCTAGAAAAGAGTGTGAAGATGAACTTGTAAATATTATTAATACAACAGTTAAGAATGGCGGGAAAATTTTAATGCCTGTTTTAGGAGTTGGAAGATCGCAAGAGATCATGGTTATTTTAGAAAAAGCTATTAGAGAAGGTAAAGTTCCAAAGATTCCAGTTTACGTTCAAGGAATGGTTTGGGATGTTACTGCAATCCATACTGCATATCCAGATTTTTTTAATAACAAAGTTAAGAAAGAAATTTTTTATGAAGGAAAGAATCCATTCTTGTCAGAAATATTTAAGAGAGTTGGAAGTCATAAAGAAATGCATGCTGTTATTGATTCAAAAGAACCTTGTTTAATTTTAGCTACATCAGGTATGCTTACAGGTGGTGCTTCTGTTGAGTACTTTAAAAATTTAGGACCAAATAAAAAAAATGCAATTATTTTAACTTGTTATCAAGGAAAAGGTTCACTTGGAAAAAGAATTCAAGATGGAGAAAAAGAATTTAGTTTCTCACTTGATACAAATAGAAGTGAAGTTATGAAAATGAATGCAGGAGTTTTTACAATCAAAGGATTTTCTGGACATAGTTCAAGACCACAATTAATGTCTTTCTTAAAAAGTTTAGAACCAAGGCCAAAAAGAGTTGTTATGAATCATGGTGAGAGTTCAAAATGTCTTGATTTAGCTTCCTCTGTCCACAAATTAATGAGAGTTGAAACTTCAGTTCCAAGAAATATGGATGCTTTGAGGTTAATTTAGTGATTACTGTGTAATAGTTACAGAGAGAAAACTTTATAAAGGAAAAGTTAAAATTTCTAGCTTATGGTAAAATCTAGATCTCAAAATAATGGAGAAGATTGGAAATATGGAATTGATACTGTACAAGTTCTTGTTTATCCAAGTATTACTGACATAAGTGATTTGGATAAATGGAAAAGAAATGTTAACTCTATTTTAAATGATGCAGAAGTAAGAACAGGTGTTGTAAATATTCCGGGATATAGAGCAGCTCAACCAGTTATGGCTGTTAGAATAAGTAATTATGAAGATTTTCTTAGATTTCAAAAAAATGTTTTAGGAAAAAGAGCAAAAGTAGGAACTCCTGAAGCATTAAAAGGAGCATTGAGTATAGATGACATATTTAATAGAGAAGAAGAAGGTGAAGTTGCTAGTTGTGAAGAATGTGGTCTTCTTGGTGATGGATTTATACAAATAAATGAAGGTGACCATATTGATGTACTTGAAGAAAGTAGAAAATTAGAAAATGATAATGAAAGATTACGTAGAAATAATGGTGAATTAGGTAAACACAATGAAAAATTAACTGTAGCAAATATAGAACATAAAAGTGAAAAAGTTTACTTGAAAAAAAGAATTAATGATTTATCAAAACTTGTAAGTGATGAAGAAACATTAAGAAGTGAAAGAGATAATTATTTAGAAAAAGCAAATAGTATTGAAGTAAATTTAAGATTAGCACAAGAACCTTTACTTAGAGAATTAGGTTTAGTTGAAAGAATTACTAGAAGAATAGATTCAGTTAGAGAACTTTTAGGTGAAACTAATATTGATGAATTAAAAGAAAATATAGAGAATGGTGAAGATGTTTATATTTCTAAAAAATATGATATTCTAATTTCAGAAATACAAAAAATTGAAATGAGTGCAGTAGCAGGAATAGAATTAATTGAAGGTTATGAGCAAATAAAAGCTAGAGAAGTTACAGCTAAAAAAACAATTGAATATGTAAATGGATTAGCAGAAATTTTTGATGAAAGTGGTATGATTATTGATAAAAATATATTTAGAGAAGCATTTAGAGGAATGCCTTTAGCATTAGCTCCTTTAGCATATTCAACATATCAAACTGCAAGAGAAGGATTATCTGATGCTCAAAAAGCAATAGAGGAATTAGAGGAATTAGAAAACAAATATGAAAGAACAAAAATATTAAGTGAACAAATAAAAGAAACAAGAAATGAATATAGAAGTTTATTAGAATTAAATAAGGAAATTGATACAATCGTTGGAAATGAGAGAGTAATTCCATTTAGATTAGAATTTTTAGGTGAAACAAAAGATGACTATAGAATGAAAGTTACTATCCCTGTGTTAAAAGATCAAAAAGGATTATTATATGATGAATTAAGATTATTTGCATTGTCCCCAGTTTTAGAAGATAAATTAAATGGGATTGAAAGAGTAGGCGACGGAGAAGGTGAATTAAATAGTTATATTTACAAATTTGATAAATCAGAAATAGAAAGTGGAGAAGATTTAGCTTTACTATTGTATAGAATTGGAAATACAATGACAAGTTTAACAAGTCAATTATATTTTGGAAAATTAGGTTTTGAATTAAATATGGATTGTAGATTCAATGCTGGAAGATTAATTAGTTTAGAAGAAGAAGTTGTTCAACCTGTAATAGAAGTTATAGGACCAGTAGTTGAAGTTATAGAACCAGTAGTTGAAGAAACAGTTGAAAGAAGAATTATTACTTATGATCAATATGTAGAACAACTTCAAAATAGAGGATTAAGATATGGTTTAGGATTTGATGATAAAGAAATTTTTAATATTGCATCTGGAAGAGTAAAATTGAGAGAGTTTAAACATCTTGCAAGTATGGAATTAATTTTAACAATGGTCGAAAAAGGATTTATACAATCAGGAAATCTAAAATTAGGAGCAAAATCCTCATTGATATCAAATTATGATTGGAAAGATACATTTCCAGAAATTTATAAAAAATCACATGGAAAGTGGACTTCAAGAACAAGTCATTTTTTTAACCTCTTAGTTGATAATGAACTTGTTATTAGAAATCAAGAAAAACCTTTTAATAGATTTAATCCTGGTTTTTGGATTCCAAGAGAGTCACAATTATTAATTAATGCACAAGATGCAAGAGATAATGTTTCTGATGAAGTATATGCAAAAGGAAATATTTTACCAATTGGATTTTATTTAGTAAGGAATGCTTACCACTTATTTGGAAAAATTAAAGCTGAAGAATTTAGTAGTGAAGGATTAAGCTATGATCAAATTTGGGAAAATGTTCTAGACCATAGAAATTTATCCCATATTATTTGTTTAGGTGATGACCAACAAGTATCAGAAGATATTTTTGAACAAACAATACAAGATTTTCCAAGAATGACAAAAAATGAATTTAATGAAAGTTATGATAGATTAATTGATAGAGAACATATTTTCAAAAAAGGAAGCAGATATTTATTTAATGGAGATTTAAAATGAGTAAACTTGAAGATGCGTTAAAGAGATATGGAGCTGAAGAATTAGTTTCACAACTTTCAGGACAAGGAGTTACTTTAGATGATATTTTAAGTGGAAACTATACTCCAGGAGAATTAGCAAAAGTAATTGTTCAAGAAGTAGATAGAGAAGCTTTTGGAGGAGATGTTTTAAATCAAGGACTTATTTTAGTTTTACAAAATGATAAAGGTTCAAGAGTTCATCAATTATATTCTGAAGAAGATGAAAGAGAACTATTGGGAGATCAAGAAAGATATCATCCAACAAAAGATTTACTTCCATTATTAGATATTTCAAGTATTGCAATTAGTGTTGATCCAGAAGGAGTTAAAGTTCAAAAAACTAGAAAGAAACCTGAAGGAGAAATTAAACCAAGATCTAAAGCAAATAGAAAAATGGATTTGTATGACCCTTTACTTTACCAATTGTTAAGACAACAAGGAGATAGAATTGCACATTTAGCTTATATTAATCCTAACGAAGAATTACCTGATGAAAAAAAAGCTGTTGAAGGTGAAAGAGCAATTAGAGAAAAATTCCCAGAATTAGAACCACTATTTATGTTAGGTTTGAAAAAAGTTCATACTTTAGAATCTTGGTTATATGATATGGCTCAGAAAAGAGTTAGTAACTTAAAAAGAAAAGTGAAAAGTTTTTATGCTAGCAATGAAGGAAAAGAATTTGTAAAAAAATTCTATGAACAAGATTTTATGGAGACTGCAAGGTTTAGAGCAAAAAGAAAAGAGATTGTACAAAGAGAAGCTCTTTATGATCTTGCACCAGAAGTTATTTCATGGGTTTTAGGTCAAGATATTGTAAAAAGAAGAGATGCTGATTTCCTATTAAGGGCAGTTGGTGTAGGTTTAATTTGTGCAGAAGAATATGAAGGAAGAATAAAAAAAGCTATGGGTTATTGGGGAACAATTGCAAATAGTATTAGTGAAGCTGCGAGAATTAATTATGTTATTGAAAATGGATTATTAGATAATCCAGTTGATATTAAAGATGTATATTATCCAATGTTAAGAGAATTTTGTGATAATCGTGGAGTTTATTCAGGAAGAAATTTATCAACTAGTTTATATGCTATGTATGGACTGGGGAAATTAATGAGAACTGAAAATGAACCAGTTTTATCTTTTTTATTAAATTATCAATATCTAATTCCAGGAAGATGGATTGTAAATAATTATAAAAAGTTATTAGATACTACTGATGAAATATTTCAAAGAAAAAAAGAAGATTTTTCGGATATAAAAGCTCAAACAAGCCCAATGTATATTATAAGAGCTTTAGAAAGAGATCAGGAATTAAAAGATAGATTTACAAGCTATACAGGAACAAGTAGAGAAAAAGTTATGAGTAATAATTCAATTGGAATGATATTAAAAAGATTTGTAATTTTAGAAAAAGAAAGATATGAAGAATATTTTACAGTAAGAGATAGAAGTGTATATTTATCTGAAAAATAGGTGACTGATATGAAAAATGGAAGCTCTCAATTTAGAAAAACATTCTTTGGATGATAGGTTTGTAAGAATTGTTAGAGAGCATAGAAGAATTCCAGATCTTTCTGAAATGAGAGAAGTTCCTTATTATTCTAAAGTATTAGATTCAATATTAGAAGGAAATGGTTCTTATCAAAAATATACAAAAAGATTTGAAGGTTTAATTGAAATTGTAGATTATCCTTTTCCAAGTCGTGAACAATTACATACTATGGCTGCTGTTGTTGAAAATAAAAGAATTATTATTGGAGATGCTGCAGGAGCTAGAAAAACGGCACCAGCAATGTTGGCAAAGTTTGGAATTGAAGAAGAAGTTGGAGAAAAAGTTAAAACTGTTATTGCTGCACCTGGTTATATTATTAATAATTGGATTCAAAAATTAGATCAATATGTTGAAGAAGATGTAAATTATTGTGTAATTACCCCTGAAGATAAATGGGGAGATTTGAGACAGGCTGCAAGAGAAGATATGGATTTTGTTTTCGTAAGTTATGATTTATTGTTTAGAGAGTTGAAAGGTGAGGAAGAAGAAGAAGTTGATAGAACAGCAGCAATTTTAAATGAAATTTACAAAGATAAAAAACAAGAAGCATTAGAATATTTAAAACAAATTAGAAAAGAAAAGGATTTATCAGATTGGGGAATAGATGAAAATAGTGGATTAGAAGATATTTGTTTAGCTGCAGCTTTTGAAAATGTTAATGGTGATGATAATGGAAATGATAGAAAAACTGTTGTTGGAGAATTAATAAATATTTTAACAAAAAATGATCCTGATGAATTAAGCAAACATCAATTTTATTTTATTGGAGATGAATTTCATAATGTTAGAAGTGTTAGTTTAGGGAAAAAAACAAATGCATTTTATCATTTAGCATCAAGAGCTGAATATATTTCTTTGTTAT
The DNA here is from genome assembly GCA_018692925.1 of archaeon. Taxonomy (GTDB): domain Archaea; phylum Nanobdellota; class Nanobdellia; order SCGC-AAA011-G17; family GW2011-AR17; genus BS150m-G60. Next base: position 31,612 of record JABHLH010000009.1, read on the forward strand.
CAGGAACAATTATGCCAGATAATATTGGGAATTTAGCAGTTGTTGCATCTATACTTGAACCAGAAAATTATCCTGAACCTAGAAATTTTATTAGAACTGTTGGAAATAATCCTGCAGTTGTAAGAAGATTTTTAGAAAAATATGAAAAGAAACCTGTACATACAACTGAAGAAGTTACAGGAGTTAAACAACCTGAAATAAAAGATCAGGCATATATTTTAAATGAAAATGAATGGAAAATTTATCAAACAATACAAGCAGATAGAGAACTATCACCAATTGATAAATTATTGTTACAAAGTTATGTTTCTTTAGATGCAAGATTAATAAAACCTGAAAATTTTAGAAAAAGTTCAAGATTAAGGGAATTAGTTGAATCAACTTTTGAGGGAAAAGAAGATTTATTAGAAAATTTAGGTAATCCTTCAAGATATGAAGTTCTTGAAGATTTAATAATTGATATCCCAAATGGAGAGAAGTATATCATTTTTTCAAATTATACTAAAGGTGTTACTGGACCAGTTACAGAATTTTTAAGAGATATGGGTAGTAATGTTGTTGTTGTTGACCAAAGTGTTTCTTCTACAAATAAAAAAATTAGATTAAGAAAAAAAGAGATTAATAAATTAGAGAAAAATGGAGAATTTAGAGGACAAAAATATAGAATTGACTTAAGAAGATCACAAAAAGAATTATTAGATTTATTAGATAAACCTTCATTACATTATTCTGAAAGAGATAAAGTCATTTTAGAATTTCAAACGAACCCAGATATAGATGGAATTGTTACAACCTTTGGAACATTAAGAGAAGGAAGAGATTTGTATGCAGGGAACCATATTGTAATGTATGATTGGTGTTGGATTCCTGGAGTTTTAAAACAAGCTATTGCAAGAGCAGCAAGAAGTGGGCAGAAAAAAGAATGTTATGCAACTCAAATTAGAGCAACTGCAACTGTTGAAGATGGAAAAAAAGAACATGTACGTAGAAAAGAAGTAATTATTAGAGAAGCTGAAAGATGTGAAAATGCAATTAGTAAAGAAGATGCTGCAAGTTTAGCAGGATTAACTCCAAAATCTAGTGAAAGAGAAATTAGACCTTACTTGTTAAGCCCATGGCAATTAGCTAGAAAACTTTTAGGAAAAGTAAATGGAGGAGGAATTGAAGCTATGGAAAAATTAGTTGCAAGTGGTTATGGAGGATTATTAGCAATCAACTTTAATTATAATTGGGAAACAAGTTTGTCTGCAGATAGAGGAAAAATAGTTTCAAGAGCAATGGATCATTTAGGTCTTGATTTTAAAAGGATTTTAGAATTAGGAGCTGGACCTGCACAGATGGCTAGAACTTTAAGAAGAAATACTACAGTTGTTGATTATTTAGAAGATATGATAGAAATTGGAAAAATTGAATGTAAAAAATTAGGAATTGATATTGATGCCTATCAAGGTTCTGTTCATAAAATGCCTTTTTTAGGTAATAGAAGTTATGATTTTGCAGTTGGAAGTAATATATTAAATATTTTAAGCCAAGGTATAAGACCTCCAACAATAGCAGAAACAAGAAGAGTTTTAGAAGTAGGAGGACATGCAAGTTTTGTATTCCCACCAAGTGCATTTGAATTAGAAGATAAAGAAACAGAAAGAAGAATTCTTGAAAATTTAGTTTTAGATTTTGAAAGAGCTGGTTTTGATATTAATGATGAGTTAACTGGAAGATATAAAATTACAGAAACAATTGAAGTTGAAAGTGGAAAGAAAGGAAAAGGAAAAGATGTTACTCATTTTTTACTAGTTGGAGAAAATTCAGATAGAAAAGGTGAAATTGAAAATGGTATGTTTGAATTAAAATTAGATCATAGTTACTCAGATGGAGATGGTGAATTAACACAAACAAAAGTGAATAAAGAAGAAAAAGAAGATGAGATTGGAACAGACCTTGGAGAAGTTTCTATTGGTTTTCAAAATATTGATACAGGTTTAGTTTTAGAAGTTGAAAAAGAAAACTCAATGAATAAATTTAGAGAGTTGATTAGAAAATTAGTTGAAAGTGGACAAGTAAAAAGTGAAGAAGAAGCACATAGAATTATGGCAAATGCAATTAGGGGATTAAATTGAGTTTAATAAAATTAGCTGAGGATATGGTAGATAATTATGAGAGTTTCAAGTATAGTGATATGGTTAGTTTGCATTGGTTTGTAAGGTGTTGGGATCAAGAAAAAAATGATTTTGTTCCGATTAGTTCAGAAGGAAAAAATGATTATTATGATAGTTTTTTTAATTTTGTTGAAAAAATAAGAATAGAATCTGGTGAAGGATATAAAAGAAGTAGAATGGGTGTAGCAATTGGTTTAGAAAAATTCCAATTTTATGCTGATGTTCACAAAAATTATCCTTTAATAAGAAATGAATTTATAGAAAGAATTGAAGAGCCATTAAAAGAAGAAGTTGAGAACATTCTATTTGATGTACCATTAATTTTAGAAAGTGCAAATAGTTATATTGATTATATTTATAGAGCAAAAAAAAGAAATGGACATTTTAACCCTGCAAGATCAAATTTAGAATATTTTTTAAGACATTTTGATATTGAGAAAAAAGGAACTCGAAAAAGACCAAGAAATTCTTATATAGAAATGTGGCAGAGATTAGGAATATGGCCAAACATAGGACAAGATTCGGAAGATACATATTTTGAAAGATTAAAAGAAAAAAATGAAAATTTGCATAATAGGTTAAGTGGAGTTATTGAAGATATTAGAACTGGTGATTGGGAAAATCAAGAAAGATTAAAAATGTTAGAATTTTTAGTAGAGAAAGGAGCTGAAGGTATTATTGATACTTTTGGACCAGAATCTTATGATCTTCTTGTAGCAATTTATGGACCGGAAAAATTTCCTGAAGAAAGAAGATTTTTATTAGGAAAAAAACCAGTTAGAAAACATCTAGCAACTTGTAGAAGAGATAAGCCACCTGTTGAAAGAGATTGGGAAACTGATATGATTAAGTCATTAAGGAATATTGGAATGAAGCCAAAAATTTATGAAGATAATTTAATGGTTCAAAGATATTTAAGAAATAGATTTATTGCACCATATTTAGATAGATATTTTAGAGGAGATGAAGTTTTAGATGAATTAAAAGGAAAACAAAGTTCAGATTTTATTGAAAGAAAACTTATAGAATTCTCAGTTCAACATTTTGAAAGAATAGAAAAATTAAGAGAATTAAGTAGTATAAAAAAGAGTTTAAGAGGTATTAGAATTAGAGGGTAAAGCTTATAAATTAGGAGAAAAAAACAAGAAAAATGACAGATAAAAAATTATTGGAAGAATTAAGTGCATTAGTTGCAAATAATCCAGAAGCTGCAAAAACATTTTTGAGTGAACAAGGTTTTAGTTTTGAAGAAGCTCAAGAAAGAAGTTTAGCTTTCGGAACAAGTTTTTGGGAAAGAAAAGTAGAAGAAGTTGCAGAAGATTTATGTGGAACAGTAATGAATGTTTATCAAGATGGAAAAGTTATTGCAACAGGAAGATTTTCTGAAGTTTTATCATGGGATAGTGTACCTTTAGAGAAAGGTGGAGATAAAAATAGATTTGGAGAATTAAATCAATGTATCCCAGGTGAATTATTCCCTTATAGAATGTATGGTGGATTTGGTTTTGGTGTAAAAGCTGGAAATAGTGATCAAGATTATGGATTAATTGTTGTTAGAGGAGCATATAAACTAAATGGATCTTCTAAGCAAAAAGATAGATTGGTAAGTGCAACAAAGGTTCTTGGACATTTTGGAATTGATCCTAATACAAAAGGTGAGAAGTTATTTATTCCAGAAAGAAGATTATTAATTCCACCAAGTGACAAAATTAGATCTTATGTTGAAATGAATGATGACCCACATAAAGGAAAATTTTTAGATTTTGGAGTTAGAGGATACAAACTTTCTAAGATTTGCTAATAAATTTATTTTTTTTTATATAAAATCTCCAAGGTAATTCTAGTGCTTTTGTTATTCCAATTCTTGTTGTTGCATGTATATCTTCTTCAGGAATCTCTTTGTAATGATAAAGTTTTAATTTGTCGTGAATTTTTGTTGAGTTAATTTCTTTGGTAATGTTTAAAGCTTGACATAATTTACCTGGACCAGAACAAAGATTATGAATTTTGTCAGTTTTTCTCCTTTTGTGCATTTCTTCTAATCCTTCTAATGGTTCTAAAGCTCTGATTAAAACTGCACCTCTTTCACCTTTATTTGTTGTAAAATTTAAACAATGATACATACCATAAATGAGGTAGACATAGACGTGTCCATGAGTAGAATACATTATTTCACTTCTAGGTGTTATCTTGTTAGCATGAGAAGCCTGATCGTCCTTATATGCCTCAGTTTCTACAATCATTGCCTTATGACCTTTGTATTCAATAAGCTTCCCTAAAAGGAATTTAGCTAGGTCTACAGCATCCCCTGAGAAGTGATTTATAGAGACTTTTTTCATGATTTTATGAAATTGTTAAGCTTTTAAATAGTTTTATTAATCACTGTAGAGTAACTACAAAATAGAAAGTTTTATATAGGAGTTCTGAGTCTTAAATATTAGTTTTGTTAAGGGAAATATCCCTGAAGCAATCCCTCCCTGTGTGTATGCGGTGCGATGTGCACCCATACCTCCCTATTATTCTGAGTGTTTATTGATATAATTTAAATATGTGAAGAACATAGCTGATTTATATTGAAAAAAACTGAAAAAGAGTGGAAGAAGAAATTAAGTTCTGAAGAATATGAAGTTTTAAGGAAAAAAGGTACAGAAAAACCATTTTCAGGAAAATATGTAAAATTTGATAAAAAAGGTAAATATGTTTGTGCTGCTTGTAATAATGAATTATTTAGTTCTGATACAAAATTTGATTCATCATGTGGATGGCCTAGTTTTTATGATGCGAAAAAAGAAGCTGTTGAATTTAACGATGACTCAAGTTTAGGAATTTTAAGAATAGAAGTTGTGTGTAAAAAATGTGGAAGTCATTTAGGACATATTTTCAATGATGGACCAAAACCTACAAACAAAAGGTATTGTATAAATTCTGTAGCATTAAAATTTAAAGAGAAAAAATGATAAAAAAAGTAATATTTGGAGCAGGATGTTTTTGGCATGTAGAAGAAAAATTTAGAAAAACTAAAGGAGTTCTAAAAACAACAGTTGGATATATGGGTGGAGTTATGAAAAACCCATCTTATGAGGATGTTTGTTCTGATGAAACAGGACATATTGAAGTTTGCCAAGTTGAATATGATACAAAAATAATTTCTTTTGATAAACTATTAAATTTATTTTGGGAAATA
>JABHLH010000010.1 GCA_018692925.1 archaeon
CTTCATTATTATATTTTTTACAAAGTTCTATCATCCTATTAATTTCACCTTTATTTCTCAAAAATAATTCCATCCCTTCTTTAGAAAAATATATAGCTTCAAAACCAGGAGAATAAACATATCCAAAATCTTTTTCAAACAAATCTATATTTTCCAATATATCTTCTAAACTAACCATAAAAAACAAAATTTTAAGTTTATATATAAGGCTTACTATCACAAACTTTTTATATGAATAAACATCAAGTCTATTAATAATTTTTACAAGGAGGAAATAAAAATGGATTTAAGAAAAGCTATGCCCTATCTTTTAGTTATTCAATTGCTAATAATGCTTGTACTAGTTTCACAAGTATTTTCATTAAACGCAGCAATTACTGGAAACACAATAGCAGAAATAAACACAGGTACAAACACAGACACAAACACAGCAGGTAATTTAGAATTATCTGATAAAACAGGTGGTATTGACATTACTGGAGACCCATATTTAGGTGGAGATCCTGAAGAGGTTAATGTTGTAATAATCGAATTTTCAGATTTTGAATGCCCATACTGTTCAAGAGGACTAGAAACCGTTCATGATTTAGCTGATATTTATGGTGATAAGATTTCAATTGTATTCAAAGATTTCCCATTATCATTTCATCAATATGCTCAAGTAGCTTCTGAAGCTGCAGAATGTGCTGATGAACAAGATATGTTTTGGGAATACCATGATGGACTATTTGCAAACCAGGCTCTTTTCAGTGACGACTACTTTTACACATTAGCTGACGAACTAGGTTTAGATTCAGGTGACTTTACTGAATGTCTAAGTTCAGGTGCAATGGCTTCTGAAGTAAGAACAGATTATGGACATGGAGTAACTGCAGGAGTTAGAGGAACACCAGCATTCTTTGTTAATGGAGAATTAGTTTCAGGTGCACAACCAGCTTCATCATTTGCAAGTCTGATTGACCCATATCTTTAAATTTTTTTTATTTTTTTATTAAAAACAAACTATTTAAACCCCAATTCTTCTCTAAAATCTATGAAAAATTACGAATTCCTTGAACATACAGCAGATGAAAAGTTCAGAGCATATGGAAAAACATTAGAAGAGGCTTTCATTAATGCAGCTTTAGCTACAGCAAAGATAATGACTGATGATAAAGTTAAACCTACAATAGAAAAAAAAATTGAAATCAAAGTAAATACAAAAGAAAAGTTACTATACCAATTCCTTGAAGAACTATTATTTTATGTTGACACTGAAGGATTCATTTTATCTGAAGTAAAAGATTTAGAAATAAAAGACAATTTCACTTTAACTGCAACTTTCTTAGGAGACTCTGCAGAAGATTATGAAATCAAAGCTCATATTAAAGCTATAACTTACAACGACATGTTTATTAAAGAGGAAGAAAATCTTGTAACAATACAAGTGGTACATGACTTATGATAGAATACAAAATTAAAAAGGATGGAGTAGAGAAAGTAATAGATATTGAACCAAAAAAACTTACTGACTTCACTTACATTATTGAAAAACAAGATCCTATGAATGTTCCAGTAAAAATATTTGCTGATAAAAAATTAATTGAAAAAATGCAAAAAGATGCTTGTTTGAAACAAGGAGTTAATGTTGCTTGTTTACCAGGTATTAAAAAATTTTCTTTTATGATGCCTGATGCTCACCAAGGGTACGGATTTTCAATTGGTGGAGTTGCTGCTTTTGATAAAGAAAATGGAGTAATTAGTCCAGGTGGTATTGGTTTTGATATTAACTGTGGAGTAAGGTTACTAAGAACTGATGCAAAAAAAGAAGACATTGAACCTAAAATTGAAGAATTACTTGATGCTTTATTCAAAAATATTCCACCAGGTGTAGGAAAACAATCTAAAATTCATTTATCACAGACTGAACTTGACAAAGTTTTAAAGAATGGAGCTTCATGGGCAGTTGAAAATAATTTTGGTAACGAAGAAGATTTAGAAAACTGCGAACAAAATGGTAAAATGGAACTTGCAGATCCAAACAAAGTTTCCACTAGAGCAAAAAAAAGAGGACTAGGTCAATTAGGAACTCTAGGTGCTGGTAATCATTTCTTAGAAATTCAATATGTTCATAAAATTTTCAATAAAGAAGTTGCTGAAGCTTGGGGAATAAAGGATGAAGGTCAAATATTTGTAATGATCCATTGTGGTTCTCGAGGACTAGGTCACCAAGTTTGTTCTGACTACTTAAGAAAAATGGAAGACACATTTCCAGAGATTGCAGATTCACTTCCAGAGAAAGATTTAATTTATGCTCCAGCGAATAGTCAACTTGCAAAAGATTATTTTGCTGCAATGAGTTGTGCTGCAAATTATGCTTGGGCTAACAGACACATTATTGCACATGAGGTTAGAAACTCATTCAAAGAAATATTTCAAGACAAAGTTAAACTACACACTATTTATGATGTAGCTCACAATATTGCAAAATTAGAAAAACATACTATTGATGGCAAAGAAGAAGAAGTTTGGATTCACAGAAAAGGTGCAACTAGAGCTTTCGCTCCAGGTAGAATAGAACTTTCTGAAAAATACCAAAAAACTGGTCAACCAATTATTCTTCCAGGTAGTATGGGAACATCATCTTACTTATTAGTTGGAACTCAAGATTCAATGACAGAAACTTTTGGTAGCACAGCTCATGGTGCAGGAAGATTATTATCTAGAAAAGCTGCAAACCAAAAATTTAGAGGAGAAAAGATCAAACAAGATTTAGAAAAGCAGCACATTCACATCAAAGCTGCTTCATGGAAAGGTATTACTGAAGAAGCACCAGGTGCATATAAAGATGTAGATGAAGTTGTAGAAGTTAGCGATAAATCTGGTATTGGAAAAATAGTAGTACAGCTAAAACCTCTAGGTGTAATTAAGGGATAATATTAAAAACATTAAACAATTCTAAAATTTTATGTTAGAAGCTTGGTTATATTCAATCATCTCAGTAATCATTGTTAGTTTAATTTCTTTAATTGGTATTTTTACTTTCATTTTAAAGAAAAAAAACATAGAAAAAATTTCTCTTTATTTAGTTAGTTTAGCAGCTGGAGCCCTTTTAGGAGATGCTTTCATTCATTTAATTCCAGAATCCTTTGCAGTATCTTCCTCTATTGTAATCCCAATAATGATTTTAGTAGGAATATTCTTTTCCTTCATAACAGAAAAATATATTCATTGGCACCATTGTCATTGTCATGATTGTAAAAAACACATCAAACCTTTTGCTTATGTAAATTTATTAGGAGATTCTTTACACAATTTCATTGATGGAATAATCATTGGAACATCTTACTTGATCAGTATACCAATTGGAATAGCAACAACAATAGCAATTATTTTCCACGAAATCCCTCAAGAGATTGGTGACCTTGGAGTTTTAATTCATGCAGGATTATCAAAGAAAAAAGCTCTTCTTGTAAATTTCATAACAGCATTAACTTCTTTACTTGGAGTAATTTTAGCTTTAGCTTTAACCACAATAATAGACAACTTAACTTTATACTTAATTCCTTTTGCTGCTGGAACTTTCATTTACATTGCTTCTACAGATTTAATTCCAGAACTACACAAAGAAGTAAAATGGGAAAAATCAATTATACAAACTCTATTAATTTTATTAGGAATAGTTTTAATGTTATTATTATCTTTTTTTAATTAATGCTTCTTCAAAACTACAAAACCTAAATACAAAGTAGAAATTAAAATTACTAAAATCAAAACACCACCTAGAACATAAATCCAAGAAGGCAAACCACTATTTGAAGGACTACTACTACCAGTACTTTCTACAACTTCTCCTTCATCACTCTCAACAGAAACACTACTACTAACTTCTTCTACTTCTTCAATAGATAAAACTTCACCAGCAAGGGAAATACCTACACTCATTGTATCACCAATCTCAGAATTAACAGCTACTGCAACATCATAACTTGTACTTGTGTAAGCTTCACTTGTTGGACTCGATGCATAATAAAAAATATTTGCTTGACATCCACCAAAAGTTCCACAAGAATAATACCAAGGATCTTCTTGATCTCCTAATTTATCTCCACTCAATTCTTCTTTTCCATCAGCTTCTTCAAGATCCAACATTTTATGACTTGCATCTCCATTGACTGTATTACATTCCCATCTTGTACTAGAACATCCATTCCATTTACCAGTTTCATCAATTAAAGATTCATCAACATGCCAAATTAAAATACCACCAGCTTCATCTTCTTTCATCAAATCTTGCACATGTCTATTTTCAATCATAAAATATTCATCAGTATTCAAAGGTATTGAATAATATTTTACTCCAAATAAACTTTTATCTTGAGCCAAATCATAATAACCATCTTCTTGAACTTCTACCAAAGTATCATCATTCAGCCAACCTAAATATTTTTTTGACCAAGGACTAAAGCTAGGATCATCTGTATATGCACCATATGCCATCAAAGCCCAATCACCAACACCTTTAGAACTACCATCATCCATAACAGTATCATAAAAATCTGGCAAACCTAAATAATGCCCAAACTCATGTGACATAATTCCTTGTGGACTTTCTTCACTTACAGTTTCATAATCAATAACTTGAACACCATCTACAGTCTTAGCAGAAATGCTATAATAGTGTGACCAAATCTCATCACCATTTCCTCCGCCATTTTCTTCATCAGCTTCTCCTGCATGTATAACAAAAAACCCATCAACAATCCCATCGCCATCAGAATCATAATCAGAATAATCAACAGTGGGATCTGCTAATTCAACTGCTTCTTCAATTAAACTTTCAATATTACTTTCATAATTTCCACCATAACTTCCCATACTTCCTGAGGCTGTAAACCAAGTTGGTAAAACTGTAACTTCTAAATTCAAAGAACCATAAGATTCTTCATCAAAAAATTCAACAAAACCATCAAATAAACCTTCAATTTCAGAAACACTAGCACTTGCACTTTGATCTGGGAACTGTACTAAAACAACTAAAATTTTCAAAGTTTGTGCATACTGATCTGCAGTTACAAGGCCCGTAGGAATAATAGTTGGAGCTGGCAAAGGCAAATTAGGAGGAGCTTCTCCTTCTTCTTCAACATTTTTTATAACAATAGGATTATAATTTTCATATTCTCCAGTATTTTCATTTACTTTCAAACCAATTTCATTTTCAGCATTTTTTTTCAATCTATCATATTGCCATCTTCCTTCAGGTTTCAAACCTAATGTCGGAGGCATTTGAGGTCTTGCTAATCTAACATCATTAAAACTTTTCAATGGAGCTTGTTCTCTAATTTGCTCTCTACTTAATTCTCTAACAGGTAAATCTTTTCTAGGAACAGCATAACCATCTACATCTAATTCTGCAAGAAAAGCTTTTCGATCTCCAAATTCATCTTTTTCAAAAGCAACTAAAGCACCTAATGTTTTCCCACTAACAAATTCACCAAATTCAACATCATCGTCAACAACATAAGTTTCAGTCATAAAACCACTACTTGTCACATCTACACAAGGAATATCACTACCACAATCATAAATTTTTTCATTAGAAGGTGCAATTGCTAAAACTCCATTTATTAATACAATTAGAATAAATAATACAAGCACTCCTCTTTTCATATAGATTAAATAAATAACTTAACATTTAAACTTTTCTAATTTTTGAAAAGATTTATATAAAATCAACACTTATTCCTAAACATGCCAAACATACTAATATTCTGCGCACACTCAGATGATGAAGCTATAGGAATGGGAGGAACAATAGCAAAATATGTTAAAGAAAAAAAGAAAATCATCAAAGTAGTTTTCACTCCAGGAGAAAAATCTCATCCTCACTTTCAAGAAAAAGTTGTTAAAAAAACTCGATACAAAGAAACTGACAAAGCTAGCAGATTCATGGGCATTAAAGAGACAAAAAATCTTGGGCTTAAAGATAGTAAGTTAAGATCTGAAATTGACAGACCTTTTGTAAAAAAAAGAGTTAAAGAATTAATTATGCTTTACAGACCTGAGAAAATATACTGTCCAACAAAAACTGACAATCACCCTACAAAAGATCACCAGGCTGTTAATCAAACAGTTTTAGAAGTTGTAGATTCTCTAAGAAAACATTACCCTGTTTATGCTTATGAGGTTTGGAACATTTTCAACGAACAACTACCTCATACTTACATTGACATCACAGGTTTTATGAAAACAAAATTAGATTATATCAAAATGTTTAAAAGTCAGTGGATCTATATGTTTAGTCTATACATGCCAGCTTTCATAAGAGCAATTTATTATGGAAGAAAAAATAACTGTAAATATGCAGAGAGGTTTTACAAACTGAGATGAAAATATTAGTACTTGTATCTGGAATAGGATTTGGTGATGCTACTCGAGAACATGCAAATATTATAGCAATAAAGAAAAAGTTCCCTAAAGCAAGAATCATGGTTGCTGGTTACGACAATTCTTACTTATACTTCAAAGACAAATTTCACACATTAAAAATCAAAGGCTATAAAATGCCAGGTAAATCTATGAAAGTAAATCCAGTCCTTTTTGGTTTAAGAAATATTTTACTTCCTGCATTCTGGGCAGTTGAAACATTAAAAGTTAGACTACAGGCTTTCAATTTCATTCCAGATTTAATCATCACAGACTTTGAACCAGTTGGATTATCTTTATCTAAAATGTTCAAAACAAAAAATATTGTAGTATTTGGTTTTGATCCAGATTTATATCAAGAATACAAAAAGAATCACAAAATTGGTTATGCACAAAAAGTTGAAGCTACATATTTCTCACAACTTTATGATCAAGCTGACATTGTTGTAATACCAACTTTCAAAAAAAGAAGAAAGAAACATTTAAGACACACTTACATAAATCCAATTATTCGAGTAAAACCTGAAGATTTACCTGAAGAGAAAAAAATCATGAAAAGTTTAGGTTTAAAGAAAAAACCAATTTTAATTATGCTTGGTGGATCAGACTTTGGAACAAAGATTGCAAAAACAATAAACAAATTAGCACCTAAATTCAAAGAACACTTCATTATCTTTGGAGGAAATTTAAATATTAACTTACAAAAAAATGTACATTACATCCAATATACTTCAGATTTTTTCAAATATCTAAAAGTTTCAAAAGGATTAATTACTTTAGCTGGCCATAGCACTTTATCTGAAGCTTTAGTTTACAAAAAAGCAATCCTTTGTTTCCCAATCCATAACCACATTGAGCAAGAACTTAATGCATTCACATTAAAGGACACAATTCAAATTTCAAATAAGCATTCACCAAAGATTGTAGAAAAAGAATTAAAACAATTCATAAAAGACATTCCAAAAATTGAAAAAAAGGTCGCTAAATTAAACATCAAAGCTTCTGGACCACAAGATTTAGTAAAAATTATCGAGACTATAATGAAATAGTTTCATTTAGCCATTCTTTTCCTCTTTCTAAAATAGAACCAATTCTAAAAATTACAAAATTCTTAACATTATTTTTCTTCAAAAACTCAATATCTTTTTTCATTTCTTCAATTTTATCATAACAAGGTTCATTTCTAAAAATACCAACTCCGATTAAACCTACAGCATAATAAGCATCTTTATTCATTTTAATAAAAAACTTATATTTCCATCTATAGACTCCCCTTAGTATTTTTGGGAAAAATGAAGTGTACAACATATAATTATGTTTAATATTCTTTCCAGAGATCCAGCCCCATCTTTTCAAAATAAATTTAGGCAATGGAAAACCTGAAACAATTACTTTTGCATCTTTACTCAAACTCAAAATTTTATCTTGCAAATATTTTTTATTTTCTCCACCTTTAAAATAATTCAAAACAAGCCAAGAAAATGCAGTCATTAAACTATAACTTTTCTGAGGTATAGGAGGTTCAATATCAATCTTCATATCTAAACCTCTAAACTCTTCTAATACATCTATAGATTTCTTACTTGTAAAACTTGAAAACCAATAACCTTCTTCTTTACTCAAGGTTGGCCAGACACCTAATTTCACAGTTGGCGCATACTTATGAATTCTTTTCACCCAATCATCAAACTCTTTTCTTGAACTAGAAGTCACATAAATTGTAATAGTATCTGAATCTAACCATCTTCCTAATTTCTTCCAATCACATTCTTCTGGAAATTCACACCAATATAAGCTTGACATAGAAAGAGAAATGTTCTTAAAGCTTAAATATTTTCCTCAACACATGCAAAAAACACAATTTCACTCATATGCAAACAAAGAACTATGTAAAGGATGCCAACTCTGTGTAAAGGGTAAAAAACTAGTATTATTCATTACAGGTTTATGTCCTAACAAATGTTACTTTTGTCCTTTATCTGAGCAGAAATTTCAAACAGATGTAATCTTTGCAAATGAGAGACCAATCAAAGAATTAAAAGAAATCATTGAAGAAGCAAAAGTATCTTCTGCAAGAGGTGCAGGTATTACTGGTGGAGACCCTCTAGCAAAATTTGAAAGAACTCTAGAAGCTATCAAACTCTTAAAAAAAGAATTCAAAAATTTTCACATTCACTTATACACTCCATTAAATTTAATTGACGATAATAAATTAAGATTATTAGAAGAAGCTGGTTTAGACGAAATCAGGTTCCATCCAGATTTGGATTCTGATAAACTATGGGAAAAATTAAAACTAAAAACTTCTATGTCTAAAGGAATTGAGATCCCAGTTATTCCAAAGAAAGATATTAAGAAATTAATAGATTTTGCAAAAGACCATGTAGAATTCTTTAACTTAAACGAATTAGAATATGCAGATGCAAAACATAACAAACTTGCTGAGTTAGGTTATACAACAAAAGACGACTATTCATATGGTATTGAGGGTTCTGAAACTTTAGCTTTAGAAATTTTAGAACAATTCCCTAATTTAAACATTCACTATTGTACAGCTAAATTAAAAGATTCAGTACAGTTAATGAACAGATTAAAATTAAGAGGACAAAACATCAAAGAAAATTTTGATATTCTTACTAGTGATTCTACTTTAGTCAGAGGTTCAATTAAAGGTGAAAATCTAGAAAAATTACAACAATTCCTTTCTTTCAAAACTAAACTTGAAAAAGACAGATTACTATGTTCTAGAAACAATGCAAAAAAATATGCAAAGAGTTTAAAGAAAAAAGGATACAAAGTTGAAATCATTGAAGAACTTCCTACTTACGATTTAATGGAAATTGAATCTGAAGAATTATAAAAACAATAAATTAATATAATCTATTCACTCATATATTCTAAAATGGTAAAGAAAATGAAAAAAAAGAAATCCAATAAATGTAATTGGAAAGGAAATTGTACCACAGGTGATATGGTTTATGGATTAGGATTTATTGGAGCTTTAATATATAATATAACAATGGCTACAGGATTTTGGTCTGGAGTATTAGGAGTTTTAAAAGCAATAATCTGGCCAGTGTTTGTAATATATCAATTAATGAAATTTTTAGGTATGTAGATTAGAGAACATAATTCTGTTCTCTTCTTAACATTTCTAATGTTTCTCTAGTTCTTCCAACTATTACTATTCACCCAACAAAATCTTTCAAATCTCTATTCTGATACCAAGACTTTTCAGCTTTAGGATCTACAAACCCTAACATCTTTTTCATATTCGTTGTAATATAAGAACTATGTCTTTTCCCAGAATAACTTAGATATAAAGCTTCTTTTGCTCTACTCAATGCAACATAAAATAATCTTCTTTCTTCATCTTCCTTATCATATTCATCAACTTTAATCATATCTACAACTGGATGTTCTGTTGCCTTACAAGGAAAATTCAAACTTGTACAACCAATAACAAAAACAATATTTGCTTCCAAACCTTTAATTGCATGTACAGTTGCCAAAGTTACTTCTCCTTTTGAAGCATCAATAACTTTTTTCATATCATCTCCTTTCAAAACATGTGGAATTCCCCTTTGCATCATTAATGAAGATAAATCTTTCAACTGTTTATTTGTTCGAGCTAAAACAAAAATTTCTTCTTTAGGTATTGAAGCTGCAATAATACTTTGTAAAACAAACTCAAACTCTACATCTTCACTTTTAAAATTCACCAATTTCACTTTACTATCTTTCTCAACAACAGCTTCTAAATCTGGCAAAGACATTGCTCTAATTGTTTCATTTGACAAATCTACAATCCCTTTACTTGACCTATAATTTTTTCTCAAATTAATAATTTCAGCTTCAGGATATTTTGCTTTGAAATCCATAATATAACTTATATTAGCTCCTCTCCATCCAAAAATTGCTTGCCTTGGATCACCAACACAAAACAAATGCTCTCTACAAACTAAATCAATAAACTTAATTTGCAAATCATTCACATCTTGATACTCATCAACTAAAACATAATCAAACTCAGGAATTTTATCTTTATTACTTTCAAAAAATTCAATAGTATCTACAATCTGATCCATATGATTCCTTAAACCGACACTTCTCATTTTCTCATCAATAAATTTACAAATACCATACATCATTTTTGCACTCATTACATCTTTTGCATCAACAGAAAAATCATACATTTCTCTTCCTTTACTCTTAAAATAATCAACAATAAAATAACAATCATTCAAAAAAATCCTATACAGTTCCTCATCACTTTTACTTCTCAATTGTGGAACTTTAAAATAAGCTTCAATTGCTCCTCTTGGACTTAAATTCAAACTTTCTAAAGCTGCATTTAAAATTTTAATCTTATCAGAATAAGACATCATTCTAACTACTTTCCCATAAACTAAATCATTATTCCTCCTAAGAATTTTCTCAGAGAAAGAATTAAAAGTTTCCACATTAACATTACTATATCCTAATGCTGATAATCTATCTTGCATTTCTTTCCTAGCTTTTCTTGTAAAAGTAATTGCCAAAACTTTTCTAGGATCAACAGCTCTAAACTTTAAAAGGAATTCAATTCTTTTTGTCAACACTGTTGTCTTACCAGAACCTGCACCTGCAACACACAAAATAACTTTCTTCTGTGAAACAATAGATTTCTTTTGTTCATCATTAAACATATTCAGAAAAAAATCAAAATTCTTAAACATCAATTGATCTTCTTCACTAATTAGAGTTTCTTCATAAGTTTGCTTTTCTTTCCTATAAAATCCAGGACTCCTCAATTCTTCTTTCCCTTTTCTTGTCAAACATATAATTTTCCAATATCTATCATTTTTACAAGCAACAAAGCCATCTCTTTCCAAAGTATCAATAACTTCATAAATTTCTTCATTAGAATAAGAAAGCACACCAAAACTTATCAACTTAGTTAATTTACTTTTCTTAATAGTTTTATTTTCTTCATTACCTTGCAAAACATCAATCAAAAGTTTCTTTCCAACAGAAAAAGGAATCTCATTTATTGCTTTTAGAACACAAATAAAAGGTTCCTCTTTTTTTCTAGCCAACAAATCCTCTGACCACTTAATACTACCATCCTCATTAAATTCAACCAAGATAATATATTCATTTCCTCACCATTTAAAAAGATTAATAGAATCAAAACTAAATATCAATTCCAATAAGCATTCTGATTATATATCCAATACAGAAACTTACCAGAGCTACACCCATACTAATCAAAAACATTTCCAAAAATCTTCTTCTAAAATTCAAATGTTTTGCTACTGAGATATAAAAAGTAAACAACAAAATAACAATTGTTGCATTTATCAAAGTCCATGCTAAGCTTGCAAACACATTAGTCAAAACAAAAAATGGAAATATCAAAAATAAAATAGTAATAAAATAAGCTACACCTGTATAAAGTGCAGCAATTGAAGGTTTTTTTTCACTCTCATCAGTTTTCACTGAAAGATATTCTGAAGCTGCCATTGATAACGAAGCAGCAATACCTGTAACCAAACCTGCAATAGCAATAATATTTGGATTTCTAAATGCAAAAGTAAAACCTGCTAAAGCCCCGGTCAATTCAACTAAAGCATCATTCAATCCTAAAACTACAGAACCTGCATACATTAATTTTTCTTCTTTAATCAAATCAATTAGTTTACTTTCATGTTTAACTTCATCTTTAATAATTGTATTAATTTCTGGAATAACTCTCTTTAATTTTCTATATTCAGAAGCTAAAAAAACTTCACCTTTTTCCATTAACCTTAATCCAAAAACAACTCCAAAGACTCTTGACAACAAAAGATACCAAAAAATCTTTAATTTATTTGGTTTCACATCAACTTTAGTAAATTTCTTAAAAAACTTATAATGCTTCATTTCATCTTTAGCAATTTTCTCAAAAATCTTTTTATTTTTTTTATATTTCACTAATTTTGCTAATTTCAAATAAACATGATACTCAGTTATTTCACTTACTTGAGCTCTAAGAATACTCTTTTTATGTTCTTCACTTAATTTTACCACATATAGATACTGTAGAACTAAACTTATAAAACTTACTACGGACACTGGACATGCCCTCGCGTGGCACTTAAATAAGAAATTAACAATCAATAGCAAGGAGGCAAAAAACAATGAAAACAAGCGAATTAGAACAATTTCTACACCAAGAGGTAGAACTAGCATTTTGGGATGAACTAAAAGAAGAGCATATAATATACGAGGGTAGAATTATAGACATTGATCAAAAAAGCAGGAGTGCAATTATAAAAAGAACTGGAGGATTCTCATTATTAGATATTCAAGAAATTGATAGAATTTTCCAAATTGAAAGAAAGATTTCAAACCCTTACTATAAATGTGAAAATTAAATAGAGGAATACTTATAAATTCCAATAATTTCTTTTTTTCTTATGAAAACTAACAACTGTGGAGAAATAAATAAAGACAATGTCAGCAATGAAATTACACTTTGTGGATGGGTTGACACTATTAGAACTTCTGGAAAAATATCATTTATTGTACTAAGAGATCGAACTGGTATAGTTCAGATTTTTATGAACAAGGATTTAACTGAACAAGCTAAAGATTTGAAAAAAGAAGCTGTTATCCAAATTAAAGGAATTGTAAATGCAAGACCTGAGAATCAAGTTAAAAAAGAAATTGCAACTGGTGAAATAGAAATTGAAGCAAAAGAATTAAACATTCTAAATAATTCAGAAGCTCCATTACCAATTGAAATGTCTGAAGAGACTACAACAAGCATTGACAAAAGATTAGATTACAGATTTTTAGATTTAAGAAGAGAAAAAATAAAAAATATTTTTGTAATCAGATCCAAAATTTATAGTTCAACTGTAAATTTCTTTGAAAGTGAAAAATTCATTGCAGTACAATCACCAAAGTTAACTGCTTCTGGTGTAGAATCTGGTGCTGAAGAGTTTAAAATTCCATACTTTGAAAAAACTGCAGCTTTAGCTCAATCTCCTCAAGTATACAAACAAATGTTTGTTGCTTCTGGTTTAGAAAGAGTTTACGACATTGGTACAGTTTTCAGAGCAGAGAAATCTCACACTACAAGACACTTAACAGAATTCACAGGTATTGATTTTGAAATGGCTTTCACCAAAGATGAAAATGATATAATGGACATGGTTGAAAAATTCTTACAAAGTGTTTTAACTAATATTAAAACTAAATGTGAAAAAGAACTTGAAACATTAAAAGTACAAATCAATGTTCCTGATAAAATTCCAAGAATATCTATGATTGAAGCTAGAGAGATTTTGAAAGCTAAAGGTAAAAATATTCCTGAAGATGAAGATTTAGATCCTGAAGGTGAAAAAATGTTCTCAGAATATGTAAAAGAAAAACATGATTGTGACTTTGTTTTCTTAACAGATTTCCCTTGGACAAAGAGACCTTTCTATCACATGAGACCTGAAGATAAAAAGTTAACAAAATCTTTTGACTTATTATACAAAGGTGTAGAAATTGCAACAGGTGCTCAAAGAGAACATAGATTAGATGTTTTAGAAGCACAATGTAAAGAAAAGGGTTTAGATCTAAACAAATTAGATTTCTACAAAAACATTTTCAGATTTGGATGTCCTCCTCATGGTGGAGTTGGTCTTGGTTTAGACAGAATTACTTCCAGAATGTTAGATTTAGAAAATGTTAGAGAAGCAATCTTATTACCAAGAGATCCAGAAAGGTTAACACCTTAAATTTTTTTCCAATTTTTTAAAAATTCTTCTTTAAATTCTTGAAACTTATTTTCTTTAATACTCTCTCTAATCTTTTTCATAAACTCTTGCATAAAATAAACATTATGAATAGTCAAATATCTTTTTCCAACAGCATCATCTTTCTTCAACAAATATCTTAAATATCCTCTAGAATAATTTTTACAAACAAAACATCCACAATCTACATCAATAGGATTTTTATCAAATTTATGTTTCAATTGTCCTAAATCTAATCTACCTTTAAATGTAAACATCATTCCATGCCTTCCATTCTTTTGTGGATAAATAGAATCAAAAACATCAACTCCTCTTTCTATACACTCTAAAATTTGTTCAGGTTTTCCAATACCCATTAAATATCTAGGTTTATTTTTATTCAAATGTGGAGTAGAGACTTCAATCATCCTATACATTTCATCATTAGTTTCTCCAATTCCTAAACCACCAATAGCATTACCATCAAAATCAATTTCATCAATTGCTTTAGCACTTTCAACTCTCAAATCTTCAAAAGTTCCACCTTGTGTAATTCCAAAAAGTAAATGACTTGTTTTATGCAAATCTTTACACTGCTTACTCCATTTATGAGATTTAACTAAAGCTTCTTCATAATCTTTTTTTTCTTTTCCATATGCCAATACACAATCTAAAGCCATGATTACATCAGCATCAATTTTTTCACCAATCTCCATAGTTTTAGAAGCTCTCATAAAAACATCTTTTCCATGTGGATTCTTAAACATTATTCCATTGTTTGTAGTCTCTTCCAACAAATTATCTCTCAACATTTGAAACCCACCACAATCTGTAAAAATAAACTTATTATAATTCATAAAATTATGAACTCCTCCAAACTTTTCAAAAGTTTCTAAACCTGGATTTAAAAATAAAAGAAACGCATTACAAATAATTGCATCTGCTTTACTTAAATTATAATCATCTGAAGCAACAAACCTACCAACTGCCTTTGTAGCTACTGGCATAAAAAAAGGAGTTTCAACTTTTCTTCCTTCTCTTTCTAAAACACCGATTCTAGCATTCCCATCTTCATTTATCAAATTAAACATAACATTAAAAGAAAAAAGTCTATTTAAAAAACTTTTCAATTAGAAATATTTAAGAATTTCTCTTGGATCTTCAACTCTAGTAACTTTTTTTGGTAAACCTACAATATTTTGATTCCATGGCCTCTTCAACAAAAATCCTCTTTGAATATGTGCTAAACAAGAATCTAAATTTTCATAACTATCTTCAATCAAAACATCAACACCTAAAGCTTTACAAATATCTTTCTTACTTCCTCTACCTCTATCAATAAAAGGTAAATCTGCAAAATATGCATTAGATATTAATCCTGGGTGTAACCTCTCAATTTGATCTAATGTAGGATCTGTTTCAATTACAGACCTTGAAGTTACAACAACTAACTCATGTCCTTTTTTTCTTAAACCTTCATACAATTCTCTTGAACCTTCAACAGCTTTTACTTTTTTTAATAATTCACCACTAAAAAAGTCTAAAAAAACATCTTGTAATTCCTCTTGTTTTACACCAAAAGCTTTATCCATTTCATAATAAGAATCTAAATCTTCATATCTAACTGCATTTCCATTAATTCCATTAACATATTCTACAAAAGGTCTAAAACATTCAACCCCTACATCATCCCAATCTGTTGCTATTAACATTTACAAATATCTCCTAATATCACTCCAACCTTTTACTCTAATAACTCCTGTAGGTAATTTACTTGATTTATTTGAGCTTCCAATTCTTTGCCAAGGTCTATTCCAAGGTGCATCAAATAAATATACACATCTCTGTACAGCATGTTCACAAAGTAAAGCATTTTCAAATTGATCTTCTAATAATACATCAACACCTAATTCATAACAATATTCGTATTTAGATTTTCCTCCAATCCTAGGATCTCTAGAAGCAAAATATACATCATTAAAAATACCACTAAAATTTTTTTTAATCCATTTACCTGTAATTCCTAAAAGTTCTTCTCTTCTTGAAGTAATAATTACTAAATCATGATTGTTTTCTTTTAAATGTCTTAAAACATTCTTTGAACCAGGAATAACATCTCTATCTCTAAAGAATACAGAACTTTCATAAGCCATAATTCTTCTAGAAACTTCTTCATCTGTGACTACAGTACCAACACTCTCTAAAACTGTTTTATAACTAAAATGTCTAAATTGTTCTCTTCTTAAATGTGTTCCAAAATTAGCATTATGAAATAAAAGAAATCCTCTATTATAAGGAAAAATTACATCATCCATATCTACTCCAATCAACATACAAAAAAATAATTAAGAATTCCTTTATAAAATTTACCTAAATACAGAAAGCTTTAAATCTTCCAAAAACTAGACTAAAAAGATGGAAAAATTAAACTGGAAAATTTCTGATGTTGTAAAAGATCAAAATGAGTTCAAAAAAATACTAAATAACGTAGAAAAATCTCTTCCAAAATTTGATTACTATAAAAAAAAGCTATCTCCAAAAATGTCTACTAAAGATTTTAAAGAATTAATAGAATTTGAGGAAAAATTAGGAGAAAAATTATCTAGATTAGGAACCTATCTTTCATTAAAATCATCTTTAGATACAAAATCACAAGAAGTTATGAAATTAGAACCTTTATTAGAAGATTTTCAAATTAAAATATCTGACAAAGAAAGATCAATTTCACATTGGATTCAGGGTTTAAGTGAAAAAAATGTACTTGATGATAAAAATGCAAAAAGACTTTTTTCCTCATTACCTCAACACGAATATAATTTAAATTATTCTAGAAATAAAGCAAAACATACTCTTTCTGAAGAAATTGAGAGTATAATTCATAAAAAAGATATGTTTGGAATTAGTGTAATTCCAGAGTTATATGAAAAAGTTGTAACCAATTTCACTTTCAAATTTAAAGATAAAGAAATTGACAATGTTGCTGAAATCAAAAAATATTGGTTTTCTACAAATAAAAAAGACAGATATGATTCCTACATTTCTTTCCTAAACACTTACAAAGGTCACAAAGAAACAATTTTTACGGTTTATTCAGCAATAATTAAAGATTGGAAATTAGAACAAGGATTAAGGAAATATGAAACTCCAATTAATGTTAGAAATGTTGGCAACCATTTAGACGATAAAGTAATCAATACTTTAATCAAAACTTGTAAAAAAAACATTAATATTTACCAAGAATATTTTAAATTAAAAGCTAAATTTTTAAAATTAAAAAAATTAAATAGAACTGATCTTTATGCTCCAATAAAGAAAAAAGAAACAAAAATATCTTTAGAAGAAAGTAAAGAGATAGTTCTAAAAGTGTTTCAAGATTTTCACCCAGAGTTCTATAATAAAGCTCTAAAGCTATTTAATGAGTCACATATAGATTCACATCCAGATAAAAATAAAACCTCAGGAGCTTTTTGTATGTCCATTACACCAGAGATAACACCTTATGTTTTACTTAACCACACTGACACAAAAAGAGATGTAAGTACTTTAGCTCATGAATTGGGACATGCTATCCATGATTTATACACAAGTGATTTGCCACATTCAGTTTCTCATGCACCAATCCCATTGTGTGAAACAGCTTCAACTTTCTGTGAACTTTTACTTTTCGAATATTTACTAAAAAAATCTACTAAAGAAGAGAAGAAAACATTACTAATAGAAAAAATATCAGATTCATATGCAACAATAATAAGACAAATTTATTTTACAAAGTTCGAAATAGATGCACACAACAATATTCCAAAAGGTTACACTGAAGATGATATTAGTCAAATGTATTTAGAAAATCTTAAAGAACAATTTGGAGATTCTTTAATCATTCCAGATGCTTTCAAATATGAATGGCTTTATGTTTCTCACTTCTTTTACTACCCATTCTATTGTTATGGATATTCCTTTGGAGATTTGCTTTCAATGGCTTTATACCAAGAGTATAAAAAAGAAGGTAAAAAATTCATCCCTAAATTCGAAAGAATACTTTCATCTGGAGGTTCAGTTGATCCACAAGTATTACTAAAGAAAGAAGGATTTGATATTAGTAAAGATAAATTCTGGCAAGCAGGCTTTGATTTAATAAAAGAATGGTTAGAAGAGCTAAAAAAATTATCCTAAAAATATATAAACCATAATTTCTTTCTTTTATTCACAATGGAATCCACAATATCTATACAAAAAGCTATTGAGCAAAAGTCAGGCAAAGTTAAACTAAGAGGTTGGTGTTATAGAGAGCGTGGATCTAATAATTTAATATTCATAGTTCTAAGAGATTCTTCAAACATAATTCAATGTGTTCTTGAGAAAAAAGCAGTTTCTGAAGAGATTTGGAAAGATGCTAAAAAAATCAAAATTGAGACTTCATTAGAAATAGAAGGAACTATCAAAGAAGATGCAAGAGCTCCTACTGGCTTTGAAGTATTAATAGACGATATCAAAATAATTGGACTTTGTGAAAATTATCCTATTCAAAAAGATCTTAGTAAAGAATTCCTAGCTGACAAAAGACATCTTTGGTTAAGATCTAGAAAAATGACTTCAATTTTAAAAATTAGAAGTACAGTTTTTGGAGCAATTCATAATTATTTCAGATCTAAAGATTTTTATGAATATCATTCACCAATTTTTCAGCCAACACAAGCTGAAGGTGGATCTTCTGTATTCGAACTTCCATACTTTGGAAAAAAGATTTATTTAGCACAAACTTGGCAACTTCAAGCAGAGCCAGCAATATTTGCTTTAGAAAGGATTTACACAATTGCTCCATCATTTAGAGCAGAAAAATCTGTAACTTCTAGACACTTAACTGAATACTGGCATGCTGAAATGGAAGAAGCTTGGACTAATTTTAACGAATTACAAGATCATTCTGAAGCTTTAGTAAAAAATATTGTAAAAGAAGTTTTAGAGAAAAACTTAGAAGAATTAAAAATCTTAAACAGAGATCCAAAGTTATTAGAACCAACAGTTAAGAAAAAATTCCCAAGATTAACTTATACTGAAGTTTTAGAAGTTTTAGATAAAAAAGCTAATATGAAAGTAAAATGGGGAAAAGATCTTAGAACTAAAGAAGAGGACGAACTTTCAAAATTATATGATACACCAATTATTGTTACAAGATATCCAAAAGGTGTAAAAGCATTTTATATGAAAGCTGATCCTGAGGATGACAAAGTAGTTCTTGGTTTTGATTTAATTGGTCCTGAAGGTTATGGAGAATTAATTGGTGCTTCACAAAGAGAAGAAGATGAAAAGAAAATCATTGAAAACTTAGAGAAACAAGGTGAAGATCCAAAAGATTACGATTTCTATCTTGACACAAGAAGACATGGTTCTATTCCTCATGGAGGATTTGGTATGGGTGTTGAGAGAATGATTTCTTGGATTTGTGGTTTAGAAACAATTAAAGATGCAATTGCATTCCCAAGAACACCAGAAAGATTCCATCCTTAATTTTTTTTCTTTAATAAAAAATTTGAAAATATAATTGGTCTTCAGTTTTACACATTTCAGCAACAACTATATCTGCATCTATATCTTCACAATGTTTTACAAAAACAGAAACAGCTCTTAATTCTTTAATTCCAAGAACATTACAAACAGGATGGTTATTCAAAGAAAAATCATAATCTCCTCTATAAACATCAAAACTTATCCCTCTTCTACTCCATTTTGATGCAACATAAAATCTATCTTCTTCATTATAAAATTCTAATAATTCAGATTTTAAAGAAAATTCTCTACATGAATCTATTACCTTTTCTAAACCTACAATTTGTAAATAAGGGCTATCATCTTTCATCGGCATAGAAATTTATTTGCTATTTAAAAAGTAATAGTTTAAAAAAAAGTCAATAAAAAATTCTAAAATTAAAAGTATTATCAATCAAATCTACTTCACCAATAATTAAATCTTTATCTAATCTTCTACAATTTCTAACAAACATTGCAACAGCTCCAATTTCATCAGTACCAATTGCATTAGAAACAACATCAACAAGTAATTCAGATCTATTATCCCCTTTATAGATATCAAATGACAAATTATCATCATACCATCTTGAAGCAACATAAACATTTTCTTCTTCAGAATAAACTTCTAATAACCGATTATTTAGTCTTCTTAAATCACAGTTTGCTATTTTCTCCAAGCCTACCATTTTAAAATTTACTACGTGTTCATCCATTTTCTTAAATCCTCTATTTCTCTTTAAAAAATTTAATTATAATCAATTATAAATCTCATATACAAAATTATCTCCCTTATAACTAGGTACTACCATTACATCATGAATTCCTCTCTCTAAAACTTTTTTAGACAAAGTAATACTATTATCTACAATAGATGTTGCTTCTCTTCTTATCAAAGAACCATAATTTATTTCCTGAGTACTACCCCAAACTTCAAAATCTAATCTTTGCCAATCACCATCTTCTTCATCAATAGTTAATTTAGAAACTAAAACTAGACTTCTATTTTCATGATAACAAGTACTCAACTTTTCATCTAATAATTTACCTCTATAAACTTGTTTTTTTCTAAAACCATTATCACTTAAAATTTGTCTTAATCCATCTCCATTCATTTAGAATACCTCAAATAAAAATAAAAAAATTTAGAAGAAATCTATTCCTAGATTTCGACTCATGTTCTGTTGTTTCTGTTGTCTTGCAACTCCGCCTTTACCTAAAATGTAAGGTGAATTTACTCCAGTTACAATAGTCATAACTCTTAGCTTTCCTTTCATGTCTCCAGAAATTCTTGCACCCCAGATAACATTCGCATCCTCATCAAGAGCTGACGTAATCAAATCTCCAACCTTATTTACTTCGTCTAAGGTTAAATCATCTCCACCAGCCACATGAATCAAAGCTCCAGTAGCTCCTTCGTAAGTTACATCTAACAATGGATTTGATAAAGCTCTCTTAACTGCTTCTTCAACTCTACTTTGTGAATCACTTTCACCAATTCCAATAACAGATACATCTCCATTTGACATAATTGCTTTTACATCAGCATAGTCTAAGTTTACTAAAGATGGTACAGCAATAATTTCTACAATTCCTTTAATCATTGTTGAAATCAATTCGTTAGCAACTGCAAAAGCTTGTTGGATTGGTAAATTTCCTGCAATTTGTACTAACCTATTGTTGTCAATAACAATTACAGTATCACAAACTTCTCTTAGCTGTTGCAAACCATATTCAGCTTTTTCAATTCTAGCTCTTTCAATATCAAAAGGCATAGTAACTGCACCGATAACAATTGCTTTTTCTTCTTTTGCAACTTGAGCAACAACTGGAGCACATCCTGTACCAGTTCCTCCACCCATACCTGCAGTAATAAAAGCCATATCAGAACCTCTTAATAAATTTTTAACTTCAGACATTTGTTCCTTTGCAGCTTCCTTTCCTCTTTCTGGAAATCCACCACAACCAAGTCCTCTTGTTAAATCTCTACCAATAAGTAATTTTTTATCAGCCTCTACAAGATCTAAATGTTGTTTATCTGTATTCATAGCTACAATTTCTGCACCTTGAATACCTTTTTTAAATAACCAATTTGTGACATTACAACCTCCGCCACCACAACCAACTACTTTTATATTCGCCTGTCCTACTTCAGCTTCTGCTGAAGGAGTTTCTACATTTTTTAAAGCATCCTCAATTAAAGAACCAAAAACATTCATTTTTTTTCTTCCTCCATTTTAACTTAAGTTCAAAGTAGAAAGAAACTTTATAAATATTATTGTAACTCAAATATCTAAAGAACTATTTAACCTTCCCATTCTCTATATTCCAATGCTTTACATTGCAGCATATGGGCCAACAGAAGAATCACCATCTTCCTTGTTAATTTCTTCCTCTTTTTCAAGCAGGGCAAGGTTCTCTAAAAACCTTATAAACTTTTTCCGCATTCTTCTTATTTTGGCCTAAAAACTTTTTAAAGATATATGTTTTTTTAAGTATAGGTTAGTGGTAAAACTAAGCAAAGTATTATATAGTATCTAAAATTTTTTGATCTCATGATAATTGATTGCCATAGTCATATAGGATACGAAAATGAATATGAACATCAAAATCCTGAAGAGTTAATTCAAAAAATGAATGAAGCTGGAATAGATAAATCTATAATTTTTCCATTCGCTCCACATACAAAAAAAGGTTCCACATACGACGATAATGAAAAGATTTCAAAGATATGTGAAAGCAATTCAAAATTCATAGGTTTTGGAAGAATAAATCAATTAGATCCAAATGCTTTAGAAGAAGTAGACCACATAATAAAATTAAAATTAAAAGGGGTAAAATTCCATACATCTCATTGTAATATTACAAAAGCTAAAAAGATTTTAAAAAAATTAGATGAACATAAATTACCTTTAATTATTCACACTTCGCATCAAAAATGTACTTCGCCAATTAATTTAAGAAAAATAAAATATTCAGGACCGATCATTATTGCTCATGCAGGAAAAGATCATTTTAAAGAAGCAATAAATTTAGCAAATGAATTTGAAAATATTTACATTGATATATCAATTGTCAGTTTAGGTAAGGTACAATATATTATTAAAAATACAAATCCTGAAAAAATATTATTTGGTTCAGATTCACCATATTCACACCCAAAAATTGATATTCTAAAAATTAAATATGCTACCGACGATAAAACAATAAGAGATCAGATTTTTTCTAAGAATATTAAGAAAATTTTAAACATCTAAAAAACAAATTTTTGATCTTTTGAACTTTTTTCAAAAATCTTACTTGCAACAAAAAGATCTAGTTCTCCTAAACCTACTGCATTAAAATAAATATTTTCATCATCTCTCTCTCTTCCTTTTACATTTCCAGAAACAATATGTCCAATATCAGGATAAATATTCTCATCTTTTAATTTTCCTTCATGAAACATTAAAGCAACAGTTTGAGAATTTCTTTTTTTCACATGATGCCAATTATCATTAATAATTTTATCAGCACACAATAAAACTTCATCTTCATCTTCTCTTCCCCCTAAGGAGATTTTTGTAAAACCTTTCATTAACCATTCTTTTTTAATTATTGGACGAGGTGCTGTAGTCGCTGAAACAATAATAGGTACATCTTTACAAGCTGCTTCAATTGAATCTTTTGCAACAACTTTACAAGAAACTATTTTATCTAATTCTTCAGCAATTTCTTTCAACTTTGGATCTAAAGAAGTAATATTAATTTGTTCTAAACCTAAAACTGAAAGAGCTTTCACACATTCTTCCCCAATAGGTCCAGTTCCAATCACAGCAGCAACTTTATCTTCTTTTCTTGCTAAATATTTTACAGCTATTACAGCAGAAACTCCAGTTCTCACAGCAGAAATTAAAGTACCATCCATAATACAAAGAGGTAAGCCTGTTTTTTTATCATTCAAAAAAACTAAACTTGTCGACCTAGGAAGATCTTTTTTTAAATTTTCTAAATTAGATCCTAACCATTTATTTAAAACATATTTTTCTCCAATACAAACAATAGAATTAAATCTCCACTTCAAAGCTCTATCAAGTTCTAGAGAAACTTTAGAAGATTTAGTTAATTCCAAAGACTGAGCAATATATGCTTTTTCCCCATCATCAATCCTCTCGATATAATTGAAAATACCTAAATCAATCACATCCTTTTTTTTCAATAATACAACTTCCATAATAATTTATTAGTATCCTTGTAAAAGCCAAACAGGGTCATTTTCCCAAAGTTTCAATTTTTGTCCAATGCCTTTTTCCTTAGCTTTTTCATATAATTCTGAAGCCATAACTAAATCTAATTCACCTAAACCAACTGTATAAAAATGAATAGGTTCTAAACCTTCTCTTCCTGGAAGACTACCATTAATAACACTTCCAATATCACCATAGATATCCTTTTCAGATATTTTATCTTCATAAAAAGCTTTTGATAATATTAGCTCTCTTCTTTTCTTAATAGCACACCAATCATCACAATAAATTTTTCCTTCTTTAGCTGCCCTTACAGTATATTTTTGATCGATACCCCATCCACCAATATGAATATGTGTTGCACCTTCTCGAGCATCATCATCACGAACTAAAATTTCGTCATCTCTTGTAATTGCAGTTATTGAAACATCAGAATTTCTTACTACATCTCTTGAATTATCTAAAGCATAAACTTCAATACCAAATCTTTCAGATGCTTCTTTTGCAAAAGCCTCTCTATTTTCACGAGTTTTAGAATAAACAAAAACATCACCAATCATTTGTCCATAATTCTCTACCATTGCTTGTAATGAAGCTTTTGCCATAACACTTGAACCAATAATTCCAACATTATTTGGTCTATCTTGATGTCCTAAATATCTTAAACCCACTGCAGCATAACATCCAGTTCTAATAGCAGAAATTGCAGCTCCTTCCATCATTGCTAAAGGAACACCTGTACTTTTATCAGCCAAAACAATTGTTGCAATTGTTCTCGGTAAACCTATAGCTTTATTTGTTGTTCTTGAACCAACATATTTCATTGCACTATAGCTTCCATTTACAGCGACGAGACCATTAAATTTCCATTCTTCAGGAAGATCTAAAACTAATGCTACTTTTCCTGACCGGGATTTCCCAGTAGAGTGCCAAACTAATCCTTTTTCAACTGCTCTTTGAGCAAGTTTAAAATCTAATAAACCTACATTTACCAAATCTTCCTGTGATAAAAATGTTAAATCTTCCATTTCAGACTCCTTTTTTTTATTTTTCGACGAGAAATAGATAAAATCATTCTAAGTCTCCCTCCCAAAAGACACCAAAAATATAACTATCTTTTTGGATACTTATTACAACTTAGAAACTTATTTATAAATTTATTGTAAGTAAAATATATTTATAGAAAAAAATTTAAAAAATTAACTACAAACAACACCACATTTACAAGGTAGTTTTGGAGTTGCGGATTTCAAAGCTAATTTTACTGCATCCATATTTTCTTTATCAACATAAATACAAAAAATTGCTGTATTAGGTTTTAACTGTGCTGCAAGACCCATAGCTTTTCCAAAAGCTCTCTGCATACCTGTCTGCATTCTGTCCGCACCTGCTCCTGTAATCATTTTGTTTTCTCTAAGAATATGGTGTGGATAACTTCTAATTTGAAAATGATAATTTTTCCCTAAAGTTCTATTCAATTTTCTAACAACTGCAACTCTCGCAGATTCAATTGCATTATGTCTAACTTGAATTCTCTCTTTAGAAACTAACAAAATTTTATTGGTATATTCTTTTTTATTATTACCAAAATTAAATTTAACAACTTTACAAGTAGGAACTGATCTAATATAACCTTTTGTCTTATACTTAGACTTTCTAGTATATGCTCTTTTAACTTTTCTATAACATGCGAAAGATCTTAATCCTGCCATTTACATAACCTCTACTTTTTTACCTACACTCTGTCCTGGTAAACCTCTGTCAAGCATAATAGCTCTAACACATCCATTATTACCATGTGCAGCTCTAATTTCTCCAACAATCTTTTTACCAGATTCTGTAGTATAAACTATTTTTTTACCAACTAATTTTGTTGCTTTCTCTCTATTATCTGAACCTTCTACACCAATAATCATGTGTTTATTGTTCTGTCTTGTTCGACTTCTTCTATAATTGTGAATTAAACCTTCCATATTAACTCTATTTCCTCTCCAACGATATCTTTTACTGCCTCAAAGAACTGAGGTTTGATTAATCTGTTATGTGGCAATTTTACATCCTTTAAATATTTTTCGAACTCATTAACATTACTTTTTTTCACATTTACCATCATTCCATCCTTTGAAATCTGTCCAATAAAGACTTCTTCCCTCTTAGATGTGTCTTTTACAACAAATGCTACTTTCTCTAATAACACTAATTCACCCTGTTTCTTGCCATAATTAAACGGAATCTTGAATTTACTATATTTTTCAACTCTCTTTCTATCAAGAACACTCATCATCATTCTAACAAATTCTCTTGCTTCTCTTCTAACTTTGTTAACTTCTTGCTTGCTTAACTTTTTTGCATCATAATCTTTCTTTGCTTTAATCACTGCATTCAACATTTTATGATATTTTAAAGAGATTTTTTCTTCATCACAAACATGTTTTTTGAACAATTCAGGCAATTTTGCAACAGTAATTCCTTTAACATCTTTTTCTTGAAGTAAGTCTCTTACAAGATTCAAACAAGTACTATGAACATCTACAATATTTTCTTTTTCATTTCTTTCTTCAATAGCTTTGAACAATTCTTTAATTCTTGCTAAATAATCTCTACAATCTTTAATCAAAGTATCAACTTCAGATCCTGAAATTTCTTTCAATCTTTTATGCTCGATATCTTTGAATGTACTTCTAATTTTTTCCAAAATGT
Organism: archaeon; assembly: GCA_018692925.1. GTDB lineage: Archaea > Nanobdellota > Nanobdellia > SCGC-AAA011-G17 > GW2011-AR17 > BS150m-G60. The sequence continues at coordinate 26,606 of JABHLH010000010.1, forward strand.
CAACATATTTTTGTTCTAACATTTTTTCTTTTTTAACATAAATTTCTTCCATCAACTTAACAGCTTCTTTAGGTGTTGGAGGTGGAATACCATAAAGCATAAGAGCAGCTTGTGTTGGATTCATAACTGCATAGAACAAATCTTCTCCAACTACACTCAATAATTTATGTTTTGTTCGATCTAATAATTTATCTCCAACGTCCATATTCATATCAATTGCTTCAGGTGAAGGTTTAATTCTTCCCATCTGTAAAAGTAATTTCCAAGGCATAAAAACACCTCTATCATAGAGAGGAACTCCATCTCTAAGCATTGTAAATATAACTGGATTTGCATCTTTCAAATTTTCCCAGAAATCTGTCAAGATATAAGTTTGAATATGGAAATCAGCTTTAACTCCTGTTTTCTTTCCTGCTTCGTGTCCATAATTAATAATAATTCCTCTTAGTCTATCTCTTAATTCAAATCTAGACATAGATTTAACATCAGTATCGTCAATAACAATAGCTACATCAATATCATTTGGTGCTGCATCTCCTCTAAACAAACTACCAACTGCAATATAACTAACAACATATTTTTCGAATTTCTGAACAACCATATTTCTATGTAGCTCAGCAACTTTCAAAGCAGATAATAGTCCTCTATCGAACAACAAACCAGAATGAGCTACCATTTTGATAACATCATATTTAGCATCATAACAAGCATCTTTTAATTCAGAAATCAAAATTACTTGAGGTTTTAGATTTTTATCTAATTCTTTAGCAACTTTATTAGTAGCATCTGTTAACTTAACAATTAACTCTCTTCGAGTCATCTTTTTAACATCACCATCATCAACTAAAACTAATAGAGGTACTTCCTCAGGATTTTGTTTAGCTGGTGCCGCAGGAACTCCAGGAAGACCTTGAGCTGCTGGCATTGGTGGCAAAGGTGGTAATATAGCAATTCCAGTAATATATTTGTCAAAATTCTTTAAACATTCTTTAATAAATTTATCAATATTTTTCTTATTATCATCATACTTTTTTTGATATTCAGGACTCAAGGGAGGTAATTCTTCACCAGGTTTATTTGCCCCAATTTCCTTTTTCTTAATTTTTGCTTTAGAAGCCTTTTTCGCTGCCATTTTTACATTACTTTGATTTAAATTTGCCTTTATAAAGCTTTCGCCTAACACTGATATCCTAAATTTACAATAGCTTCTTCCAAATTTCTAACAGAAACAGCCATATCAAATCCATTGATTATATCTCCAAAACAAGATTTAGGTATCCAATATTTAACTCCAGAAAGATCTTTATCTATTTCAAATTCTGAGGAATCAAAATATAACTGATTTTTAAGAGCATATTTAATAATTTGATCAGAATCTGGAGTTGATAAACCAGTACCATCAAAAGCTAAATTTAACATTTCACTAATTTGAGCAGCTGTATAAGCAAATTCCCCAATTTGTCTTCTTATCAATAAAGAAGTTCTTAAAGTCATTCTATCTGGCATCATTTTCTTTTTGAAACATCTAAAGCTAATTCTTCCAATTTATTCAAATTCCACCGAATAGAATCAGATTTTTTCCGTAATTCCCCATTTCTTAAGTTAAACTTCAAAAATTCCCCATAAAGTTCTTCAACAAAATCTCTAATTTCTAAAACAGAATCAAAATTTTTCTTAATAGAATCTTTTACAGCTTTTCGAACTAATTCTCCAGCCAGATCACACAACCCTAACAAATATTCTTCACTATTTACTTTCAATTCTTCTCTATTAGGAATCCTTTTTTCATTTACAAAATAATAATAAGTTAAAGCTTCAACATATTCTTGAGCAGCAGTATTTGCGATTCCAATTTTACAGTTTCTACCTAATTTTGAAAATAATTCCCTCATTTTATCCAAAGAAACTTCATCTCCTCTATGTAAACCATAAATAATCATTTTTGATTCTCTAATGATGTCTCTAGACAATAAAATTACTTCTTCTCTCTCTAAATCTTTATTTTTTAAATCCTCTTGGATTTTACTAAATTCTTCTTTATTTAACATGAAAAAAAGAAACAATGTTTCTTTTATAAAGCTTTAGATTTCTATTATTCAAGCTCTATTTTTTTATAAACTTAAAATGAAAAGTATAATTAGAAGTGGTAAGAAAAAAAAGAATTCCTACAGAAAATAAAGAACAACTTTTCTATATTTTAAACAACCTTACAAGAATTGAAGGTGATAAAAATGAATGTGGATTATTAATTGGTTATGGAGTAATCAAAGCACTATATTCTCAAGAACTTGAAGAAATTACTCCACAAGAAAGAAAGTTATCTGAAATTAGAGCAATTTATTCAACATTAAAAGATTCTACAACTCAATGTAGAATAGAAAACACTTATTTTGCAATTGCTGAATTAATGCAAGATTTACCAAAAGGACATATTGACGATTTATTAGAAAATATTGATCCGAACAAAAAACTTCTTCGTGAAATAGTTTCAAATACCAGTTTAACTTCAGACAGATTAAGAAAAATAGGTCTTGAATTATTAGATGAGATTATTTCGGAAGGACCATATCAGAGAACAATTGATGCATTAACAAATAATTATACTACAATAAAAGATACTTTTTTAGGAAGATAACAACATGAAACAATACCACCACATATTTTTAGCATTACCTGATATCTACAGAGATGCAGGACCTTTTGCATTAAAAGAATTAGCAAGTAAAACAGAAGGTAGAAGAAATCTCTTAGTTCTTCCAGCAGCTTTTGATAAAATTATGAAAGAACATCAAGGTGGCAGAGTTACAATCAGTGATTTAGAAAAAAAAAGCAGACCAGGTTCACAACATCTCTTAAGTAGAGATGAAGTAAATAAATATGTTAACGATAATCCTGAAACAAATGAAAATGTTCTAACTATAAGATACAGTGATAGTTTAGACATTGCATATCAAAGAGGACCTTCAATAAATGAAATTACAGACCGTAGAGTTGAAGAGCTTCTTACAAACATAAAAAAAAGATGGAATATTAATGAAACAAATTATCCTAAACTAGTTACATCAAATTCTTCAATGCATTTAAGATTTAGATCAATGGGATTGGTAACAGAATTACCAGGTTTTCTAACTCCAGGATCTGATACAGTTCATGAGGGTTTAATTTTAGGAAATGAAGCTCTTCAATCAGAATTACAACAAAATCAAGGAAAAATATCTGCTGAAAAAGCAAGAGAAATATTAGAAAGAGAAAAAGAATTATTTGCAAACCAATTTGTTTATTTCCGAGGACATAAGAAAGAATATGCTGTAGTAAAAGGAGATATTGTGAGAAACAAATCTGGATCAAGAATCATCCAAATTGACAATTTAGAATTAAGACTTTTAAAACCTAAAGAATATAGTAGAGACGTACATATAGGTCAACATTTTCAAGAAAGTTTATTTGGAATTAGGCCAAGAGATATGGAACAATATTTAGCTTTACAATATGGAATATTAAATCCCAATGTTGAATTATTTTTCATTTGTGGAGGACAAGGATCTGGAAAAACAATTTTAAGTTATCCAGGAGCAGTTGAACTAATTTTAAAATATAACGAACAATATAACAAAAGAAGAAAATTACCTAAAGATCAAAAAAGTTTTTATGAAAAACTATTAATTACAAAACCAACAGACATTATTGGTGGTCGAAGTAGAGAGATGGGTTTTTTACCTGGAACTTTATATGAAAAAATGCTTCCTCATCTTGCACCATTTGAAGATGCTCACAATAAAACAACTCTTTCAAACCATTTAGATTTTGAAGACATGTTTAGGCATGGAAAAAGAAGTAGTAAGTTTGGTCCACGAAGAGGATATAGTGGAAAAATTGAAGCTAGTAGAGGAAATGCAGATCTTCCAGAAGGACATGCAATTACTTTTGAAAATATTGGATATATTAGAGGTAGATCAATTAGTGAAACAATAATGATTGTTGATGAAGCACAAAACTTCACACCATATGAAATTAAAACTTTAATTGAAAGAACTGCTGAAAATACAAAATTAATCATTCTTGGTGATCCTTTACAAGTTGACAGAGGAACAATAGAAAGAAATGGTATAACTTGGGCAATGGCAAATTATCTTCAACAACCTTACTGTGGTGGAATATATTTACCAAACAATTACAGAAGTCAAATGTCTGATGATGCAAGAGGCTTATTTGCTTTTAGTGATGGTTCTTAACCTAAATTATATCTAGAAACAGTTTGAATACCATTACTACCTTCAAGACTTGAAAATCTTGAAACAAATAGCATACTTTGATGAAAATAAACAAACCTAGATTCAACTTTAACATTATTCATAAATTTATCAAACCTATTTAATTGTCTTCTTGCACGTTTAATAACTTTAGGCCGAGGATATCTCCCATTACCATCTTCAGTAGATTTAATTTCATATGAAACAACTGTTAATTCGTCTCTTCGAGTATAAAATTCAATTAAATCAACTTCACCATTAATAGTAATTTCATCTCCAAGTCTATTTTTTATTTTAGTTACAGGTACAAAATCAGGAAAATATTTTTCTATAACATAAATCCCTTTAGGATATTCAAAAAATGGATATAAATCAGAATCTCTTCCTGATAACTTCACAATTAACTTATCTACAAGTCCATCATGAATTGCATCCTTTTTAGATCTTTTCAGATCAAAATAACTAAAAACATTACCCATAAATTAAATAAAAAACAAATCCTTTTTAAATTCTTGTGTTCTTAATAAAAAACAATGGAACCATTTATACATGCAATCATTCCAGCACTAATTTTATTAGCTATATTCCCAAATCTTGACAAAAAGTATATTTTCTATTTATTACCTTTAGTTTGGGTTTTAGATTTAGACTTATACATTTTTGAAACTCACAGATTTTTATTTCACAATTTCCTTTTCATTTTCTTATTAGCAGGAATAATATATTTAATTTGGAACAAAAAAGCTTTCCTAGTTTCATTATTTTATGGGATTTCACATTTAATATTTGATCTTTCATATCCTGGAGTAGCTTTCTTTTATCCAATTTATCAAAAAAGTTTTTTCATTACAACAAAGATTCAAAGAACAACAGAATGGATTTTAGATTTTTCCTTTGGCTCACTAAGTCCAGAAGAATATGCACAGTTTGCAATAGAAGAAGGAATATCTACATACTTCAGTGAACAAGCCTTACTAATTTTCTTACTAATAGGAATTATTTTAATAATTAAATATAAAAAAGAATTACTTCACAAAGTCTTTCCTAAAAAGTTCAAAAATTAACATTCTTTTTAATAATAATCTACCCCAACCTTCTTCAAATTTCCAACCACAATATTTAAACTTCATTTTATCTACTATTTTTCTAGAAGCAGGATTTTTAGTACTAACATCAGCAGTAATCCTTTCTAATTTTATTTCCATAAAACCAAATTTCAAAATAATATCAACAGCTTCTTTCATTAAACCTTTACCCCTGTAGTTTTTTCCAATCCAATATCCTAACTCAGCTTCTTTTTTCTTCCAATCAACATCCATCAAACTAATTCCACCAATAACTTTTCCAGTTTCTTTAAATTCAATACCAAGTAAAAAACTTTTTTTATTTTTTAATTCTAAATTCGAAAGGTCAATAAAATCTTCTGCATCTTGTAGATTATAAGGATATGGGGCTCTAGTAAATTGACTAATCAATTTTTCATTTATATTTTCTTGAAGAGATTCAGCATCAGATTTTTTAAAAGACCTAACATTTATTCTTTTTCCTCGTAGAACTAAACTCATTTTTCTAACCTCTTCAAAATCATCATAACTTTCTTACCATCAACTTTCCCTCTAAACTTCTTCATCACTTCACCCATAAGAGCATTAATTGGCGCACCTTTATTTGCTTTAACAATCTTCTTAACTTCTTTCTCTAAATCATCATCACTAATTCCTTTATACTTACTCAAATCAGCTTTTCCATTTTTAAGAATATCAACTAAAACTTCTAACACTGCACTCTTTCCAATTTTTCCAGAATTCAAATAGCCTAAAACTTCTCTAAGATCTTTTTCTTTCAAACCTTCTAGATTAAATCTTTTCTTAATTTCCTTAGGGTGCTTAACTAAAATATCAACTAAAATTTTACTATCAACTTTTTTATATTCTTTAACATAACTTGCAAAATCAATTTCACTCTTAACAATAATTCTTGCATCTTCTGCACTTAATTTAAATTCTTTTTCAAATCTTAAAACTTTATCATCAATTAATTCAGGTAAAACAACTGCATCCAACATTTTCTTTGTAACTCTTATAACAGGAACATCTGTTTCAGGATACATTCTTTTAGCACCAGGCATTGGTCTTGAAAATTTACTAATGCCATTTGCTTTTACATCTCTAACATGACTTTCACCATTTTTTTCCTTTTTTTGTCTCTCAATTTCAGCATCAATAACTTTAACCATATATTTTAACTCTTGAAAACCTTTTAATTCAACTCTAGGATGTCCTTTAATAGAAACATTAACATCTTGTCTAATTGTACCAATCCCTCTTTTTACTTTCCCTGTACTCCTTAACATCATTCCAATGATTGAGGAAACTTCTTTAGCATGTTCAGCATCTTTAATTGAAGGATCTGTAGCAATTTCTAACAATGCAACACCTAATCTATCTAACCGATACTTAACAATGTGTTCTTTTTCTTCTAATTTCTGTGCAGCTTCTTCTTCTAAAAAAACACCTTCTATTCCAACTCTACCTTTACTTGTTTCAATATAACCATCACTTGCAATTAATCCTGTTCTTTGAAAACCTGAAACATTACTTCCATCAACAACAGTTTTTCTCATAAAATGTATTTCATCAACAACCTTTGCATTCAATAATTTAGAAACTTCCAAAGCAATTTCTAAACAATCTTTATTCAATTCATGTGGAGGCTCATCATCATATTCCACTAAACAACTAGAACTTGAACAAGCTTCATACTGAAAAATTTTATCTTTTTTCATTTCATAAGCAGCAGCCTGATCTACCTTACCAGTTTCTCCAGCAGCAGCCCTTAATTTCCTTTCAAAGAATACATCAGCTTTATTTGGATCATGTACAACAGCTGGACAATCACAAAATAATTTCTTACCTTCTAACTGTTGATGAATTTCAATTCCAGCTTTAAATCCTAACTTCTTATAATCCATAATAAAAAAAGAAGAATTACTATTTAATAAACTTTCTTAGTGATCAGCTAATTTTCCACCAATCAAAGCCTTAAGTTCATCAACTTTTTCCTGAACTAAGCCCATATTCTTAGCTTCCAAATTTAATCTTAATAATGGCTGAGTATTAGAAGTTCTTACATTAAATCTCCAATCATCAAAAGTAACACTAATCCCATCTAAATAATCAATTTCTCCAGAATTATATTGATCTTCAATTTTTCTTACAACTTCTTTACTATCTTCAACAATAAAATTAATTTCTCCACTAATAGGATAATTTTCAAAATAATAATCCATTATCTCAGATAATTTACCTTTTTCATTTAAAATCTTAAGCATCAACAAAATTGCCAACATTGAGCTTTCTGCAAAACTATTTTCTCTAAAAAAGATATGTCCACTACATTCAGCAGAGAATATAGAATTACATTCTCTCATTTTAGCTTTTATTAAAGTATGACCAACATTTGTTCTAGCTGCTTTTGCGCCATTATTTTCAATAGCTTTTACAGTAGCCCAAAAATATCTTGGATCATGTGCAATAGTTTCAATACTTGCATCACCACACTGTTTCAAAATAAAATCTGTCATTAAAGCTGCAAAATAATATCCTGGAATATATCTTCCTTTATCATCAATAAAAAATACTCTATCACTATCTCCATCCAAAGCAATACCAATATCAGCATTTTCTTCAATAACTTTTTTCTTTAAATCATCAGTATTACTTTCAATAAAAGGATCTGCTACATGGTTTGGAAAATTCCCATCTAAATCCCAATACATTTTAACTACATCAAAATCTAAATTGCTCAAAACTTTATCAAACATAAAACTACCCATTCCATTTCCACTATCCACAACAATCTTCATTTTTTTCAAACCTGAAAGATTAGCAAGTTTAAAGACATGTTCTCTATAAAAATTCCAATAATTTACTTTTTTCATTTCACCTTTTTCTTCATTTACTTTTCCTAAATCTGTTAAAGCTAAATCTCTGATTTTATCTAAACCAGTCTTCAAACCTAAAGCTTTAGCTCCTTTCAAAGAAATTTTCATACCATTATCTTTCCCAGGATTATGAGAAGCTGTAATAATAATAGCTGCATCTATATCTTCAACAAATGCAGAAACAAAATATGTTAATTCAGTACCACATAAACCTAAATCTCTAACTTCTACACCTTCATCAATTAAACCTTTTGATAAATTTTCAAAAAGAATTGGACTAGAAACCCTCATATCTCTACCAACAGCCACAATTTTCACTTTTAATTCTTTAGCTATTGCTCTTCCGATTTTATAAACAAACTCTTCGTCCCAATCTTTATTCCATTCACCTCGAATATCATAAGCTTTGAAAATTTTTGGATTAGCTATCATATCATCTCAAAATAATAAACTAGTTATAAATCTTTTGCAATAATAATCAAGAAAACAATTTTTGATAATTCATAAAAATAGAATTTTCTACTTCTTCTTCACTCATTCCTTTAATCTCAGCTATTTTTCTTACAGTCTGTTTTACATTTCCAGGTTCATTTCTTTTCCCTTTTTCAGCACCCATATATGGGGCATCTGTCTCAGTTAAAATCCTGGTAATAGAAATTTTTTTCACTAATTCTTGAAATTCTTTATTTGTAATAAGTCTTGGAGGAATAGAAAAATAAAATCCTAATTTCTCAGCTTCCAACCCAACTTCTAATTTTCCACAATAACAATGCATAACTACTTTTTTCATATTTTTTTCTTTTAAAATTTCAACTACTTCCTTCTCAGCTTTCCTAGAATGGACTAAAACAGGCAAATCCATTTTCTTTGCCAACCCTAAAAATTCTTTAAAATATTTTATTTGCTTTTCTTTTTCTTCATAAGTAAAATCTAAACCAATTTCACCAATTGCAATTATTTTTTGTTTAGCAATAAACTTAATTTCTGCTTCAATATCCTTCTCATCCATTTTTACAATATCATAAGGATGAATTCCTAAAGCTACTTTCACTTTAGAAAACTTTTTACCTAATTCAATTGTTTTCCTATTATCTTCAACATTCATTCCATTATTTATAATAACTGCACAATTAGAATTCTCAATTACTTCTTCAATATCTTCATCAAATTTTTTATCTGTAATATGTGTATGTACATCAATTAACATTTTTACTCCAACATAATAAAGTGTCCATCTCTTGAAACAAACACAGTTTCTCCAAGTTTATATCCCATCTCTACACCTAATTCAGCTAAAGGCATCAATCTTGTAACATCACCTTGACAAGGAAGCAAATATTTAGGGTTCAACAAATCAATTAAATCTCTATGATCTTCTCTAGCTAAATGACCAGAAGCATGAATATCTTTAAACATTCTCACACCTCTTTGTCTTAACTTATTTTCTTGAACTTCTCTATTAGCAATATTAATTGCAGCAGGAATTGTTTTACAAGCATAAACTACATGATCTCCACCCTGAAATTTATAAGGCAAATCACCAAAAGCCATCCTTGTTAAAATTGCTCTTGGTTCTCCTTGATTACCTGTACAAATAACTAAATATTCTCCAGGAGATTTTTGAATTTCTCTTAATTTACTTCTAACTTCTCTTCCATATTTTACTAATTCAACATCTTTTGTAAAATTAACTAAACCAATATTTTCAGCAGCTGTAATATATTTATTCATTGATCTACCTAAGACAACAATTTTTCTTTTCATTTTCTTAGCAGCTTCAATAACTTCTTTTATTCTAGCAATCTGTGAAGCAAAAGTTGTAACAATCACTAATTTACCTTTATTGTTTGTATGCAAAAGAACGTCATTAACTAATGTTTTTGCAACAGATTCTGAAGGAGTTTTAATATCAAGATTAGAATACAAAGCATCAACAATTAATGCTAAAACACCTTTTTTACCAATTTCTTCTAATCTTTTATAATTTGGTTTTTTTCCTAATGTAGGAGTATTATCTAATTTGAAATCATTTCCATAAATTATTGCTCCTTTTGGAGTATGTAAAATGGCAAAAACTGTTCCTGGTGTAGAATGTGTTACATGAACAAACTCTAAAGTTAAATTTTCAGATAATTTTACTTTACTATTTGAATTCAAAACTTTCAAAGGCTGTTTTATACTAACTTTATCATCTCTTGTTGTAACTTTCAAAACTTCAATAGTATAAGCAGAGCCATAAATCGGACATTTATATCTCTCAGCTAAATAAGGCACAGCTCCGATATGATCTAAATGACAATGTCCTAAAACAATAGCTTTCACTTTACCTTTCCATTTTTTTATAACAGAATCATCAGGCACAGCACCAGCATTAATCAATTGTTCTCTTGTCAAATCTGTTTTACTAGTTTCTTCTTCTTGTAATCTAATGATTGAAGGAATATGAAATCCCATATCAAATATAACAACTTCATCTCCCACTCTAACAGCAGTCATATTAGCTCCAATTTCAGAATAACCGCCAACTGTACATATTTCAATATCCATACTTCTCTAAAATATAATTTTCTTTATATAATTATCTAATCCTACCAAATTTCAGAATTCCACCAACATGCACTCTATCCCCTTTTCCAACAGGTAGCTCAAGAATATACTTAGCCTTTTTTTCAGGCTTATGAAACAAAGTAAATGGTTTTACAGCCCTTTTTATATCAACAACTCTATAATTCTTATCCAACCAAAATATATCCAAAGGATAAAACACAAAGAACATATGAATGCTACTTCCAACTATACTTTCACTCAAACCTTCTAGAATAGCCCCTTCTTTTTTCCTAGAAAACATCAAACCCCTAAACCTTGTAAAAAGATTATCACAATATTTCACTCTCTTACCTAATAAAATATTACCATACTTCACACTACATCCTCTCATAAATATAGCTAAGTCAAACTTACTAATAAACCTTCTGCAAAGCAATAAGTTTTAAAAATATAAAAGAATTAATTTATTCTATGAGCATAAAAAATCTAAAGAATTCAGTAAATAGGCTTCAAAATAACTTAATTAGTTCCCTTTACTACAAGGACAAGGATGAAAAAGGCCTAAGATTAAGAAATTATGCTTCTTTAGCAAAATCAAATTTAAAATTCATTGAAGAAAACTTTTGGAAAAGTTCACAAGAAATAAAAGATGTTGATGAGAGATTAGAATTTTCGGTTTTATTACACAGATTAAAAATAACTGGTGATATTAAAGAAATTTTAAAAATCAGTTCAGAAATGGAAGAGATTTTAAAAGAAACTGACAGTAAAAAAGATCTTAATTTTAAAATTCCAAGAGTTCATGACGATGTAAAAGGAGAACTTGTTGCCGACATTGAAGAATTAAAAATTTGTTACAATGCAAAATGTTACAGGAGTTGTATTATCATTTGTGGTAGACTTTTAGAAATTGGTCTTCATAGAAAATATTTTGAGACTACGAATAGGGACATCTTAGAAACAAACCCCGGAATTGGTTTAGGTAGTTTAGTTGCAAAATTAATTGAAAAGGAAGTGAAATTAGATCCAGGTTTAACTCAACAGATTCATTTAATCAACAATGTTAGAATCTTTTCAGTTCATAAAAAACAAAGACCATTTTATCCTTCAAAATCTCAAGCTCATGCTACAATCCTTTTCACTTTAGACATTTTAGAAAAACTTTTTTAAACTCCTAAGAATTCTAAACCTACATGCCATTCGCAGTAACACATGTATTAATAACAATAATCATAATTGACTTATTCAGAAAGTTAGTTCTTAAGAAAAAAAACTTCCCATTACATTTGGTTTTAATCGGGGGTATTGCTGGACTTTTACCTGATATTGATGTTGCAGTATTTTGGTTACTACAAACTTTTTCTAATGTAGGTCTTGAAGAAGTTCACAAAATATTCACACACTCTTTAGTAATCCCATTAATCATTTTCATAGGATCACAAATTACTTTGAAATGGAAAAAAATATCACAACCACTTTTAGTAATTAGTGCTGGATATACAATTCACTTACTTTTAGATTCAATATTTTATTTATCCCCTTTATTTTATCCATTTTCAAGCACAATGTTAGGAATCAATTTATTGTCCAGGATCAGTTTTGATACTTCTGTATTATACATGAGCATTGATGCTGTTATTCTAGTTTTATGGTTAATTTATGAATGGAAAGCAAAAAACATTAGGGACTACATATGAAAATAATTTTAGATCCAAAAAAGAGTATTGAAGAAAATGCTACAAGATATTATGATAAATCTAAAAAAGCAAAAAGAAAACTTGAAGGATTGAATGTTGCAATTGAAAACACAAAGAAAAAAATCTTAAAACTTGACAAAGCTAAACCAAAAGAAAAAGAAAAACTTGAAGATGCTCCCGAAAAAAAATGGTATATGAAATTTAGATATTTTACTTCATCTGATGGATTTTTATGTATTGGTGGAAGAGATGCTACTACTAACGACATAATTGTCAAAAAACATGCAGATAAAGGAGACTTAGTTTTCCACACAGAAATGAGAGGTTCGCCTTTTTTCATAATTAAATCAGAAGGAAAAGAAATCCCACAAAGCACAAAAGAAGAAGCTGCAATTGCAACAGCTGCATTTTCTAGAGCTTGGAAAGAAGAGTTAGGCACAGCTGAAGTTTATTCTATACAACCTGATCAAGTTAAAAAAGAATTAGGTTTACCAAAAGGTTCATTTATGATTCATGGTAAAAGAGAATACTACAAACCTGTAATAAAACTTTATGTTACATTAAACAAAGAAAAATACTTAGAATGTACACCAATAAAATCAGAATTCACATTAAAATTTGGAGGAAAAATTTCAGACTGTGCAAAAGCAATAAGAAAACAAATGTCTTTTAAACACAAAATAAATTATCCTCTTGATGATGTTATCAGAATACTACCTGGAGATTGTTCTTTAGAAAATTAATCCGGATCTGGGAGGATTTGAACCCCCGACCTATTCCTTAGGAGGGAATCGCTCTATCCAAGCTGAGCTACAGATCCATATAATAAAAGAAAAAATAATTACTTTTAAGCTTATCCTTTGATATAAATCTTTTTACCAGAATCCATAGCACTAAGCAATTTTGCACCAAGCTCGCTTTTCTTATTCACTTTAACTTCACCTTTCTTACTTGATGTTGATGTAAACAGAAACTCATCCTCGATAAAAAGATCAACCATTTTTCCTGCTGCACCTATATTAAAAATAAGACTTGTTCCTCTTTCACTAGCTTGATATCCAATTCTTTTCAATTCTTTCCTTGAAGTATCTTCTAAAGCTGCAACATCAATTTTAATTCCTAATTTCTTTTCAATCGCTGTAATATTTACACCTTTAGTACCAATAATTTTTGCTTTGTCTCTCTTTGGCACATAAACTCTAACTTTATGTTCACCTAAAACTTCAACTTCAGCAGATTTACTATATCTGCCAAATTCACTTAAGACTTGTTTTTCTGCTAAAGCTTTCATAGGTGTTTTTCCAGATTCTTTTGTTACAGGTATAACAACTGTTTCTTCACCATAAGAATATATTTCAAACATTAACTTCTGACTTACCAGATCTCTAATTTCAATAACTGGTCTTGCTAAATCTGCTTCAATCATTCCTGAAGGAACTTTCACAACCATTTTCAAAACAAACACTTTCCCAATTTTTCCATCTTTAATAAAAATAATTGTATCTAAAACAGAAGGAATCATTCCAACTTCCATTCTTCCAATAAATCTTTGAATAGTATCAATAGGTGAAGCTGCGTGTAAAACTCCAATAACAGAACTCCCACCTAATCGAATATCAATATACAATTGAAAATCAGGAGAATCTCTCATCTCATCAAAAATAACATTATCAGGTCTTGACAAAAATAAGATATCATGTATTTCTTCACTTGTTCCAAAGTTCTTAGAGTACTGAGTAATATCATCTCCTAACATCAAATCTCTTGGAGACTCTAAAGTTTTTGTAACCCTTCCACTCTTTGCATATTCTTCAGCTAATGCAGAAGCAAAAGTACTTTTACCAGAACCAACTTCTCCAGAAATAATAATCCCAGAAGACCTTTCTTTAATTCTTTCCATAACTTTTTCAGGAATATCATATTTATCTAAATCTAATTTCACTAGTGGCTTAACAGCAGTTAATTCCAAAGCATCAGACACAGGTGGCCTTACAATAACAACTCTATAATCCTTATACTGTACAATTGTACTATTAGCTCTTGAAATTTCAATAAAAGATCTTTCATCTTCTTCAGTCTTTTCAATAATTTCATCTACAATTTCTTGTAACCTTGCATTATCCATTATTTCTTCTTCTAATTTTTCCAAAGACCATTCACCAGGATGCCCTTTTTTCCCATAAGGATAAGTACCTACTCTCAAATGCACAGACATAGTGTGCTCATCAAAGAATTTTTCAAGCGCTAACATAAAATAACTCTAGATCTCACAATATTTAAAGTTTCTGTTAGAATAAAACTTATTAATACAAAAGAATCATTCAACAAATATGAAATTTAACTATAAAAAAATAATTGGAGCTAGTTTGTTAATTTGGATTGTTCAATCAATCATTATTATGTTAACTTGTGGATGGCTCTTTAGTTGGGTTTATGAAATTGACCCGATTATTTGGAAAGACATGGCAGCAATGTTTACATTGACAAATACAATAGGAATGTACAGTATTAGTTTAATTGGAGCATTTTTATTCGTAATAGTATTCAACATATTATACAAAGGAATTCCAAAAAAAGGTTTAGAAAAAGGTTTAGTATACGGATTTTTAGTTTGGTTAATTGCTCCATTAGTTGGAATGGCCTCAATGCCTTTTTACATGACCATTTCTTGGATTGTAATAATATACTGGCTAATACAAGCTTTAGTACTATACATAATTAAAGGTGCAATTGTTGGATACATCTTTAAAAAATAATTTTTTTTATTTTATATTTTTCTTCCAACAACTAAGAAAGCAGTATGCCCTAACATATCAGATTTTGGTCTAACTTTTCTTCCTTGAAAAAACCATTCTCTCTCTATTAGTTCAACAACTTTATCCACATAAACCCCTTCAACTCTTTCAGTAAAATCCATAACTTGTTTTATAGTTGGCACATATACAACAAATGTCCCACCATTTTTCAAACAACTAAAATCAACTTTCCAAGGTTCAGGTAAATCTAAAGTAAGTGCATCAACATTTTTTTCATCAATCCCTTCATAAACATCTTTTTCTTTCAAACTAACATTCTTTGCATCTAAGAATTTAATATTTTTCTTAGCAATTTTCAAATGATCTTTTCTCATTTCATAACTAACAACTTTCTTTGCATATCTTCCCATTACACAAGCTAAAACTCCACAACCTGCTCCTGCATCTACAACTAAAGAATTTTTATCAACACCTGAATGAATTAAAATATAACCTAAATCTTTCAAAA